>CAMWLS010000028.1 GCA_947175205.1 uncultured Porphyromonadaceae bacterium | reverse complement strand
TTATTGGACTTTTTTGTATGGCTGGAAATTTGTTAGAATTAATTATGGCTCCTTCTTCCGGCCGTGCATGGTTTGATTTTATGGGAATCTCGTTTTTGACATATTTGTGTATTCATAAATATTTAGACTGGAAGAGCAGAGTGAAGAATGGCATTCTCTTTGGCTCCAACTAAGAAAAGATTTTGTATTTTAATCAAATAAATATTATTGTATGAGTAATGATTCTTCAAATGACTTCTGGGGATGGGTTGTAACCATTGCAGTAGTTGTAATAGGAGCCATGTGGTTGTTTGATGCCGGCCCTTTTGAAAAGCCATCTTATCAACCAACTATACATTTTCAGCTGTTGGGGGTCGCAATCCTTCTTTTACTGGTTCAGGAGATAATAATGCACAAGGCTATAAATGTGTTGAGAAAGGAACGGATCCACAATGGAGGTGTAAGTGCAAGCATCAATGGATGGACATTAATGATGGGCCCATTTGCCCGTACTGTCATCATAAAACTGTCAATCATCATAACTGATATCAAAATATAAAAGAAAAAGGCTGTCATCACGACAGCCTGTATTCTTCTAAACCAATCATTATCACTTAAATCTTGTTGTCTTACTCTCTGTATTTAAAACAACATGGGATGAAAAATGGTTCAGAGAACAACCAAATTTTTTCTGCCGGTAAAGATGGAGCGCATAAGGTACTTAAGAAAGCAGTTGCGGCTTATGCTATCCTCTCTGATTATTCATGGACAGAGTATTCCCGTGAAAAAAGATGTGCCAGAAACTATTCTTTCTGACACATCTTAAAGTATTAGGTTGTGTTAGTTTAGTTACGGAAAACAAGGTCTGTTTTATCTGCGTTAACGTCTATAATTACCGGTTTCGTGCGGTCAACTGCCATGCTGAGAATGTCCTTGGACAGCTTGTTGAGCACCATGCGGTGTATTACTCGCTTAACGGGACGGGCTCCGAACTCGGGGTCATAGCCTTCATCTGCAAGGAAGCTCAAGGCTGCCGGAGTAACCTCCAGCTTGATACCGGCGCTCTTTTCCAGCATCTTGCGTATGCCATTAACCTGAAGTCCTACAATTTCCTCTATCTCATCACGGTTCAGCGGCGTGAACATGATTATCTCATCAATACGATTTAAGAACTCGGGACGAATCTGCTTCTTAAGCATATCCAGAACTTCTTCCTTAGTTTTCTCAATGGTCATATCCTTGTTCTCCGGAGTCATCTTGCTGAAATTCTCGCGGATAACATTGCTGCCCATATTTGAGGTCATAATGATGATGGTGTTCTTGAAATTCACCAGTCGGCCCTTGTTGTCAGTAAGGTGACCGTCATCCAGAACCTGAAGCAGAATATTGAAGACATCAGGATGCGCTTTCTCAATTTCATCAAACAGTACCACTGAGTACGGTTTACGTCTTACTGCTTCTGTCAGCTGACCACCCTCATCATATCCAACATATCCCGGAGGCGCTCCAACCAGCCGGCTCACAGCGTGCTTCTCCTGATACTCGCTCATGTCAATTCGGGTCATCATATTTTCATCATCAAAGAGATATTCAGCCAGAGCCTTAGCCAGTTCTGTCTTACCCACACCGGTGGTCCCAAGGAATATGAATGAGCCAATGGGACGGCGGGGGTCATTAAGCCCTGCACGTGAACGACGTACTGCGTCGGCAATAGCGGTAATTGCTTCATTCTGGCCTACAACGCGGGAGTGTAACTCGCGTTCCAGATGCAGGAGCTTTTCTTTTTCGCTTTGCACCATCTTGTTTACCGGAATACCGGTCCAGCGGCTGACAACGTCTGCAATGTCATCAGAGTCAACTTCTTCCTTGATGAGGGCTTTCTCTCCCTGCATCATTTTAAGTTGTTCCTGAATGTTGGCATTAGCCTCTTCCTTTTCTTTTATCTTGGAATATCGGATTTCGGCAACGCGGCCGTAATCGCCTTCGCGCTCAGCTCTTTCTGCTTCAAAGTTAAGCTGTTCAATGTCAACCTTGTTCTGCTGAATGGTGTCAATCAGTTCCTTTTCAGCTTTCCACTTGGCGGCATATTCTTTTTCTTCCTCGCGCATGGAGGCAATCTGTTTCTCTATCTCCTTAACCTCCTCATCTCTGCCTTCGCGTTTTATTGCTTCTCTCTCAATCTCTTTCTGAGCAATACGTCTGCTGATATCATCCAAAGCCTGAGGAACTGAATCTATTTCAAGTTTCAGTTTAGAAGCAGCCTCATCAATAAGGTCAATTGCCTTGTCCGGGAGGAAACGGTCAGTGATATATCTTTCAGACAGCTGTACGGCTGCAATGATAGCCTCATCACGGATGCGTACATGGTGGTGATTCTCATATCTTTCTTTAAGTCCACGCAGGATGGCAATGGCGCTTTCCTCATCAGGCTCATTAACCATAACTTTCTGGAAACGACGTTCCAGTGCCTTATCCTTCTCAAAATACTTCTGGTACTCATCAAGCGTTGTTGCTCCAATACTGCGAAGTTCACCACGAGCAAGAGCAGGTTTAAGGATGTTTGCGGCATCCATTGCGCCCTCGCCCTTGCCGGCCCCAACAAGTGTATGAATCTCATCAATGAAGAGAATTATTTCACCATCAGCGGCTGTGACTTCGTTTACAATGGCCTTGAGGCGCTCCTCAAATTCGCCCTTATATTTAGCACCGGCAACCAGAGCTCCCATATCCAGAGAATATATCTGCTTGGTACGCAGATTCTCCGGAACATCACCTCTGACAATTCGATGTGCGAGGCCTTCTGCAATGGCGGTCTTACCTGTACCGGGCTCACCTATAAGCATAGGATTGTTCTTGGTGCGTCGTGAAAGAATCTGCAATACACGCCTAATTTCCTCATCACGGCCAATTACAGGATCCAACTTTCCTGAGGAGGCGCGTTCATTCAGATTAATAGCGTATTTTGAAAGTGCGTTGTATGTTTCTTCCGCACCCTGGTCTGTGGCTTTCTTCCCTTTACGGAGCTCATCTATGGCAGCCTGAAGCTCCTTGGCGGTAATTCCGGCATCTTTAAGAATAGTGGAAGCTGAGGAGTTGACGTTAAACAGCGCCACAAGCATAGCCTCAAGGGTCACGTACTGGTCACCTTGTTTCTTGGCACCATCTATTGCAGCTTGCAGCACATCATTTGAGGTTCTGCTAAGATACGGCTCCCCTCCTGATACCTTTGGAAGGGAGGCTATATCACGGTCAATCATGTTAGTTACCTGACCGATGTTAGCACCTATTTTCTGAAAGATGAATTTGATCACCGACTCACCTTCTTCTATAACGGCTTTCAGCAGAATAACCGGCTCTATAGCCTGTAACCCTGCGGAGCGGGTAATCTCTACAGCCTTCTGAATGGCTTCCTGAGATTTGATTGTAAAGTTATTAAAATTCATAGTCAGTGTTTATGTATAGTTGATGTTATATAATCATGTCCATTTAGTAATTTAACTAAAATATTAACAATGCACAGGGCAGATGGTTTACGGACGGAGTGACAAAATCAGGGATTATGACAAAATGTCAGAGAACCAGCGTGGCACGTTTTTTGTTAAACTTTCGCACAGAAGAACAATATTGAATATTAATAATTTAAATATAAGTTATGCAAAAAGGAACAATTGGAGTTACAACAGAGAATATCTTCCCTGTAATTAAAAAATTTCTGTACAGCGATCATGAAATTTTCTTGCGTGAACTTGTTTCCAACGCGGTTGATGCAAGTCAGAAGCTGCGTACCCTTCAGAGTTTTGGAGAATTTAAGGGTGAGACGGGTCCTCTTGATGTCCGTGTTACGATAGATAAGGAGGCCGGAACTATTACCATTAGCGATAACGGTGTGGGAATGACAGAAGAGGACGTAGACCGTTATATAAATCAGATTGCATTCTCAGGAGCAGAAGAATTCCTTCAGAAGTATAAAGATACCGCCAATGGTATTATAGGCCATTTTGGTTTGGGTTTCTATTCAGCGTTTATGGTGGCGAAAAAGGTGGTTATAAACACGCTGTCATATAAAGAAGGCGCAACAGCTGTCCGTTGGGAATGTGACGGCTCGCCTGAGTATGAAATGGGAGAGGGTACACGTTCATCACGTGGTACTGATATTATTCTGTATATTGATGACGAGAGTAAAAAATTTCTTGACCAGTCAGTAATTGACGGTCTTTTGAAGAAGTACTGTAGGTTTATGCCTGTGCCGGTGATAAGCGGTAAAGAACAGGAATGGAAGGATGGTAAAATGGTGGATACAGAGCGTGATAAGATTATAAACGCTACTGAACCCCAGTGGACCAAGAAACCATCAGAGCTTACAGATAAAGACTACATTGATTTCTATCATGAACTATATCCCGGTCAGGATGACCCTCTGTTCTGGATACATCTGAATGTGGATTATCCCTTCACCCTTACAGGTATTCTTTACTTCCCCAAGATAAAAAATAATCTTGATGTCAGCCGTAACAGAATACAGCTGTATAGCAATCAGGTTTACGTTACAGATTCAGTGGAAGGTGTGGTTCCTGAATTCATGATGCTGATGCAGGGTGTTATTGATTCTCCGGACATTCCACTTAACGTGTCCCGCAGCTATCTGCAGGCAGACACTGCCGTAAAGAAAATCTCAGGTTATATAACCAAGAAAGTTGCAGACAGACTTGACGGTATTTTTAAATCAGACCGTGCTGAGTTTGAGAAGAAATGGGATGATATAAAGATATTTATAGAATATGGAATGCTTACAGATGCCAAGTTCTGTGATGCTGCACTGAAGTTTACCCTCCTGAAAGATACACAGGGAAAGTATTATACATTGGAAGAGTATAAAACATTAGTAGAGGCGAGTCAGACTGATAAGGACGGCAAAATAGTGTACCTTTATACAACTGATTCCACGGCCCAGTATTCTTATATAAAGGCAGCCGAGGACAAGGGTTACAGCGTGCTTGTTATGGATGGTCAGCTTGAGTCACATTTCGTGGGGTTGCTTGAACAGAAATTACAGAATACCACCTTTGTAAGGGTTGACTCTGATGTAGTGGAAAATCTGATAAAGAAGAATGATGGTCCCTCTGTAGAACTCACAAGCGTGGACAGGAATATTATGACTTCTTTGTTCCACAGTCAGCTTCCCGTGGTGGATAAGTCAGAGTTCCTTATCAGTTTTGAAAATATGGGCGCTTCTGCCATGCCTGTCACTGTTACACAGAATGAGTATATGCGCCGTATGAAAGATATGGCTGCTATGCAACCCGGAATGGATTTTTACAGTCAATTGCCAGACAGCTATACGTTAGTAGTTAATACCGCAAATCCTATTGTGGACAGGTTGCGTTCTCAGGCTTCAGAGAAGCTCGGTGCAGAAATTCAGACTCTTATGGATTCATTGGAAGCGGAAAACAAGGAGCTTGATGAACTGCAGAAACAAGGTGACGCAGCTGATAAGAGTAAGGAAGCTGAACTTAGGAAGAAGGTTTCTGATATCCGTGCAGAGCAGGAAAAGATAGTAAGCACTTATGCCGCAGAAATACCTGAGATAAAGCAATTGCTTGACCTGGCCTTGTTGAGTAACGGTCTTCTGAAAGGCGCTGAGCTGACCGCATTTATTGAGCGTTCAGTGGACCTGCTGAATCAGAAATAAACCGGATGTGGTAATAATCAGAAAAAATGCGTAACTTTGCAGTCGCTGAATGATATTCAGAGACTGCAAAGTCTTTTTTTCTAAAACACTAAAACATTATATAAAATGAGAAAAAACATTGTAGCAGGTAACTGGAAGATGAATACTACAGTGCCTGAAGGCGTGGCTCTTGCAAAAGAAGTAAACGCAGCCCTGAAGGGAACTAAAGCTAACTGTGATGTAATAATCTGTGTACCCTTTACTCATCTGGTACCCGTTAACGATGTAATAGATAATACAGTTCTTGGCCTTGGCGCTGAAAACTGCGCTGACCATGCTTCAGGTGCCTATACCGGTGAGGTATCTGCTCCCATGGTTGCATCTACCGGTGCACGTTATGTAATCCTTGGTCATTCAGAGCGCCGCCAGTATTATGGAGAGACTTCAGAAACTCTCCGTGAGAAAGTTGCGCTTGCCCTTGAAAATGGTCTCACTCCCATCTTCTGTATTGGTGAAGTTCTTGAAGAACGTGAAAACGGCACATATAATGAAGTTGTACGTAAGCAGATTGAGGAAGGCCTGTTCAACCTCTGTGCTGAGGGCTTCAGCAAGATTATTCTGGCCTATGAACCTGTTTGGGCTATTGGCACAGGTAAGACAGCTACAGCTGACCAGGCAGAAGACATGCATGCCTTCATTCGTAGCGTCATAGAAGAAAAATACGGAAAAGAAGTTGCAGAAAATACTTCAATACTTTATGGCGGAAGCTGTAAGCCTTCTAATGCAAAAGAACTTTTTGCCAAGCCCGATGTTGATGGCGGCTTAATTGGAGGCGCTTCACTCAAGTGCGCTGATTTCATGGGCATTGTAGAGGCCTTCAACTGATAATAAGATATTTTTAACATATAAATATGGCCACAAAAATTCTTTTTAGTATTTTTGTGGCCATATTATATTCTAAAGTCAACCTAATGAACCGCAGAAAACTCAGACCCCAATTGTGCTGTTTAATTTTTATGTGTGCTACAGGATTATCCGGTTATGCAACAACGGATAGTATCCCGGCACGCGGTACTATTGTTGACAGCATCAATGCCGGAGATTTAATTTTTATAGATCAGCCGGCATCTCTGAATCAGCGTCTGAAGTGTCAGTCAGAACCCGTGAAAACAACAACGGTGACAGCTTCCGGAACGGCTCATGCGCGCGCCGGATACAGGGTTCAGGTGTTTGATGACAACAATCCTCGTACAGCACGCCAGCAGGCTCAGGGTACTAAGGCAATGATACAGCGTCGTTTCCCTCAGTATAATTGCTATGTATCATTTGAATCTCCATATTGGCGTGTGAGATGTGGTGATTTCCGTACCCGTGCAGAGGCTGAGGCTGCTATGACTGAAATAAAAAGAGCGTTTCCTGCCCTAAGCAGATCCCTACACCTGGTACGAGACCGCGTAAATGTAAAATAAAATTTTTATGTCCGAGACATCCCATCAATATACAGCTGAAGAATCTAAAAAAATTGAGGCTATAGCTGGGCACATGAAAGCTATCATGGAACTGCTTGGCGAGGATACCGCACGCGAGGGACTCATCAAGACCCCCATGCGCAGTGCCAGGGCGTTATGGTATCTTACTTCGGGCTACCGTACTGATGCTTCAGAAATTATATCCAAGGCTCTCTTTACGCATGAGGGCTCGCAGATGGTTATAGTAAAGGATATAGAATATTACTCTATGTGTGAGCATCATATACTGCCTTTCTTTGGTAAGATTTCCATAGGATATATTCCGGACGGTAAAATTATAGGTCTCAGTAAACTTGCAAGAGTGGTAAATACTTATGCACGGAGACTGCAGGTGCAGGAACGATTAACGGCTCAAGTCTGTAATGAAATTTTTCATACGGCCGGTGTTAAGGGCGTAATAGCTGTGAGCAATGCGCATCACATGTGTATGAAAATGCGTGGTGTTGAGAAGCAGGAAAGTACCACCAGTACAGTGGACTTTGTAGGCGTGTTTGAAACTGATTCAGCACTTAGGCAGGAATTTTTCAATAGTCTCAAAGCCCTTTGATGCAGAGAGGGTAAGGGATGAAGAAAATTGATAGGGAAACTGTTCAGAAAATATTGGATACTGCCGACATTGTTGAGGTGGTAAGTGATTTTGTGAGCTTAAAGAGGCGGGGAGCCAACTATATAGGTCTCTGCCCGTTTCATAATGAGCGTACGCCATCTTTCAGCGTTTCCAAAGCAAAAGGTATATGTAAATGCTTCAGTTGTGGAAAGGGAGGCTCCCCCGTAAATTTTCTTATGGAACTGGAGCAGATGACTTATCAGGAAGCTCTGAGGTATCTTGCTAAAAAATACAATATTGAAATTCAGGAGCATGAGGAGTCTGAGCAAGAACGTAAGATTGCGTCAGAGCGTGAGGGAATGTTGGGCGTTAATGAATTTGCGCTTAAATACTTTAATAATAACCTCTTTAACACTGACGCAGGTAAGGAAATAGGCCTTACATATTTCAGGCATCGTGGTATATCTGATGCCATGATTGAGAGATTCAAGCTTGGGTATGCCTTGGAATCCCCAACCGCTCTTTCAGAGAAGGCATTGGCTGAAGGGTATCAGGAAGAATACCTTGTGAGAACGGGATTATGCAGCAAGAATGAACGCGGAAGTCTCTATGACCGTTTCAGGGGTAGGGTGATTTATCCGGTTCATTCAGTATCCGGAAAAGTAGTGGCTTTCGGTGGCAGAACGCTGAGTACTGATAAAAAGACCGCAAAATATATTAACTCTCCGGAGTCATTAATTTACAGCAAGAGCAAAGAATTATACGGTCTATATCAGGCCAAGCAGTCAATCAGTAAAAAAGACCGGTGTATCCTGGTGGAGGGATATATGGATGTTATTTCCATGGTTCAGTCAGGAGTGGAGAATGTTGTTGCTTCCTCCGGTACGTCTCTGACTGACGGCCAGGTGCGCCTTATACATAGATTTACTGATAATGTAACGGTTATTTACGATAGTGATGCTGCCGGTATAAAGGCATCATTAAGAGGTATAGACTTGCTTCTGGCTGAGGGCTTGAATGTTCATGTCCTTCTTCTTCCTGACGGTGATGACCCTGATTCCTTTGCTCAAAGTCACACGCCTGATGAGGTAGAAGAGTATTTGAAAGCAAATCAGGTGGACTTTATTCAGTTCAAGACTGATATTCTTCTGAAAGAGTCAGCGTCAGACCCTGTGGCGAGAGCCAAGGTGGTGGACAGTATTCTGCAGTCAGTTTCTGTTATCCCAAATGAAGTAACAAGAGCATTTTATATAGATCTATGCTCCCGGGAGCTGAAGGTGGATGCGCAGATTCTGCGACGCCGTCTTGCAAAACTGGTAGCAGATGGGAGTTATAAACGTAATCTAAGAGCCGGAGTAACGCCTCTACCACAGACTGAATCAGGCACTCGGAATGAGCCCATATCAAATGATGAAAACGGACCTGCTATAAATGAAACAGCAGTACCCATTGCTGATGAGGTAGTAAGAGAGAGAAACAGGGCCCTTATTCTAAGGCCGTATGAGGAGGTTCTCATAAAACTGATATTGCGTTATGGCTTATATCCCTTCTGTGACGATATGAACGGGAACCCGCTGAGAGTTCTTGAGTATGTGAGACAGGAATTCAGTAGTGATGGTATTGTATTCTCATCTGCGGATTACAGGAGATGTTATGAGGCTGCTTGTGAGCTTGCTGATACCACATGGTCAGAAGATAGAAAAGCATACGAGCTCAGACTGCCTGCTGAACGTGAGAAAATGTTGTGTGAGGGACGGGAATATATAGCTGAGAACGGCAAGAGCGTTGGGCAGATAAAGCAGATGGAATCTGAACTCAGTGATTATATTGAGAATACTATGGCTGAGGCTATGAATAAATTTGATGCCCGCTACCTGTTCTCTGTGCTTTCTTCCGGACCGGATGATGAGCTGAGAAAAATGTGTACTGATATGGTTGCAGACAGATATCAGCTTAGTAAGATTCATACTAAGTTTACTAAGGTGGAAACAGAGAGTGAAAGGCTGGTGGACTTACTGCCCCGTGCAGTGTATGAACTGAAGTATCACATTCTGAATCTGGAAATGGAGGACTTAGGGAAAAGAATAAGTCAAGAAGGTAAGGCAGGTGATTTTGAAGCCATCAAACCGCTGTTACAGGAACTTATGGAGCGTCAGAAATTGAAAGCAGAATTTGCGCGTTATCTTGGAGAGCGCATTTTACAGCCTGACAAACTACCTAAGATGCGTTAAAGAGTTATAAATTTAGGGAAAAATGTAAGCGAGGGTGTTTTATTAGAAAAAGGAAACACCTATGAAACAAAGAATTGCCATAATAGCACTCTTTGCCGGTGCTGCGCTTGCCATGCAGGCCCAGCATACGGAGAGTACAACTGTTGACCCACTATTGCTCCACCTTGAAGCTGATGTAGCCAATGATATACCGGATGTTTTAATGCAGAATCAGTCAGAGGCTCCATATTATCTAAGTGATAATATATCACCTGAGGATGAATTTGATGATGATGAAGATGCCCTTGCTCCCCGTATATTGGAATATGCGTCAACTCTTGTGGGTAAACCTTACCGATGGGGCTCTACCGGGCCAAAGTCTTTTGATTGTTCCGGCTTTACAAGCCATGTGTTCAGTCAGTTTGGTCTGAATCTTACGAGATCATCTAGGACTCAGTATAAGGAAGGTACAAAAGTTGATATAGAAGAAGTACAGCCGGGCGATTTACTGTTCTTTGGCGGAAGGAGGGCCACTAAAACAGTAAGTCATGTAGCTATTGCCACGGATGTGGAACCGGAAACAGGAAATATTCATTTTATTCATGCGGCGTCAAGAGGTGGAATCAGGTATGATTCACTACAGGAGTCATCTTATTTTAACCGTCGTTTTTTAGGCGCACGACGTGTATTGGACAGCTAAGGTAAGACTCCATTGCACAAGGCGATTACATCAGCGAGGATGTCTGCTCGTTGAAATTCATTAAGCCTCATAAATAGTGTAACCCGCACAATTCCTTCATTGGCTTGCTGAATTTCCTTGAAAATCCACCTTCGCTGATTTAGACCCCGTTCCCCAAGCATTAAGAAATATGAAGTGCACCCCAAAAGCTAGACAAAAAACTTGTGGGGTGCACTTCAATTATTGGAAACAGAGTCTTAATATTTATAGCCACATAGAACCTAAATATTTGGAAAAATTTTTGGGAATGATTTAAAGTTTATTATCTTTGTCACTTGCAAAACACGAGGTGCCGGAGGGTATCCGTAACGCTGCATTTTAACTATAAAATCTATTCTATACCAACATTCACATCATGGCAGAAAAGAATGAAAAATTGTTTGACCAGTTTCCCGGTGTGAGCTACGATGAGTGGCGCGCAAAAGTTGAGGCTGACCTTAAGGGTGCGGACTTTAACAAGAAGCTGGTCTGGCGTACGAGTGAAGGGTTTGATGTACAGCCCATCTATCGTGCAGAGGATATCGCAGATTTAAAGACAACGGACTCCGTACCCGGGGAGTTCCCTTATGTTCGCGGAACACGTAAGGACAATGAGTGGCTTACACGTCAGGAAATAATTGCTGACAGCGTAGAGGAGGCTAATGCTAAAGCTCTGGAAGTCCTGACTAAGGGTGTTAACTCTTTAGGATTCCGTGTGGCAGATCCCACTGAAGAAGCTATTGCGGCTCTGCTTAAAGATATTGATTTTGAAAAGGTTGAAGTTAATTTCAGCAGCTGTTCTCGTAAGGCTAAAGCTTTAGTTGAGGCAGTTGTTTCTTATATCCACAAAGTAGGAGCAGAAAAGATTTTCCGCGGTTCAGTAAATTATGATCCTCTGCGTAGCGCCCTTATCAAAGGTGCTGACATTGACATAGCCTCAGTAGTAGCTGAAGCTAAGGAAGTGGTTGAATCAGTAAGGGGAATAGACCATCTGCGTGTTCTTTCTGTAGAAAGCGTTCTGTTCTGCAACAGTGGTGCTTTCATTTATCAGGAGGCCGGTTATGCTTTAAGCTGGGGCGCACAGTGGATGACCGCTCTTACAGAATCCGGTCTGACCCCTGATGAGGTTGCCTCACGCATTAAGTTTGATATGGGAATTTCATCAAACTACTTCATGGAACTGGCCAAGTTCCGCGCAGTGCGTATGATGTGGGCACAGATTGTAGAGCAGTACAAGCCTGCTGATATCAATGTATGTAAAATGCATGTTCATGCTACAACCTCACAGTTTAACCAGACCATTTATGATGCACATGTAAACCTTCTGAGAAGCCAGACAGAGGCAATGTCAGCCGCGCTTGCCGGAGTGGACTCAATTACGAGTGTGCCTTTTGATATGCCTTATAAGACACCTGATGCATTCTCAGAACGTATAGCACGTAATCAGCAGTTCCTTCTTAAGGAGGAAAGCCATCTTGACAAGGTGGTAGACCCTGCCGGCGGTAGCTACTATGTGGAGACCCTTACCGTTTCCATAGCCCGTGAAGCATGGAAGCTCTTCCTTGAAACAGAAGAGAAGGGCGGTTTCTTTGCGCAGGTAGTAGATGGTGCAGTACAGAAATCCGTAAATGAGTCATGCAAAAAACGTCATACTGACGTGGCCCGTCGTAAGGAAATTCTTCTGGGAACTAACCAATATCCCAATATTAACGAGAAGGCAGCAGACAAGATTGAAAAGACTGAGGGCTGCACTTGTGGCGTGGAAAATTCTGAAAAGGCACTGTGCATGCGTCGTGCAGCAACTGATTTTGAAGATCTGCGCCTTGCAACAGAAGCCTCAGCTAAACGTCCCAAGGTGTTTATGCTTACCATAGGTAATCTTGCCATGCGTCTTGCACGTGCTCAGTTCAGTTCCAATTTCTTTGGATGCGCAGGCTATGAGATAATTGACAACCTAGGATTTGAGACAGTTAAAGACGGTGTTGACGCTGCTATTGAGAAAGGCGCTGATGTTGTGGTTCTCTGTTCAAGTGATGATGAGTATGCGACACTTGCACCTGAGGCATTTAAATATCTCGACGGCCGTGCAGAATTTGTTGTGGCCGGTGCGCCCGCATGTATGGAAGACCTCCAGAAAGAGGGAATCACAGAATTTATACATGTGCGCTGCAATGTACTGGATACATTGCGTGCTTTTAACCAGAAGTTACTTAAGTAAAATCGGGTTACAGCAAACCCATTAATTGACTACTTAAAGAAATGAAACCCGATTTCAAAAACATAGATATTACAAAAGATGCTTTTGCCGCTCCGGCAGTAGAAGTTTCAAAGGGCGAAGAATGGCTCACTCCTGAGCTTATACCCGTAAAGCCTGTATATACAAAAGAAGATCTTCAGGGACTTGAGCACCTGAATTATGTTTCAGGTATGCCTCCTTTCCTGCGTGGTCCGTATAGCGCAATGTATCCTCTGCGTCCCTGGACCATCCGTCAGTACGCCGGATTCTCAACGGCCGCTGAGTCAAACGCTTTCTATCGCCGTAACCTCGCTTCAGGTCAGAAGGGCCTTTCTGTGGCATTTGACCTGGCTACACACAGAGGTTATGATGCAGACCATGAGCGCGTGGTTGGTGATGTAGGTAAGGCTGGTGTTTCCATCTGCTCACTGGAGGATATGAAAGTCCTTTTTGACGGTATCCCCTTGAACAAGATGTCAGTGTCCATGACTATGAATGGTGCTGTGCTTCCTGTTCTTGCATTTTATATCAATGCAGGTTTGGAGCAGGGTGCTAAACTGGAGGAGATGGCAGGTACCATCCAGAACGACATTCTGAAAGAGTTCATGGTGCGTAATACATATATTTACCCGCCTGAATTCTCAATGCGCATTATTGCCGATATCTTTGAGTACACATCTCAGAACATGCCCAAGTTTAACAGCATCTCCATATCTGGTTACCATATGCAGGAAGCAGGCGCAACCTGTGATATAGAGCTTGCCTATACACTGGCAGACGGTCTTGAATACTTACGTGCCGGAGTTAACGCCGGAATGGATATTGACTCATTTGCACCGCGTCTGTCATTCTTCTGGGCTATTGGTATGAATTTCTTTATGGAGATAGCCAAGATGCGTGCAGCACGTATGCTCTGGGCTAAGATTGTAAAGCAGTTTAATCCCAAGAATCCTAAATCTCTGGCGCTCCGTACCCACTCACAGACATCCGGTTGGTCTCTAACTGAGCAAGATCCGTTCAACAATGTAGGCCGTACATGTATAGAGGCTATGGGTGCAGCTCTGGGACATACGCAGTCCCTGCACACCAATGCCCTTGATGAGGCCATTGCTCTTCCTACAGATTTCTCTGCGCGTATTGCCCGTAATACCCAGATTTATATTCAGGAGGAGACCATGATTACCAAGCAGGTGGACCCCTGGGCAGGCTCATATTATGTTGAGGCTCTTACAAATGAGATAGCACACCGCGCATGGGAGCATATCCAGGAAATAGAGAAACTGGGTGGTATGGCTAAGGCCATTGAGACAGGTCTTCCCAAGCTGCGTATTGAAGAGGCAGCAGCACGTACTCAGGCCCGTATTGACTCAGGGCGTCAGACCATAGTGGGAATTAACAAGTATCGTCTTGAGCACGAGGATCCCATTGATATCCTTGAGATAGATAATACGGAGGTACGCAAGGAGCAGATTGAGCGTCTGAATGATGTTAAGGCACATCGTGATGAAGCCAAGGTTAAAGAAGCACTTGCGGCCATAACAGAGTGTGTGCGTACAGGCGAGGGTAACTTGCTTGACCTTGCAGTAAAGGCTGCCGGTTTACGTGCAACATTGGGTGAAATTTCAGATGCCTGCGAGGAAGTCGTGGGACGTTATAAAGCAGTAATCAGAACTATTTCAGGCGTGTATTCAGCAGAAACAAAAGAAGATCCTGACTTCCAGAAGGCTCGTCAGATGACAGAAGAGTTTGCGAAACGCGAGGGTCGTCAGCCCCGTATCATGATTGCAAAAATGGGACAGGACGGTCATGACCGTGGCGCCAAGGTAGTAGCTACCGGTTATGCAGACTGCGGTTTTGATGTTGATATGGGACCACTGTTCCAGACTCCCGCTGAGGCTGCCCGTCAGGCTGTGGAAAATGACGTTCACATTTTAGGTGTCTCATCTCTGGCTGCAGGTCATAAGACCCTGGTTCCCCAGGTTATTGAAGAACTGAAGAAGTTAGGTCGTGAGGATATTCTTGTTACAGCGGGTGGTGTAATTCCCGCACAGGATTATGACTTCCTTTATCAGGCCGGTGTTGCCGCAATATTTGGTCCCGGTACACGTATCCCCACATCTGCTATCAAGATGCTGGAGCTGCTTAATGAGGAGTAATAACAGACTGTTTGTGAGCGTAACATCGTTCACGGAATAAGATATTTTCCCCTCGCTTTACCCTCGTATCCCCCCTGAGGGTAAGGCATTGACTGCAGGCTGTCGTGAGGACAGTCTGCAGTTTAATTGTTTTTTGGACTTATGTGTAAAAAGAAATGATTATATATTTGGCCGGGTGGGAAAAAAGATGTAACTTTGCGGTGCTTTTTAGCATCCCGTGTGATGGGAAATTAAGGAGCACTTAATTTTTAGTAACACAACCAAAATTTTTAATCCAACATGGAATTATTTAAATTATCAGCCGAGCCCCGTGAAATGCTTGGTAAAAAAGCCACCAAGGCTCTGCGCGCTGAGGGTAAGGTACCCGTTGTTCTTAACGGTGGTGAAGTTTTTGAACTTCCCTTTAAAGGAACTCTCAAACCCGGTGAAAAGATTGTAGAGCTGGGTAATGGCAAGGGTATGATAACCACTGATCTGGTGGTAACTAATGATGCTATCCGCAAGCTTATTTATACTCCTGATATCTATGCTGTAGAGCTGGACGTAAACGGTGAAAAACGTATGGCCGTTCTTAAAGACATCCAGTTCCATCCTGTAAAGGATACTATTCTCCATCTTGATTTTCTGGAGGTCAACGATAAGAAGCCTGTTGTAATTGAGGTTCCCGTAAAGCTGGAAGGTCATGCAGAAGGTGTCAAGGCCGGTGGTAAACTGGCTCTGTCAATGAAGAAGCTGAAGGTACGTGCCGTTTATACTGCAATCCCTGAGCGCCTGATTATCAATGTTGATAACTTAGGCCTTGGCAAGACTTTGCAGGTGGGTGAACTTCACTTTGATGGTCTTGAGCTGGTTAATGCCAAGAATGCCGTTGTTTGCGCTGTACAGCTGACTCGTGCCGCACGTGGTGCTCAGGCTGCTGCCAACAAGTAATAACTTTTATTTTTCTCATATGCTTCTGTCTCTTGTCTTTAATGTCAGGGGACAGAAGTTTTTATTATAAAGAAAGGATGAAGTATCTGATTGTAGGCCTTGGAAATATAGGCTCGGAATATGTGGGAACACGTCACAACGTGGGTTTTATGATGGCTGATGCTTTAGCCGGCAAGGGCGGCGTGTCTTTTAAGGGAGAGAGATATGGTGACATTGCGCGCATGAGACTGAAAAACAAACAGCTGGTAATTCTTAAGCCGAACACTTTTATGAATCTCAGTGGAAATGCTGTCAGATACTGGAAAGAAAAAGAGAATATTCCGGTTGAGAATATTCTTGTGCTGGTGGATGATCTGGATCTGCCCTTTGGTGCAGTGAGAATCAGACCGTCCGGATCTGACGCCGGTCATAATGGGTTGAAAAATATAGCCCAGATGTTAGGAACTGCCTCATATCCCAGACTTAGATTTGGAATAGGACATGATTTCCCACGTGGCTGTCAGATAGATTATGTTCTGGGTACTTTTCCGGAAGAACAGCGGAAGTTATTGCCTGAAAGACTGGATGTGGCGGTTGAAGCTATAGAAGATTTTGTACTTGCAGGGATAGGAAATGCCATGTGTAAATTTAATAATAAGTAAGATGGCTAAAAGCGAAGTCCGTGTTGATAAGTGGCTATGGGCCATGCGTATCTTTAAAACAAGAACTGTTGCAACAGAGGCTTGTAAGAAAGGACGTGTGACGGTGGGTGATTCTGATGTTCCCGTAAAGCCCTCAAGAATGATATCCGTTGGAGATATAGTGCATGTCAGGAAACCACCGGTGACGTATTCATTTAAGGTACTTGCCGTTACGGAAAATAGATTAGGAGCGAAACTTGTGCCTGAGTATGCAGAAAACATAACTTCTTCAAAAGAACTTGAACTTCTGGAAATGGTTAAAATTTCCGGGTTTGTAGCCCGCAGGAAGGGCCTGGGCAGACCTACAAAGCGCGAAGGTAGAGAACTGGCAAGTTTTATAGAGGATTCCTATGATGACAGTTGGAATCTGGACTTTGATTCTGAAGAATATGATTCAGATGACCATGAGATGCCTGACTGGGCCTGGGATGACGAGGAATAGTTCATTTTATCCGGTTTAAAAGAAGCTTATATTTAATTTTATTATGCTTAATAGAAGACTATTTGCGGCATGGCTGATAATTGCCGCCGTAATAAGTGGAATTATTAATTCCTCCAATGCTGTTCATGCACAGAGTATGACGGAAACATTACATGACAGTATAGTCTCTGGTGTGCGTCCTGTTATGCTTGATGGAAAATCATCATATATTTCAAGAGACTCACTGCGTACTATTGTTGAAGAGTTCTTTTATAATCAGTTCCGTCATATTCAGGACCCCGAAGTCCCTACATTCGTTTTTATTAGCAAGGATGCCCGTCTTGCCATGGGTTTAGGTGGTGTTGTACGTATGAGAGGATGGTTTGACTGGGGCGGGGCAATACCTGCTAATGGCTTTATCCCCACTCTTATCCCAATGAATCCGGACCCAACAAAGATGCGTAAATTCGGAACCACTCCTGCCGGAACCTGTCTGTATTTCAGAATTGTGGGACACAGTGACCTGGTGAGAAGCTATCAATTATACATTGAGGCAAATTTTAACGGATGGAATGGTCTTGGTTTTAATCTTAAGCAGGCTTACGCAATGGTTAATTCATGGACCATCGGTTACACTAATTCCACCTTCTCAGACCCGGCGGCTGTGTCACCTACTGTTGATGCCCAGGGACCCAACAATAAATTGAGTAATAACTCTGTTCTTGTGCGCTACATGCCCCGTCTGGGGAAACACCTATTGCTAGCAGTTTCGGCTGAAACGCCTGCAACGCAGATAGATGCTGACGGTGTTGATACAAAGGGTATAGATAACTTTGTGCCGGATGGCGCAGCTTTTATACAGTATGACTGGGGCTATAATAGGGCACAGCATGTAAGACTGGCGGGCATAGTGCGTTCACTTGCATATAGAGACATGTTGTCAAAACGCAACCATTATAAAGCAGGATGGGGTTTACAATTAAGTGCTGTTACGCATCCTATAAAGGAACTGACAACATATACAACTGTTAATTATGGACATGGATATGCGGGACTGACCGGGGACCTTATGCTGGGCGCGTATGATCTGGTGTCTCATCCTGATAAACCCGGAGAACTTTACGCCCCTGCATCCATGGGCTGGAGCGTGGGTCTGCAATATAATTTCCGACCGGAATTGTTCACCTCAGTCACAGTTTCAGAAAATGTTTATATTCCTGATGACTCAATGCCCGGAACAGAGTATAAGCGTGGCTGGTTCGGGTGCGTCAATGTGTTCTGGAATCTGACACCCCGTATTCAGGTTGGCGCTGAGTATGATCTTGGCAGCCGTGTGAACTTTGACGGAGCTCACAGACTGGCGCATCGTGTGGGAGCCTTATGCCAGTTCGCGTTTTAGTCACAATTCATAAATCCAGAAAGGATTTTAAGGAGCGTATTCTGAACTTATAAGTGTATTTTGATTACTGTAAAACTCCGGAGACAGCAGTTGAGTTACTGTTGTTTCCGGATGCTTATTTATATAAGCGAGTATGATTTTGTATCCCAAAAATCTTCCGGCTCTTCCGGGAGCATTTGCTGAAAGGATGTTGGTGGAGGGTGCCGGGTCAAACAACTTAGAGGTAGTGAGCTCTGATGTATCATAAAGATATTTGTCTTTTACAAGCTGTTGCCACAGTCTGCTCTCATTCTCATTTAGCCATTGCCATTGTTCAGGTGTATATCCAAGTGCCATGTCCGGTTTGCTGTCTTTCACTAATCTCATTTTTGCATAAGTCAGAGCGCCCTGATAAAGGAGATGGGATAATATAGTACTTTTATTATCTGAGAACGGATACGATGTTGCCACCAGTGATTCTGCCAGGTCATACGGCAGGTACTCAGGCGCTTTCACCTGACGTCTGTATTCGGGTAGAGACGTGTATCCTTCATATTGCGGACCCAGATAGTGATTAAGAGCAATAAGCATAACATCATTAACAAATACCATTGATTCCGGACGCCCCCATACTACGGCTGCGTAAGAGCGCTGGGGTATAATGATATTCTCTTCTGCGGCCTGGCCCAAAATATACCCTAAATTTAGTTCAAGGGAATCCAGAGCCGGATATTTCTGTCGTACATCAGGAGTGAAGACCTGTACAGGTCTGCTTTCACTTAGAGCGGCAAGCATATTCCCACTTAGAGAGTCTGCACCTAAGAATGATAATAGTGCCTGATATTCTTTCGCATTTTCAGCCATCAATGCTTCGCGCGTCATGGAATCCTGCTGTCCCAATGTCTCAAGTTTTTCATAAAGCGGAGTTATGGGTTGCGGTGGATGATTTTCTTTTTTATCAGAATTACATGCCTGAAAAGCCACAGCTGTGAAGGTGCATAAAATGCTGAGTAAACTTATTTTTATTGGCGTTTTATTCATCAGGTATAAGATAATAATTATGGTACTTCAGGGAACAAAAATGGTATAAAATGCCTTACATCACCAAATTTGAGAACTAATGACATGCAAAGAAAATTATTTTTTTTAATTTTGCAACTGTTTGCAAAATGAAAAATCCGTATGCCATACTCAGATTACTGATTTTACCAGTCATTTTTTTGGCCGGTATGATGACATGTGCCTATGCGGCAGGTCCTGAAAAATCGCTGAAAGATAATCAGTTTGTTGTAGTAATAGACCCCGGCCACGGAGGAAAAGATGCTGGAGCGATTGGCTCTTATGCTAAGGAGAAGGATATTGTACTTGGAGTTGGAAAGCTTCTTGGACAGAAAATAAGTCAGAAACATCCGGAAGTAAAAGTGGTTTTCACCCGCAATACAGATAATTATATTACTTTGCAGGAACGAGCCAGAATAGCAAATAATGCCAGGGGTTCTCTTTTTATATCCTTGCATGCTAATTCAGTAGCAAAGGAGAACAAGCGACGCAATGTTATAGCAGGTGCGTCAGTTTATGCTCTGGGACTCCATAAAACGGAAAGTAACCTTTCTGTGGCTATGCGTGAGAATGCGGTTATAGAGCTTGAGGGAGGAGACTATACCACGGCCTACCAAGGCTTTGACCCTACATCTTCCGAATCCTATATCATGTTTGAGCTAACTCAGAATAATCATCTTCAGCAGTCTTTGGAGTATGCAGATTTAGCAGAGAATGAGCTGGTGGTTACTGCCGGAAGAAAAAGACAGGGAGTCATGCAGGCCGGTTTCTGGGTCCTGTGGGCTACCTCTATGCCTTCAGTTCTTGTGGAACTGGACTATATCTGTAATCCCACTCAGGAACAGTTCCTTGCATCCTCAGCAGGCCAGGAAAAGTGTGCGGATGCTCTATCTAATGCATTTGATAAGTTTTATAAGCATCACAATGCTTCTGCTGCCCGCGCTAACAAGACCAAAAAAGTAACATCAGCTGACTCTAAGGTCGCCCAGGTTGAAGTGCCTCAGGAGGGAGCCCCATCAGTCCAACAGCCGGTGTCAGGAAAGGGAGTGCTTACTTATCATGTTCAGATTCTTACAAACCCAAAGGAGCTTCCCGGTGATACAAGAGAACTCAGAGGCCTGGCAGACGTTAATTATTATAAAGAAAACAGTACATACAAATATTATTGCGGATGCTTTAAAACTCAGCAGGAGGCTCAGAAACGCCTTAACCAGCTCCGTTCACGGTTTCCGCAAGCATTTATAATCAAGATGAGGGACGGAGTCCGTTTATATTAATACCCCGAAAAAGAAAATAAACAAGATATGAAAAAGATTTTCCGAAAAGAGGTCATAATAGGCCTTATTTCCATTGCTGCTATTGCAATCCTGTTCTTTGGAATAGACTTTCTTAAGGGAGTCAACGTATTTAAAGCGGCTAATTACTATTATGCCACATTTGAGAATGTAGAGGGGCTGGCAGTTTCTGCTCCGGTGAATCTTAACGGGTTCAAAGTGGGACAGGTTAGGGAGATAGAGTATGATTATGCCCATCCGGGGAATGTCAAGGTGGAATTAAGTCTGGATAAGGAACTCAAACTCCCGGAAGGGACAGCGGCATACCTTGTGACAGATATGCTTGGAACATCATCAATTAAGCTTGTGTTGGGAACTTCAGGAAACATAATGCCCTTAGGGTCTGATTTAAAGTCAGCTGTTGAGCCAGGTCTGATGACGGCTGTTAATAATGACATTATGCCTTCAGTTACCAGTGTGATGTCACATGTTGACACACTTATGATTAATCTTAATACACTTGTTGGTGATTCCGCGGTTCTGGCTTCAGTTAAGCGTCTTGATGCCATTACCCATAATCTACAGACAGCTACTGCACAACTTAATGCTATGCTGGCTCAGATGAGTCCGGTGATGAGGGATGTTAAGTGCGTTACCGGTAACCTGAGCACTGCCTCAGGTGACGTGGCTCAGATAACACAGCGTTTTAACTCGCTCCCTGTTGACAGCCTTATGGATAACGTCCAGCAGATTACTGAGAATCTGAAGGTGCTTACTGAGCAACTTAATAATCCAAATTCCACTCTGCACATGATTACAAATAATCCTGCTCTTTATAATAATCTGAATAGTACAGTTCAGAGTTTGGATTCGCTTTTCGTAGACATCAAGAAGAATCCCAAACGCTACATAAACATTAAGCTTCTGTAATTTTTAAACTTTAAAAATTTTCATAGCTCTATTATTTTGCGCAAGTAACTGAAAATGGCCTGTTCCACGACGCTGTAAAGATACAGCAGTAAAGCGGAATAGGCCATTAATGTATTAGTTAAACGCCAAAGAATCAACACGTTATGAGTATGGGGCCAAGGCGCATGTGCATTTCTTGTTTCACGTTTTTATAAAATGCTGAAATGTAGAGGTTTACGATTGGTTCATTATTTCCAAATAAATTTTGAATTGTTTTATAGAAAATAAAAAGCCAATTTTGTAAACCTGAAAACAAATCGGGGAGTCAAAACTGTCATATTTTCCCGGTGAAATAAGATTAATCAATGGAAAATAATCACCTTCAGCTTTGGGAGGAATGTCTTAATTTTATTAAAGACAATATCACTCCCGCGCAGTATGATGCATTTTTCTCATGCGTCACATCGCTGGGCTTCTCAGATAAGAAGCTCAAGTTGATGGTGCCTTCCAATTTCTTTGTTGATCAGCTTGAAGAGCGTTTTCTTCCCGTTTTAGCTGCCGGAATTAAGAAAGTTTACGGCTCGGGTGTTCAGCTGATATATCACTATAATATCATAAGTGATGATGAGCGTTCAAAAGTTGACTTACTAAGTACGCCCCCTTCTAAGGAAATAATAAAGGCAACAGGGAAACCGGCACCCAATCCTTTTTCATCTAAGGCTGTAAGCAGTTTTGACCCTCAGCTGAACCCGCGTTACACATTTGAAAATTACTGTAATAGCGAGAGCAATAAGATTGCAACCACTATTGGCGCTTCCATTGCAGAGAACCCCTCTCTCAAGACTTTTAACCCGCTGTTTATCTTTGGTTCAACCGGAGTTGGCAAGACTCATCTTATTCAAGCCATTGGAATCAGAGCCAAGGAACTTAATCCTGAGATGCGTGTGCTGTATGTAACCTCACGCTTATTTGAGAGCCAGTATACGACAGCAAACCGCACAGGAGAGATAAACAGCTTCTTCAGCTTTTATCAGAGCATTGATATGCTCATTATAGATGATATTCAGGAGTTGAGAGATAAGCCCAAGACACAGAATACATTTTATCATATATTTAATCATCTGCGTCAGAATAATCGCCAGATTATTCTGTCCAGTGACAGGCCACCTGTGGACATGGAAGGCTTTGAAGCCCGTGTATTATCCAGATTAAAAGGCGGAATGTCAGTTGAGCTTGAACGGCCGGATATAGCTTTAAGAAAGAGTGTCCTTGCCAGGCAGGCTGCCCGAGATGGAATTGTACTGCCTGAAGATGTTGTTGACTTTATTGCTAACAACATCACAGACAGCCTGCGTGAGCTGGAAGGTATTGTAGTGTCCTTGGTGGGCAGAGCCGCTATTCTTAACTGTGAAATTGATATGGAGTTAGCCAAAAAAGTATTGGCAAACTCAGTTAAGATTAATCCTCATACCATTAATTTTGAAGTGGTTACTGAGCATGTAAGTTCTTATTACGGTATAGAGCCTGATGCTTTATTTACTAAATCGCGAAAGCGTGAGATTTCTGATGCCCGTCAGGTGGTTATGTATCTTGCCAAAAAACATGCGCATATGCCACTGAAGGCCATAGGTTCCAGAATAGACCGCAGTCATGCCACTGTAATCTATGCCTGTAAAAACATAGAGGAGCGTCTGCCGCTGGAAAAGCAGCTTTCAGAAGATATTAAAGCCATAGAAGCCTCAATGATGAAAGGCTGAGGATTAAAGGAACTTATACCCACCGTGCATCACACGTGCGTTTGTGTATGCACGTTTTTTTTTGTAATTTCGTGCCATAATTTTTAAGGTTATGGCAGATAAGAGTATTCTTGAACGTCTTGAAGGTATTGAGAACAGGTTTGATGAGGTCAGTACACTTATAACAGATCCCTCTGTAATTGCTGATATGCAGCGCTATGTGCGGCTGACTAAAGAGTATAAGGAACTGGAACGCTTAACCGGCACAACGCGTAAATATAAGCAGATGCTTAATGATGCGGAGGAGGCTAAGCTGGTGCTATCTTCAGAACATGATGCTGAGATGCGTGAGATGGCAAAGATGCAGCTGGATGAAGCAGAGGCTGCCATTCCGGCGCTTGAAGAAGAGATTAAACTTCTGCTGGTTCCGGCTGACCCGGAGGATGACAAGAATGCCATTCTGGAAATCAGAGGCGGAACAGGAGGTGACGAGGCTGCAATTTTTGCCGGTGACCTATGTAAAATGTATATCCGCTACTGTGAATCCAAGGGATGGCAGGTTAATATTACTTCCTTCAGTGAAGGAGCGGCAGGTGGTTTCAAAGAAGTGGTTCTCTCAGTTAGTGGAGAGGGTGTTTACGGAATCCTTAAGTACGAGAGCGGAGTACACCGCGTTCAGCGCGTGCCGGCAACGGAAACTCAGGGTAGGGTCCACACTTCGGCTGCCACAGTAGCAGTATTGCCTGAGGCTGAAGCCTTTGAAGTTGAAATCAATGAAGGAGAAATAAAGTGGGATACTTTCCGCAGCGGTGGCGCCGGCGGACAGAACGTGAATAAGGTGGAGTCCGGTGTCAGATTAAGGTATATGTGGAAGAATCCCAATACCGGTGTGACAGAGGAAATCCTCATAGAATGTACAGAGACCCGAGACCAGCCCAAAAATAAAGAGAGAGCGCTGTCTCGGTTACGTACCTTTATTTATGACAGGGAACATCAGAAATATGTGGATGATATTGCTTCCCGAAGAAAAACCATGGTCTCGACAGGAGACCGCTCTGCCAAGATACGAACATATAACTATCCCCAGGGTAGAATAACAGACCACAGAATAAATTATACAGTGTACAATCTACAGTCATTTATGGACGGAGACATCCAGGATGTTATAGACCATCTTATAGTGGCTGAAAATGCTGAGAAACTTAAAGCTGCTGAATTATGATAACAAGAAAGAAACTGGTAGAAGAGATTAACAAGAAAGGCTCATTTCTCTGTGTTGGTCTTGACCCTGACTTAAAAAAGCTCCCGGAACACCTGAAAGAAGTTGAAAATCCCATCTGGGAGTTTAATAAGGCAATAATTGATGCAACAGCACCCTATGCTGTAGCATTTAAGCCTAACTGGGCATTCTATGAGTGTTACGGTATAAAGGGAGTGGAAGCACTTGAAAAGACCGTGTCATATATCAAGAGCCAGTACCCTGAGATAATGGTAATAGCTGATGCAAAGCGCGGTGATATAGGGAATACAGCTGCTATGTATGCCAAGGCTGTGTTTGAAAACATGAGTTGTGATGCTGTTACTCTCGCGCCGTATATGGGACGTGATTCAGTGCAGCCGTTTATGGATTACGAGGGACACTGGTGCATAGTTCTGGCTCTTACATCTAATAAGAGCGCCTCAGATTTTGAGACACTGGAACTTGCAGGTGGAGACCGGATGTATGAACAAGTTCTTGAAGTTTCATCTAAGTGGGGCACGGATGAGAATACCATGTATGTAGTTGGTGCCACGCAAGCAGAGTCACTTGACCGTGTTAGAGAGATAGTACCCACACACTTCCTTCTTGTCCCGGGCGTAGGAGCGCAGGGAGGAAGCCTTGAGGAAGTAGCCCGTTATGGAATGACAGAGGACTGCGGTCTGCTGGTTAACTCATCCAGAGGTATTATTTATGCCTCCTCAGGAACTGACTTTGCAGAAGCTGCGGCAAGAGAAGCTGAGAAGCTGGCAAAAGCTATGGCTGAACTTCTGCAGGCTTGCAGATAATAATCATCCTTTCATCCTTGTAATTTACACACCCGAAAAGTCTCAAATCACCGCCGGTCTTTACTCCCAGTTTTTTAGCGAGTTCAGCTGCTGATAGTTTGAAATTACGTGCGCTTACGTTTATCACCGGATATCTGGAAGACAGTCTCTTTATATGCTTGGACGCATAGGGGAGGGCTTCTATTATTTCAAATATATCACCCGGAAAAGAGGCGCAATACTCTGCTGAGGTGAATAAGTGTGTGTTTGGATGAAGCTTTTGCAGGTTCAGCTTTGAAGCTAAAATACGCATGCCTCCTGATTTCATCAAGGCCGGGTATGGCTCATATAAAAATTCACCGGCTGCCGGAGGCGCATAGCTGACGGCGGCCGCTTTTTCCTGTTCAGGTGTAAATTCAAATTCAGAGATAACTTCTTTACGGTTCACCGTAACCGCCTTTATTGCGTATGGGATGTTATAGGGTTCTGAAAGATTTATCACTGCCACCAGCTCTTTACATTCCGTGGTGGTTCCGGGTATTATTATCTCCGTACATCCCGGAAGCGCATTAGCCAATGCGGAAATATCAAGCATGGGAGACGCTTTCACTATTAGAGTCCTGAAATGCTTCTGAATCAGGGGGAGCAATTCTGTCACATCAGGTTTGCAGTCTGACAGAGCATAGACACGATCTCCGTTATCAGAGCGCCGCGCAGGATCAATAAAAGCTACGTCATACATCTCGCCGTCATTCAGCTGCCTCAGGAAATCTTCACAGTCAGAATGTATGACTTCCACATTAGAAAGTCCCAGGACGTCCGCGTTATATTTTAAGGCAGCCGCAGCATCCGCATTTATTTCAACAGCAACAGCTTTTGCCGCCTTCCTTGCTAAAGTAAAGACATCTATCCCCAGTCCGGCGGTGAGGTCTACCACAGTGCTGCCTGACGGAATGAGTGAGGCATGAATACGCGCTATCACGTCTGACGTACTCATCTCAGCGGAAATCTCAGATGGGAAGAAGAAATGCTCAGCCGCTTTCAGGGTGTCGGCAAGTTTTAAGGCACATTTCTTCCGGCAAACTATCTGGGTTATCGCGGAATTATAAGCTTCAATGTTGTCTGAACCATGCAGTTTCAGACGCAGCTTTGTGGGGTCATTCTCGCGGTTGTCTTCTATCCACCGCCAGTATTCTTCGGATTGTATTTTCATAAAAACAACATAGGGCTCCCTTTTCAGGCAGCCCTATGGTATGGATTATTGTATTATTACTTTACTGCTGCTACTCCGGGAAGAACCTTGCCTTCAATAGCCTCAAGGAGGGCACCGCCGCCGGTAGAAACGTATGAAACTTTATCAGCAAGACCAAATTTATTTACGCATGCAACAGAGTCGCCTCCACCTACCAGAGAGAAAGCGCCTTTCTCAGTAGCTTCAACTATAGCATCAGCAACAGCGCGGCTACCACCGGTGAAGTTGTCAAATTCAAATACTCCGGCGGGACCGTTCCAGAGAATAGTCTTAGCGTCTTTAATGGCATCACGGAAAAGTTCACGAGTCTTGGGACCGGCATCCAGACCTTCCCATCCGTCAGGAATCTCCATAACAGAAACAACCTGAGTGTTGGCGTCATTAGAGAAGCTGTCAGCAGCTATACAGTCTACGCCTAAAACCAGATTAACGCCTTTCTCTTTTGCTTTCTTCATGATGTCAAGAGCCAGGTCCAGCTTGTCGTTTTCGCACAGAGAATCACCCACGTGACCACCCATAGCCTTAGCAAAGGTATATGTCATACCTCCGCAGAGAATGAGATTATCCACCTTATCCATAAGGTTCTCAATGATACCAATCTTGGTTGAAACCTTTGAACCACCCATAATGGCGGTAAAGGGATGCTTGATGTCTTTAAGAATGTTATCCACTGCCTTAACCTCTTTCTCCATGAGGTAGCCCAGCATCTTGTGGTCAGCGTCAAAATAATCAGCTATCACAGCTGTAGAAGCGTGACGGCGGTGTGCTGTACCAAAAGCATCATTTACATATACATCAGCATATGAGGCCAGAGTCTTGGCAAATTCTTTCTGGCGTTCCTTCATTTCCTTTTTTGCTGCTTCATATTCGGGAGCATCTTTTTCAATACCTACCGGCTTGCCTTCTTCCTCAGGATAGAAGCGCAGGTTTTCAAGCATGAGAACCTCACCGGGCTTAAGATCTTTGGCAGCCTCAGATGCCTTGGCGCAGTCCTCGGCAAATTTCACTTCTGTACCAAGAGCTTTTGCCACAGCGTCCTTAATCTGAGACAGAGACATTTTAGGATTAACTTTACCTTTGGGTTTACCCATGTGAGACATAATTATCAGAGAGCCTCCGTCTGCCAGAATCTTCTTCAGAGTGGGAAGCGCACCGCGTATACGGGTATCATCAGTGATGTTGCCGTTCTCATCCAGAGGTACATTAAAGTCAACGCGGACTATAGCCTTCTTTCCGTTGAAGTCAAAATTTTCAATTGTTGCCATTGTCTTATTATTA
The DNA here is from genome assembly GCA_947175205.1 of uncultured Porphyromonadaceae bacterium. Lineage (GTDB taxonomy): Bacteria > Bacteroidota > Bacteroidia > Bacteroidales > Muribaculaceae > CAG-873. The sequence goes on along the minus strand of CAMWLS010000028.1, from coordinate 1,368 downwards.
TTTGTTTGTTATGTCATGAAATATAACCCTTGTAAGGTCAGTATCAGTTGATGCACAAAAGTACAAAAAATTAATGGATAAAGGCTAAAGCCCCCATAAAAAAAGTGATATTTTACTCCATATACATGATAAGGAGTCGCGGAAGCTTTGACATATCACATTAAATGAAATTCATCCTTTCCCAAGGCTGAGATAATGAGTATTTACCTTACTCCTTTTGCTGTTACTACCACACCGATTTCAAGAATTACAGTGTGCTGATAAAGATTAAGAACTATGCCTGAACCAACATAAGTAATAAAAGAGGTCGTTTGACCTCTTTTATTACTTAGCTTAGATATAGTGTAAATTACGAGTAATAACTCGGTGAAATAAAGCTTGTCTTTATAAAAATTGGTTTTAACGCACTGAAATAGTATAGTAAAGTCAACTATGTGGAAAATAACAAAACTATTTCTTAGCTTTATTGTCCAAAATAATTACACATATCATCATAGAAATCTCCCGCGATTGAAGTAGCCACAGCACTTATGGCTGCACCCGCTGCAGTTCCCTCAGGTCCGGCGATAGATGCAGCTCCGGTGATAAGGCCAATAATAGCAGATTTTAATGCAAGTTTAGTTAGATTTTTTGTGTACTTATTACCACATGCCAGATTGTACATGGTTTCTCCTGCTGAGTTACGATGCGTAGTGGCAGTAATAACAATACAGGTGTTATTGTTATTATCTACTATCTCAACTCTGTTTCCAGATAGATACGCTGTTACGTCGCCATTCTTGTATGATTTTGTTTCGGCAAACACAGATGATACTACGCCGAGTACCATTACGAATAGAACGAGGAACTTCTTCATATAAGTTTGTGTTCAGTATTACTAATTTAATTGGTTCTTCTTCCACCACATTTAATGCATTCTTTACGCACAACACCAGAACCACTACAATAAGCACATTGCTCGTCAACGTAGATTTGTCTTGCGCCATCACAAGTAGGACATTTTACTCTCTGTCCTTGACCATTGATGATGTAACCATCCCCTCTGCATTTTTGGCACTGATAAAAATGTTGTACTCTTCCTCGGTTACAATAGGGGCATGCCTTTGTCATGTTGTTTTCATAACCAGAACCACCACATCTTTGACATGTGGATTGTTCGTTTTTTGAGTCTGTTACGTGCCCACTCATCTTGAATGGAATTGCGCATACAATAGATATGACAAGAGTCACAAAAAATATTTTTTTCATACGCCATGCGTTTTGTGGTCTTACAGCCCCGTTAACCATGAATATATACAAAAATGAAGCGTGGGCTGCTATGCCACGCCTTAAGTAGAAGGTGGTCGGATTACCTTTGTATGCAGATGT
>CAMWLS010000027.1 GCA_947175205.1 uncultured Porphyromonadaceae bacterium | reverse complement strand
TTTTTCTGCAAAGGTAAGAATTTATATACTAAACACAGCTTTTTTACTATGCGCCCCATTGTTATGTGATAAAAAGTGGGAAATTTAACTAATGGACACAAAAACCGCCCCAAATAAACTTTGTAACTTGCTTATTCAGAGCGGTTTATGATTAGAGCGGCAAACGAGGCTTGAACTCGCGACCCTCAGCTTGGGAAGCTGATGCTCTACCAACTGAGCTACTGCCGCGTAATACTTCCACAAAGGTACATCCTTTTTTTTAACGCCGCAACAAATTAACCAAAAAACCACTCTTTTACGCTCTTTTACGGCAATAGAATAATTAGAAGCGGGAAGATTTCACAAAAAATACTAAGACTTAATGTGTTTTTTTCAAAGACTTCAGTATTTTTGCATTTGCTGTTAGTTATTGAACTCATATATGATACTAATGAGTTCAATAAATGGACAACAGACATAACGTTATTAAAAGAGTTTGGGATGGATACAAACAGTAACATATACCGCCGGATTCATTTCGCTGTAATGGCAATTGAGAGCGGTGCCCGTAAACTTGGGATTTCCGGTAAGGAGATGCACAACCGATTGAGCAAGCAAGGCTTAATCCAAAACAGACTTATAAAAAGGTATGAGGAACTTCATACGCAAAGCCTTGACTGGGTTGCGGATGACATTAGCGAAACCCTGCTGAACCGGGAGGCCGGATTATGATAACACTTTATCACGGGTCTTATATTGAAGTGTCATTGCCACTGGTAGGACTTGGCAGAAAAAAGGTAGACTTCGGGCAAGGTTTTTACCTCACTAATCTACACACTCAGGCAAAAGCTTGGGCTGTAGCAATAGCTGAAAGGAAAGGCCGTAATGCCAAGCCGGATGTGTCTGCCTATTTATTAGATTATAACTCCGTTAAAAGTTGCGGATTCCGTGTCAAAGTATTTGACTCATATAATCTTGAATGGCTTGAATATGTGATTGACTGCCGACGAGGAGGGGAGATGCAGAAACGCTATGATATTGTTGAGGGTGGTGTGGCTAATGATAATGTCATTGATACAGTTGAAGACTACGAGAATGGCATTATTACAGCGGAACAGGCGCTGGGTCAGTTGCGCTATAAAAAAGTAAATCACCAGATTTGCGTACTTAATCAGAAAATTATAGATAAATATCTGACATTCAGGAATTCGGAGATTATATCTGAGTAAATATGAGAGACAGTGTATTATGGCGTAAGCAAAGCAGAATAATTATGCTCTTGGCTGACACCCTCAAAATATCGCCTGAGCGTGCGCTTGACCTTTATTACAGCACAAAGATATATGAGCAGATGTCAGACCCTAAATATGGGCTGCAACTTATGAGCGATGATTATATTCTTGAAGAATTAGTAGAGGAGTTAAGACTGACGCAGTGAAGGCTCTTATCCCGGCAGGTATTTACAGAGTGTGGCCTTCTGTTTCTTCCAGCAGGGTGCGGGTTTTGTCCGGGATGTCCACGGTGGTCATGCTCACGGGGTCAAAGGCCACCATCACAGTGGTGCAGCGGGCTTTTTCCTGGCCGCTTTCAGTGCTCCTGAGCACCTGCTGCAGCCGCAGTGAGCGGGTACCTATGTGGTCCACGTGGGTCTCCACCTCCACTGTGTCAGTGAAGAACGTGGGGGCTATGAAATCACAGTTTACATTTGCTATCACCAGCGCAATGTCTTCCGGTGTGACCTTGCCTCCGGTCAGAGGTGCAAAGTAACGAGCCTTGGCCAGGTCAAAATACTGGAAATATACGGTGTTGTTCACATGACGGAACATGTCCACGTCACTGAATCTGATTTGAATGGGGGTAATAAAAACCGGTTGCATGGTCAGTGTATGATGATACGTGTTATGGCATCCGTGCCCACGGCCTCATTAAGCCGCTGCAGGATGCTGTCTGTCAGATATTGCAGTTCATTCTTCAGGGGTGCGGAGTCAATGTGCACATGCAGCTCAGTGCCTGTGATGTAACGCCGCGAGGTGTGTGCGCTTATGTGGGGACCCACTATTTCAGGCCACAGATATGAAGCCTGCTGAAGATTAAAAGTGTCTTCAGTCCCTGCTTGTTTAAGGGCCTCGCTTATAATCTGTCCCACGCTCTTGGCGTATGTCTTCTTTATCTTCATAACCTTACAGTGGGGCGAAGCGTCCGTCCTCTACATGCCACATTTTTTGAAGCCCCGGGGCAGCGTCAGTTATCTCATCCAGGTGCTTGCGGTTTGTGTCAGTTATAAAAATCTGTCCGAAGGTATCTGCGGCCACTGTGACCATTATGCGCTGCACGCGCTCAGCATCCAGCTTGTCAAAGATGTCATCCAGCAGCAGCAGGGGCTTAATGCCCGTGGCCCGGGCTATGAAGTGATACTGTGCCAGGCGCAAGGCTATGGTATAAGTCTTGGCCTGGCCCTGAGATGCCACACGGCGCACGGGCATACCGTTCAGGCTCAGTTCTATATCATCGCGGTGCGGTCCTGAGGAAGTGTAACCCAGGGCGTGGTCGCGGTTACGGTTGTTATCCAGTATCTGCTGCAGAGTGGCGCCCTCGCGGAGTATTCTGGAGCCGTAATCCAGTGCCACGCTGTCACTCTCAGCCCCGGCTCCGGCTATCATGGCATAATAGTGGCGGAAGTCTGCCGTGAGCTGTTCCAGATGGGCCGCGCGGGCAGTGGTGATGTAAGCGGCATCAGCATCCAGCATCATCTCCAGGGCCTGATATAAGGCCGGCTCAGTCACATTATCCCGTAGCAGGCGGTTGCGCTGTTCCAGTCCGCGGTTATACCTTATCAGAGCTGCCAGATACCCGGCGTCAGTCTGTGAAAGGGGAATGTCCATAAAGCGGCGCCGCTCTTCCGCCGCGCCGTTTACCAGGTCCATGTCAGCCGGTGAGACCATTACCAGAGGGAAGGTGCCTATGTGCTCGCTAAGGCGGACATATTCCTTGGCTCCGCGCTTGAATGACTTGCGGCGCCCCCTGCGCAGGCCGGCAGTAAGTTCTTCCTCGGCTTCCTTACGCAGATAGTGCCCGCGGATGATGCTGAAGTCCTCACCGTTACGTATGAGCATGGGGTCAGTAACACCGGTGAAGCTCTTGCAGAAGCTCAGCAGGTATATGGCATCCAGCAGGTTGCTCTTCCCCATGCCGTTGTTACCTAAGAAACAGTTCAGCTTGGGAGAGAACTCCAGGCGCGCCTGCTCTATATTTTTAAAGTTGTCCAGACTCAGTGACTGCAGTATCATTGTTCTTGGCTGTACTTTTTAAAAGCCTCATTAAAGAAGAGAAGATGATAAAGGATGGAATTGTTCCAATAAGACCAGGTGTGGGCACCGGGGCGTACGGTATAGTCATGGTCCACGCCGCTGCCGGTCAGTTTCTCGTGCAGGCGTCTGTTGGCATCAGCAAAGAAATCGTCCTTTCCGCAGTCTATGGTGATATTGAGGGTTCTCGGCTGAAGCTCTTCCACCAGGTTTATTACAGACATATCATGCCAGCGCTCAGGGTACCTATCCTGCGGCCCTATTCTTTCTGCTATTTTCCAGCGTCCCGGGAAAGGTTCCATGTCCACACCGCCGCTCATGGTGCCGGCGTTACGGAATATTTCAGGATGGCGCACGGCAAGATACATGGCGCCGTGTCCTCCCATGCTCAGGCCGGTAATGGCCCGGCGCTCAGGACGCTGAGAAACGGGATAATTTGAATTTATATAGGGCGCCAGCTCTCGGGTGATGTAGCTTTCCATCTGCAAGGTGCTGTCCACCGGAGAGTCAAAATACCAGCTGTCACGGCCATCAGGCATCACCATGAGCATGCCGTACTGCTCAGCTAACTCAGGCAGGTCAGTGCGGTGGCTGATCCAGTCCAGATGATTACCACCGTAGCCGTTGAGCAGAAAAACAGTGCTCAGGCTGTCAGCCGGAACGGTTTCAGGGACTATTACCGTCACCTGCGCGGGAGAGGGGATAAAGGCGGAAGCCAGACTGAGTGTGTCAATACGGGCGCTTCGGGCGCTCACGCAGCATATGGCCGCAATGATACCGGCCAGCATATGGCGTAATACTTTTTTCATCATAAGGCAAAGGTAAGAAATATTCCTCTTAAGACAAAAAAACGCCCCGGCACAGAAGCCGGAGCGTTAAATATCAGATTATTTATAAGTTCTGATTACTTCTTCAGAATCTTCACACCACCCTGGATGTAAACACCGGCGGGGAGCTTGTTCAGCTCAGTACCCACGGCCACACCCTGGAGGTTGTAGATTACTGCGGGAGCCTGGCCATCAACACTTACCATTTCTATGCCTGTAAGTTCACCGTTGCCATCCACGGCGTAGCTCAGGTAATGAGCATCCTCACCGGTGGCGTTGTTCACAGTCTTGACATGCAGCTGACCGGCGCTGAGTTCTGTTTTCCAGATTCCGCTTTCGCTGTTGGTCCATTCTATACCTTCAGGTATGTCAGCGGCGGCAGCGCGCATGGGAGCCTCATCAGGGAAGAATGCAAAGTGAATGGTATGATTCTCAGGAGCAAAGAATACCACTACGCCGTCATTCTTGTCCACGCGCATTTCCAGCTTGAAGGGATACGTGGGGTCAAATGTTGTGTTGGCCTCAGTGGCGGTAACAACGTTTGAGCAAATACCCTTGTCAAAGCTCCACTGGCTGCCGTTCTCATAGTCAACGGTAACACCTGTGGTGAGCAGGGTGGCGTTGTCTTCCTTCAGTGAGGGTACGGCCTTGTAAGCTATGGGATAAAGCATGCTGAAGGCCACTTCCATCTTCTTGGCGGCAGGAAGTTCGGCCACACCGTAAGTTACGGGAGCGGTGGTGAAAGAGGGATGGTAGAAACAGATGCGGCCTCCGGTGGCGGCATAATCATTATAAGTGCCGGTGGGGAGGAATGAGTCAAAGCTGTCAGGCATATTGGTGTTGGAAGCCACCACGCGGCACTGATTGTCCTTGGGAGTGCTCTTGATGGTGGCGGCCTTTATGTTGCCGGCGTTCACTGTGAACTCTGCAACAGCGCTGAATGTGGCCTTGGTATCCTGGTGGATGCTGTACTCTGAGTGCAGGGCACATTCACCGGCTTCAACGGTGATGGCGGGGAAGAGGGCCAGGAAATCATCCACGCTTACAGTGAAGCTGGTGGCGGGCAGTGAGCTGCCAACCTTGCTCAGCTGCAGCAGAACGTCTTTCTTGGGAACGTCAAGATATGATACAGTGAAAGACTTCTCGGTGGTGTTACCTGCTGTCACGCCATTCACCTGTACGGTGTATTCTGCGTCAGCTGCGCTGTCTTCAACTTCCACGTTAATGGCCAGTACGTTATTCTTTCCGTTCTCCAGCAGTACGGGAGTTGCAGCGCTGATGATGGCGGGAGTCTCACCGCCGCGGGTAATCACGGGAGTAACATGCAGTTTCAGTACGGGGAGCTCAGAGCCTGCACTTGTGGCATCACCGCTAAGTCCGTTCAGGCTGCTTTCAGCACACTTGATGGCTGATACCTTACCGTTTCCGCTGAATACCTGGCTCAGGGGATAACCTTCATAGAGGTCCTCAAGAGTTGACTCTGTAACCCATGTTACCAACAGACCGCCACCGGTGTATTCCAGCGCTTTGTCCAGGGTAACCTCAAACTCAACAGGTACGTCATAGAGTTCCTCATAGTAATACTCCTCAGAGCTTATCTTACCGCTTACGGCATCGCTACTCACGGGAACCCACTGGGCTTTTCCGTTAACCACGGGCAGGGCGGCGCCGTCATAAGGCTGTACATAAACGGTGGCTTCCATGTTGCCGGAGTACATGCCGTAAGGGAAATACATCTTGTATGTGAGTTTCTCAATCTCAGAAGTCAGCACACCACCGTCTTCAACGCCCACCATGTCTGCCAGCATTTCAGGTGCGTAAACAGCCTGTGTGTAAGCGTATGTATAACGTGCGTCAAAGGGCTTGACATCACCCACGGTCTCGCTTCCGGTGCTCGGATTTGCGTAGGGGCCTACTTCCACGTCACGGGGTTCACCCTTTTCAGGACCTACCACGGGCAGTGCCTCATAGCTGAACTCATAACCAAAGTTTACAATGGGGAGTGTAGAGTGAGTTGAGGCAGGTTTGCCCACCAGAGTAGTGGTGCGGCCTGAAGCTGAACGGGTACGGGACACGCTTTGGTCAGGGTTGTAGTCATAACCGCCATAATACATATCCATGCCGTAGCCGTCAGTCAAGTCAGACTCACATACAACAGTCATCAGCAGAGAGCCGCCGGTGTATTCCAGACCGTCAAAGTTTACTGTCAGGATGTAATCACCGCTATAGCTTTCCCAAACCTCTGCAAATTCAGCGTTGTCCGCGCTCAGTGTAGCGGTAGCTGAGACACCGTTCCCGTAAGGAGCCCACTGGGGCTTGCCGGATTCCAGGGGGAAGGTTACGTCCTCATAGTTTTCCAGATACACCTTGACGGTGGCCTCGCCATCAACTACATAACCGCCTTCCATGTGGATGGGGAATGACAGGCTGTTGATTTTGGTGGTTTTTATGCCCTGGGCGTCCATGCCGGGTGCCCAGTCAGAGGGAAGCTCGCTTACAGTGTATATGCTCTGTGCAGAGGATACTGCTTCTGAGAGGTCTATGGGAATCATGCTTGAGCCCGTGGAGTAAGAGGGGAGATTATTCCACATGCTTCCGGGCGAGAATGTACCGCTCTGGGCGGTGGCCCCTAAGGCCACCAGCGCAGATGCGGCAATGAGATTAAATTTTTTCATTGCTATGTGTTTATTCTTCTGTGTGTTTACGGTATTATTTAACGTATACTTTTTCAGCGCCATTGGCGGTGCGGCGGATATACAGGCCTGCGGAGGGGTTGATTACGCGTACACCCTGGAGGTTAAAGTACTCAGCCTGACCTTCTTCTTCAACGGCTGTAATGGTTTCAACAGCATCTGAGCGGTCAAAGCTTACCTTTACCACGGGAACCCACTTGTTAGGAGTCATGTAGGGGTAGTTAAAGGTAGAGGCGTAAACGTTCTCCCAGGTTTCAGTGTCAGAACCAAAGCACATGGTCTGACGCTCAGTGGTGCGCATGGCTACGCTGGCAACACCCTGTACCTCATTACCCAGATTCTGGCTTACGGCAGTAACCACAATGCTGTTGCCGTCATATTCCATGGGCTTGTCCAGTGTAAAGACTATCTCTTCTTCCTGCTGGTAATACAGGTCAGCCTCGTAGAACTGGTATGACTGGTAAGGTGTGGTCTGGTTATAGGGCAGCCAGAGGTACTTCTCAGTGTCAGGCTTAACGGTGAACTCAGTGCTTTCTGAGTTACCTACATAGAGGTTCAGCTCTGCCATCACGTTAGTGAATGAGCCCTGGTCCTGATACTTGAAGGTCAGAGACTTGATTACGTCACCCTTCTTGAGGCCCTTGAGGTCTTCAGCGGTGTATATAATCTGTGATGCGCTGTTTGCGGTGTACCACTGGAAAGGAGCACGGTCCCACCATGTGCCGTCCTCAATGTCAGCCTTGGTGGTATCCTTGAATTCACCCACGTATATGCAGAAGCCGTCACCGTCAGGTTCCACAGAGGGATCATCCGGTACAGTGGGGTCATCAGGATTTTCGGGGTCCTCTCCGTTCTCGCGGAGGGTTACATATTCCAGGTCTGAGTATTCAGAACGGAATACCTCGTAATCCCAGGGATCATCCGGGTCTCCGTATTCCACCACATTAGCCTGAACGTCATATGCAAGATTCATGGCGCCGTAACGGTAAGGCAGGGTCAGGAACATATATGAGGTGCGGTAAGTCTCCTCAGTCTGCACCAGACGCAGGAAGGTCTCGGTGGCCTTAAGGTCCTGAATAACGTCTATGTCATCAAGGAATGCGTACACACCCATGTAATCACCGTTGGGATCATTGGGTATACCGTAATCCACAAAGCGCAGATAGGTGTCATGACAGCCGTTGGTGAAGGTGGTGGTAAATTCATTGCTGCCATTGGTGGTAAGGGTGAACACACGCTCATCGCTGTCAGTACCCTCTGAGGTCAGATGTACCACAGCGCCGCTCTGACCCACTACTGAGAAACGCACGGTGAAAGTACCGTCATTATGTGTCAGGTCAATGTAGGGTGAGTAAATGATACCGCCCACCATGCCCTTGGCAAACACGGGCCAGTAACCCTGCCAGTCAGGGGTGTAAGTCCAGTCATAATCACTGAGATTTACAAAGGACTCATCAGGGAAATAGGGGTCATTGGTTGAGCCTTGGCTAACCAGGTTGAAGTTCTCTGACAGAACCACGTATTCACCGTCAGAACCCACCGTTATGGGCTCATAAACTGATACCTGATAAGTCTCGGCACCGGGAACGGCTTTCCAGTTGGCGGTGAAGCCATCCTCAGTGATGTCTGTTGCGGGAAGCACCTGAGGGGTGGGGACAGAGGCCACCTTACGGGGTGTCTTCATGGGTACATTCTTGTGGGCGGGCACTGCAGCCACGGCACTTACGGCAGAGAGACCTGCCAGTAGCAAAATGTAAAGCTTTTTCATACAGTTAAAGATTATGGATAGAAATTGCTGCAAAAGTACATAATAATTCTGAATAATAGTGTATACATGAGGCAAAAATATAAAATACCCTAAAAATGGTATGACTCCAACTCTCCGTTACAAATATTGAGGAACGGGGTCTTAACCCCGGAGGCAGACAAAAAAGTGAGGCTGCGCCGTAAAACTCAATTACGACACAGCCTCTTTGTTTTATGTCTTACAGCATATTACAAAAAAGAGGCTGCGCCTATTTTGACACAGCCTCATTGTAATTACGGTAATTATTTCTTATTTCTTGAAGAAACGCTTGTACAGGCCCTGGAAGCCCTGACCGTGACGGGCCTCATCCTTTGCCATTTCGTGAACTGTGTCATGGATAGCGTCCAGACCCAGTTCCTTGGCGCGGCGTGCTATACGCATCTTGTCTTCATTAGCACCGGCCTCGGCAGCCATACGCTTTTCAAGGTTAGTCTTGGTGTCCCATACAACTTCACCCAGCAGCTCGGCAAATTTTGAAGCGTGCTCTGCCTCTTCCCATGCATAGCGCTTGAAAGCCTCTGCAATTTCGGGATAGCCTTCGCGGTCAGCCTGACGGGCCATGGCCAGATACATACCCACCTCGCCACATTCACCGTTAAAGTGAGCGGTAAGGTCATCTATCATCTGCTGGTCAGTGCCCTTGGCCTCACCTATCTTGTGTTCTGTGACAAATACTAATTCTTCGTCATCCTTGATTTCCTTGAATTTGTCAGCTCCAACGCCGCATACGGGGCACTTCTCGGGAGCGTGGTCACCTTCGTGTACATAACCGCACACGGTGCAGATAAATTTCTTTTTCATTTTCAGTTTATGTTTTAGTTAGTAATTGTTGTTTATCTTTTTGCAAATATAGTATTTTTTGTCTAAAGCCCCTTATATGAGCCTAAAAATTAACGGCTGTTACCAGACTAAGGCTCAGGCTATGTACTGAGCGGTGTGCGCGGAAGTAGTCATATCCGCCGCGTACCCCCACTGAGAGTTTATCAGTTACCATACGCATCATTGAGCCGGCGGCACCGCCGTTAAAGGAGTAACATCTGCTGAACTTATGCTCCTTGCCCGTGCACAGCGCCACTCCGGCATAGGCTTCCGTCTGTGCATACCAGCGGCCTAAGGGGAAGAAGTAACCCGCGCCGGCTTTAACCGCTCCCTTGTTCACCATCTGGTCATATGCTCCGGACACATACAGGGGGAGGGTGTGGAGTGAGGCACCGGCGGTTACAAAGATGTTTTCTGACACAGGTACACATACATCTGCCGCAGTGCCGTATGAGGTCCGGAAACCTCCTGACAGAGGGAACATGGCTGCAGTCCCCAGGTGCAGCCTGGCGCGGTTCCCGGCAAGAGGTGCGGTGTGGCGTGTACGCGAGGGGAAAATCAGACTCCCCAGCCAGTAACCGGCCTCTGTGGCTGCAATGCCTAAGGCGGCCCCGGCAAGAACGTCACCGGGGTAATGGCGGCCGGCCATAATGCGCTGCTGCCCTATGGCGGAGGCTGCAAACTGGGCTCCCACCACCCACCAGCCGCTGTGGCTGCACAGCTCGTGGCTCAGGATGCCGGCCGCGGCAAAGGCCCAGGAGCTGTGGCGTGAGGGGAAGGAGTGGTTGTCAGTCCGGTCAGGCCGCATCTCGTGAACAGATGATTTCAGGGCCTGGGTTATTCCCACGGTAAGGGCTGCACCTGTTCCGGCTGATACCACGCTGCGCTGCCAGCGGCGGTGGTCACGGAGGCTGTCACTTACGCTCTGCGCTGAGGCACAGAGCATGGTAAGGAGACAGAGGGCTGAGAGTAATTTGCGTTTCATTTTTCAGGAAGTGCGCGGTAAACCTGCTCAAACAGAGCCGGGCGGATGTTAAGGCGGTTAAAGGCCGCGTTCTCCCTGGTGGGGTTTACGCGGTTAGTGAGGAAGATGAAAATTATATCATTCACAGGGTCCACCCAGAAAACGGTTCCGGTAAAGCCCAGATGTCCGTAAACCTCAGCGGGAGCCAGCTCTGTGGTGGGGGAGTTGTCCGGGTTCTTGGGGTCAGGCTTGTCAAAGCCAAGTCCGCGGCGGCTGTTGGCGCTGTGGTCTGTGGTGAACAGTTTTACGGTGGCGGGGCTCAGGATTGTGTTTCCGGCATATGTACCGCCGTTGAGGAACATCTGACACACGGCTGCCAGGTCACGGGCGTTACTGAACAGTCCGGCGTTGCCCTGGACGCCGCCGCTGAATGCTGCCAGTTCATCATGAACGTGGCCGTGGATGTGCTCGCGGCGCAGCAGATGGTCTTTTTCCGTGGGCGCTATCTTGTCAGGGGGATAAGCTCCTGCCGGCCTGTACATGGTGCTGTACGCTCCCACTGGTCTGAAGATATGTTCTGTCACCCAGCTGTCGTGAGGTTGGCCCGTAAGTGCTTCCTCCATGGCCATGAGGGTACAGAAGTTGAGGCAGGAGTATATGTAGCGGCGGTTCTTGCGCAGGGGTATGGTGTAAATGCGCTGCATCAGGGTGTCTCTGGTATCCGGACCTACCCATACGGAAGAACCTATGGCAAGCGGGTGACGGTTGTCAGCATGTGCGGAAGTGATATCACTGCGCAGGCGTGCATTACTGCTGACGTAAGCCTTGGGGCCTATGCGGAGGTTGTGGTCGCGGTCTTTGCGGCTGCTGAACAGGCGTCCTGTGTAAGATGCCGTGTCCAGCATTATGTCATACATGCTCAGTGACGGCGGCATGCCGGACTCGTGGTAAAGCATGCTGCGCACTGTGATATCAGCCTTGTCAGCCTGAGAGCGCAGCGGCGGCAGATAGCGTGACACGGGAGCATCCAGGGAGTAAAGCCCGCGGTCATAAGCTTTCATAAGTCCGGGCAGTGTTCCCAGAGCCTTGGAAACAGAGGCAAGGTCATAAATGGTCTGCGGGGTGACAGCGGGACCGCCGGGGGTGGTGACACCATAGCAGCGGTCTATGACCACATTGCCGTCCTTTGCCACCAGTATCTGAGCTCCGGGGAAAGCCCCGGTGCGCAGTCCGCGGTTTATGAGCGCGTCAATACTGTCCGCGAGAGACGCTTTTAGCCCGGCGCCTGCGGGCGAAGTGAAACCCAGTCTGGTGCGCGGGGTGGTGATGTATGTGTCATCAGGCATCAGCCGCGGGAGGCTGACAGGGAGACGGCCGCTGACCTCTATACCGCCGAAAACGGCCTGTGCGCCGTAATCCACGGTCTGTGCTATGTCATCATACATCAGTATGGCCCCGTCCACGCTCTCTGGCAGAGGAGCGTATTTGTTTGTTTTATAAGGGTTTATGAAGAATACCGCTATCACGTTATGGTGACGGGCGCACAAATCTCGGAAAGCGGCGCGGTCAGCCTGACTGTCGCCAAAGACTGCAGTGATAACGGTGGTCTCCTTACGCACTGGTACAGCTGAGGATGAACTGTAAAACGGTGCAGCGGTATAGCGCGCCATGAAATCACGCCACAGCTCTTTATTCTCAGAGCTGCCTATGGCTGTAACAGCCAGAGCGGAAGCATCAGAAGTCTTCAGCGGCAGGACGGCATTACGGTTGCGCAGGATGGTGGCGGAAGCCGCGGCCAGCTCGCGGATTACGCGGTCAGCCTCCGGAGAGTTCAGCTCTTTTTCCAGTCCGCGGAGGGTCACAGGCTTGCGTTCAGGCAAGCCCAGCAGATACTTGTATGTAAGCACGCGGCGGCAGTGCCCGTCAATAACTGATTCCGGCAGGCTGCCGCTGCTCACGGCCTTTACAATGGCGTCAATGTCAGCCACGGGTGAGCTTGCGCCCAGAAGCACGTCAGCACCGGCACGCAGAGCCTCCACGGCACTATTCTTACCCGGGGCCACTGCACCCTTCATGGCCAGGGCGTCAGTGTAAATCAGACCGGTAAAGCCCATTTCTTCCCTGAGCTTCCCGGTGGTGATGGTATGTGACAGGGACGCGGGAGCACCGGAGGCGTCCCATGCGGGGGTCACTATATGTCCCACCATGACGCCACTCAGACCGCCGTTTATGAAGCTGCGGAAGGGCACAAGGTCTATCTGCTGAAGCTGTGCGTCACTATGGCTCACCGTGGTAACGGTCTTGTGTGAGTCAGTGGACGTGTCTCCGTGGCCCGGGAAGTGCTTGGCCACGGCCTGCACGCCACTGTCCTCAAGCCCGCGGGAGTACTGGGTCACCATCTCAGCCACACGCTCGGGATATTGCCCGAAACTGCGGTATCCTATCACGGGATTGGCCGGATTGGTATTTACGTCCGCCACAGGCGCAAAATTCACATCTATGCCCATGGCCCGGCACTGACGTGCCATCTCGCGTCCGTAGTCATAAAGCAAGCGGCTATTGCGTATGGCTCCAAGACCCATGTTATGGGGAAAGCGCGGGGCCTCAGGGACACGCATGGCAGCGCCCCACTCGCCGTCAAGAGTCATCATCACCGGTACTTTGCTCACCTGGCGGGCGTAGTTTGTCATGGTGACGTAATTCTCCAGCGACCCTTTACCAAACAGCAGCCCGCCGCAGCCCTCGCGTTCTATTAGCCGGCGGATATTGGCCTTGGTGGCTTCGCCGCCGTTGACTTCAATATTGGGAAATACTAACTGTGCCACGCGCTGACGCAGGCTCAGTGTGGACATTACGCTGTCCACCCACCGGCGACACGCCCGGCTGTCAGCGTTGCGTTCCAGATTGGTTACCGTGGCACCGATGCTTAGTACAGACACCAGCAGCCACAGCGTAAAGAGTGTTCTTTTCATTTCTTGACGGGGACAAAACGGAGTGTGTCATCAGGTTTTATGGCCTTGCGTCCCAGCGGACCGCGGCGCAGATATTTCAGCAGGTCAGTGTACACCGGCTCCTGGCTCTGGGCCACCACACGTCCGTGGGTAAGAGGGGTCATGTAGTCACCGCCCTTTACAAGATAGTCAATGGTGGCAATGCGGTATGTGCCACGGGGGTCAATGGGCCGGCCGTTGATGGAGAAGGAAAGCATGCGCTTGCCCTCAGGGTCATAAGTGCCCGAGGCCTGCGAGCTCAGGCCGGTCACGCGTCCCTGCGCCATGACGTTAACAGCGTCAATGAGGTCATTGCCGCTGATTTCCACCACCTGAATAAGATTACGGAAGGGCATCATGTCTATCACGGCCCCTTCAGATATAATACCTTTGGGAAGGCCGCGGCGCAATCCGCCGTCGTTAAGAAGCGCAAAATCCACGTTCCCCTTGCCTGCGAGCTGCTGTCCGCGATAAAAGAAGAAGTCACTTATCAGATTGGACAGCGCGGGAGAGTCCTCAGGCAGCTCCACTGCGCTTTTTGCCACCTTTACGTTGTAGAGAGAGTCCACACCTGCTGTGTATGGGGCAAGGAGAGCCTCCAGTTCCGGATTCTTGCGGTTATCATAACGGCTGTCAACAGGATAGGCGGAAGCCTCTTTTGTGAAATTGTCAAGGTCTATGTCCACACGTCCCAGATGTCTGCCATAGCTGTCCATCTGCGCTATAAGGACATTGTAGCCGTTGGCGTTCTTTACTATGTTGGGCATCTTGGGGTCAGGGTTGGCGGGATCAAGGAAAGTGTGTGAGTGCCCTCCAATGATGAGGTCTATGTCCTTTGACGCAGCGGCCAGTGCATTGTCATCCAGCTGGCTTCCGCGTGATGCATAACCTATATGGGTCAGGGCCACCACCTGGTCCACCTTCTCCACATGCTTGAGCCACCAGGCGGCAGCGTTGGCAGCCTCAATGGCCGGCAGATATTCCACGCCATTGTAATTGCCGGGGATTATCATCCCCTTGGGGTCTAAGTTTATGCCTATGAACCCTATGCGGCGCCCACCCACTTCCTTAATGGCCGTGGGCTGGAATTTATTGCCAAAAGCGCTGCGTGACAGGTCATAGTTGGTGCTCAGCAGCGTAGCCTTTGTATCAGCCATTATGGTGGCTATGGAGTCTACGGAGTTGTCAAACTCATGATTCCCTAAAATGCGGATGTCATATCCCAGACGGTTCATCAGCTCCTGTTCCACCTTACCGCCGTAAAGGTAGAAGTATAAAGTACCCTGAACAAAGTCTCCGGCATCAACCAGCAGGACATTGGGCTCCGCTTCGCGTATGCTGTCTATAAGCGCGGCGCGGCGGAGTATGCCTCCAAGGTTATCATCAGTCCGCGGCTGAATCTGCGAGTGGGTGTCGTTAGTGTGCAGTATGACCAACTTCTCCGCCGTGGCACTGAATGGGGAGAGCGCTGTTAATGCGGCACAGAAAATACAGGATAAGAGTTTGTTCATGTTCAGTATTCTTAAGGGTTTCTACAAAAGTAACCCAAAGAAGCTAAACGGCAAAATAAAAATGGGACAGGCTCTAAATTATTCAGGAAAGGAGGAGATTTTGTTACTAATCACTTTTTTGCTTTTTTAACGGAAGTGAAATGTTGGTATATTTGCTAAAAAGGCGTACCTTTACATTTCAAAAATAACGCAACAGCCACTGCAGGGGCTAATAATCTATGAATCAGGAAGTTTATCATATACCCGCTCTGCTGCCTGAGTGCCTTGAGGCGCTGGATATCCGTCCGGACGGCATTTATGTTGACGCCACCTTTGGCGGTGGCGGACACTCACGTGCCATTATGGAGATGCTGGGTCCGCAGGGTCATCTGTATTCATTTGATCAGGACTCGGATGCAGTGGCCCGTGCCTTTGCAGACCCCCGGTTTAGCATGGTGTACGGAAATTTCCGGTATATAACCAATTTCCTGCGCTATTACGGCGTGGACAGTGTTGACGGTATTCTGGCTGACCTGGGAGTGAGCTTTCACCACTTTGACTGTGCTGAGCGCGGTTTCTCATTCCGCACATCAGCGCCCCTGGACATGCGCATGAACCGCTCCGCCACTCTCACCGCAGCCACGGTGGTTAACACTTACAGTCCTGAGCGTCTGGCTGATATATTTTACCTTTACGGAGAACTCAAGCAGTCGCGCCGGCTGGCCTCAGCCATAGAGCGTGCCCGCTCCACCTCTCCCATACACACCACTGAACAGCTCCTGCAGCTGTGTGAGCCCCTTCTGTCACCCAAGGACAGAAAGAAAGAGATGGCACAGCTCTTCCAGGCTCTGCGTATAGAAGTTAACGGGGAGCTTACGGCCATAGAGGCTCTGCTTAGCGGAGCCGTGCGCGTGCTCAAACCGGGCGGCAGACTGGCTGTGATAACATACCACAGCCTGGAGGACCGGCTGGTTAAGAATTTTATGCGTACCGGTGATTTCAGCGGCCGGGTGGAAAAAGATTTTTACGGTAGGGTTAGCACCCCGCTGAAACTCCTGGGCTCAAAACCGGTGGTGCCGGGCACGGAAGAGGTGGAACGCAACCCACGCAGCAGAAGCGCCAAGCTGCGTGTGGCGGTGAAACTCTGACGCGCATCACCACTTACTCATAATCATTATCATACTTTCAAATAAATCATTATCATCAGTGACCTCAGATAAGGAGCCCACAAAAAAGAAAAGAATAATTTCCGCCGCCGGTTCTCAGGTGGTGGATTTGGTTGCGCGTGCGGCTCAGGGACGTTTCATATCCAGCCGCTTCTTCAAGCGCTATATGGTTCAGACAGTCTTTGCCGTTGGCCTGGCACTGATGTATATCAGTAACCGCTATGACTGCATAACGGGCATGGAGACCGTCACAGAGCTGCGTACACGCCTTGAGGTGGTGCGCACTGAACTGCAGACAGAGCGCGCCGCATATATGACCGCCACACGTGAGAAAGCCATGATGCAGATGGTGGACTCCCTGCACCTGAATCTTACCATTCAGGAGCAGCCCCCTTTTGAAATAACCTATAATCCTACAACAGGAGATGGCCGTTAAGAAGAGTACAGCAGCAGGCAGACGCAAGTCACGCAAGAAGGTTCAGCGCAAACCGCGCATGAGCCGTCGCGCGCACATCTTCAGCCGTCTGGCTCTGATAACCGCCCTGATAATAATGGTGTCCATCTGGATAAGCGTAAAAGCCATACGCAATGCTGTGGTGGATGCCCCTGAATGGAATAAAAAGGCTGACTCCACCCTCTCCGCCACAAAGGTAATACCCCCCATGCGCGGTGATATACTTGCTGCCGATGGAAGCATCCTGGCCACCAATCTGAACTACTACGATGTAAGCATAGACTTCCGTGCCCAGAAATTCAAGGTTCTGGATTACAGCCGCAACATTGACCGCCTGGCTGACACCATGGCCCGCTACTTCCCGCAGCGCACCGTGCACCAGTGGAAGGAACACCTTCAGAAACCCCTGGAACAGCCCCGCTCCAAGCGCTCGCGCTCATACAGACTTCTGCGCGCCGTGCCCTTTGACATGGCGGAGAAGGTACGTAATTTCCCGTTCTTCGAGCTCTCAAGAAACGCAAATAAGACAGGTCTGAAAATAGAACCCGTGCTGGTGCGCCGTTATCCATACGGTGAGATGGCCGCACTCAGTATAGGCCGTGTGGGTGAGCTACCCAATGGTCAGAAGCACGGTGTCTCTGGCCTGGAGTACGCCCTTGACAGCCTGCTGTATGGTAAGCCCGGTGTAGCCCGTAAAGTGCTGTTCACTAACCGTGTGGCCCCATGGGTGATGGAACCGGCCCGCAACGGTTACACCCTTACCACCACCATAGATGTTACCATGCAGGACCTTCTGGAGTATGAACTGGATTACATGCTCCGGGAGAGTGACGCTGACTGGGGTACAGCCATTCTTATGGAGGTCCAGACCGGAGATATCAAGGCCATATCCAATCTGGAACGTGATACCGTTCCCGGCACTGGCCGTTACATTGAAGCCATGAACCGTGCGGTGCAGGGTTTTGAGCCAGGCTCCGTTATGAAAGCCATATCCATGACCGTGGCACTGGAAGACGGTGTGAACATAGAGCAGGTTTATGATACGCGCCCCTTTGTGTATAAGGGCAAGATGATGAAAGACACCCACTCACCCAGCACACTGAAAGTGAAACAGTTCATGGAGTATTCATCCAACATAGGCATGGTAAAGCTCATAGCGCCCCGCTATGCTGTACCCTCAGATCCTGGCAAATACCACCGCCGTCTGGAGGAGCTGGGACTCTTTGAGAAATTCAACACCGGAATTGCTAATGAACAAATTCCTTATTTCCCCTTGCCGGACTATCAGCGTGGCGGATATCTTACCATAGCCACACAGGCTTACGGCTACACTGCCAAGATATCTCCTCTGTACCTGTGCGGTGTGTATAACGCCATTGCCAATGACGGCAAGTTTGTACGCCCCCGTCTGGTGAGCGCCATGCGCCTTGATAACGGTGTGGACAGTATCCTCCCTGTGACCTATGTGCGTGAGCGCTGGTGCAGTCCGGAGAACGCGGCCATACTCCGTCAGATGTTCCATGACGTGGTTTATAACAAGCCCGGCGGTACGGCCTGGCGTCTCCCTGATAAGGATGACCCCGTGGAATATGCCGGTAAATCCGGTACCGCCCGTGTGGCTGCGGAGCGTGACCCAAGACACCCGGAGCGCCCGTATAAACCAGGTTATATAGAAAATGCTTACCGCTACGCCTGGGCCGGGTTCTTCCCCTATGACCATCCAAAATATACCCTGGTGGTACTCACCAGCAATCCCCGTACTAACCGCGCGCCTTATGCCACCGGCGGTATGGTGATGAAAAGACTGGTGCGCAAAATGTTCTCACGCGGTATGCTGGGTAATACCAGCGATTATCGTGCAGAGGCCAACCCCGGTACAGCTCCGGAAATGTTTGTCAGCAACCGGGCGGACCGCCGTGAGACAGTGCGTAAGGCATATAATATTTCATCCGTGGTGGCGGAGCCACGTCCTGCTGCAGTCAGTGCCGGACATGTCCCTGATGTGCGCGGGATGGGTCTGCGTGAGGCTCTGGTAACCCTTGAAGCCGCCGGTTATGAGGTAGGCTTCAGTGGTACGGGCTATGTCAGAAATACACATCCCGCACCCGGTGCAGCACTTAAGGCCGGGCAGAAGGTACGTCTGGAACTCACTCAGGAAGCTAAAAGGCAGTAAATTCAGAAAAATGGAGAAATCTACATATCACATAAGTTTAAATGACCTGCTGGACACCATAGGTACCCGTGTCAGCGGCGGCAAGAACATTACGGTCAGTGGCATAACCGCTGACTCACGCACCGTCAAACCCGGCACCCTGTTTGTGGCTGTGCGCGGGACAGTGTCAGACGGTCACGCATTTATACCCCGCGCCATAGAGGCCGGGGCCGCGGCAGTGGTGGCAGAGGAGCACGTAGAGGCATCCGTGCCTGTGTGTGTGGTGCCGGACAGTGCCGGGGCGCTGGGCATGTTAGCATCAGCTTTCTATGGTCATCCATCCTCCCGGCTTACGCTGGTGGGAGTTACCGGTACCAACGGAAAGACCACCATAGCCACTCTGCTTTATGAGATGGCACGTCTGACCGGACACCGTGCCGGACTGCTCAGTACGGTGGCAAACAGAATTAATGATACTGTCATACCCTCAACGCATACCACCCCTGACCCCGTGCAACTTAATGCTCTGCTGGCACGTATGGTGGAAGAAGGCTGCACCTTTGCAGCCATGGAAGTCAGCAGTCATGCCGCGGCTCAGAAACGCATTGCCGGGCTGCAGTTTGACGGCGGAATATTCACAAATCTCACCCGTGACCATCTGGACTATCATAAAACCGTGGAGGCTTACCGTGATGCCAAGAAGAGTTTCTTTGACATGCTGCCTTCCGGTGCTTGGGCCCTCACTAATGCTGATGACCGTAACGGGGCGTTCATGCTTCAGAATACCAAGGCTAAACCTTATACATATTCCATCAGCCGCGCGGCGGACTTCCGCGGACGCGTTATGGAGGAACGCCTGGACGGAATGTTAATGACCCTGGACGGGACTGAACTGGAGGTCCGTCTCACAGGGCGCTTTAATGCCTCCAACATCACGGCCGTATACGGCGCATGGCGTCTGCTGGGCCACGAACAGATGGACACTCTGGTGAACATAAGCCGTCTGGTGCCGGTGGCCGGACGCTTCCAGACAGTCTCCCACGGAGGCATTACGGCAGTGGTGGATTACGCCCATACCCCGGATGCACTGGTGAATGTGCTTGACACCATAGCTGATGTCATGGGCCGCGGAGTGCGCCGTGGCGCTGGACGCATTATTACAGTCTGCGGCTGCGGCGGTGACCGCGATGCCGGCAAGCGCCCCATAATGGCCGCGGAGGCTGCTCAGCGCAGTGATATACTTCTGCTTACCAGTGACAACCCCCGTACTGAAGATCCTCAGGAAATAATAAATCAGATGCTGGCAGGTCTGGACCCTTCAGACAGCAGTGTTACCACACTGGTGAATGTAGACCGCGCCCAGGCCATACGCACTGCAGTAACTCTTGCGCGCCCGGGAGATGTCATTCTGGTGGCCGGAAAGGGTCATGAGGATTACCAGATAATAGGAACTGTAAAACATCACTTTGATGACCGCCTGCATATCATCCAGGCCTTCAATGAATTAAAGAACTGATCATGCTTTACTCACTCTTCCAAGCTTTACAGGGTACAAATATCCCCGGTGCCCGCCTGATGGAATATATCACCTTCCGCTCAGGAGCCGCCTTTGTTCTGGCTCTGCTCTTTGCCATAATCATAGGGCGCCGTATCATTGACCGCCTGCAGCTGCATCAGGTGGGAGAGATAATCCGTAATCTTGGTCTTGCTGATCAGGAACAGAAAAAAGGAACTCCCACCATGGGCGGTATCATCATCATTCTGGCCATTCTCATCCCCTGTCTGTTGCTGGGTAACCTGTGTAACATATACATGATACTGATGCTTGTGGCCACCGTCTGGCTGGGGTCCATAGGTTTTCTGGATGATTACCGCAAGCTCAAGTACCGCAATAAGGAGGGCCTCAAGGGCAAGTACAAGATAGTGGGCCAGGTGGGCATAGCGCTCATAGTGGCTTGCACCATGTACTGGAGTCCGGATATTGTCACAGTGGAGAACACAGAGATAGTGAACGCTGAGACACGTCAGGTGGAACGTGTGGAATATGCTGACAACGCACATAAACAGCCCGTTACCACCATCCCTTTTATAAAGAACAATAACCTGGATTACTCCTGGTTCACAGAGTGGCTGAAGGAAGATAATGCCGTGACCGCCGGCGGGTGGGTGGTATTCTTTCTTATAACCATCTTCTTTGTGACAGCTACCAGTAACGGTGCCAATCTGAACGACGGACTGGACGGCATGACCTCCGGACTTTCAGCCATAATTGGCGTTTCCCTGGCCGTGATGGCTTATCTGGGCAGTAACATTGTGTACTCTGAATACCTTAATATAATGTATATTCCGGGTAGCGAGGAGCTGGTGGTGTATATGGCGGCATTTGTGGGAGCCCTGGTGGGTTTCCTGTGGTATAATGCTAATCCGGCCCAGGTGTTCATGGGTGATACCGGCTCTCTTACTGTGGGTGGTATCATTGCGGTGTTTGCCGTACTGGTGCATAAGGAACTGCTGTTGCCGCTGCTGTGCGCGCTCTTCTATATTGAGGACCTGTCAGTAATAATGCAGGTGGCGTTCTACAAGTTCACAGGCGGTAACCGCATATTCAAGATGACCCCCATACACCATCATTTCCAGAAACCGGGGAATGCCGGTATAAAAGCCCTGATTCAGGTACCGCTGGCTCCCATGAAGGAGCAGAAGATTGTGGTGCGTTTCTGGATTGTGGGAATCATTCTGGCTGTAGCCACTTTTGTGACACTTAAAATAAGATAAAAATCAGTACTGACATGCTGGATTTCAGTAAGATAAAATATGTAGCCGTCCTTGGAGGCGGAGAGAGCGGTACCGGGGCTGCGGTGCTGTCTAAGGAACGAGGATTTGAGACCTTCCTGAGCGATGCCGGGAAACTGGCCCCGCGTTATGTACAGCTGCTTGACAGTGAAGGTATTGCCTATGAGCAGGGGGGGCACACCCCTGAACGCATCACATGCGCCCAGCTGATAATCAAGAGTCCGGGTATTCCTGACAGCGCCCCCATGGTGGCTGAATGTATCCGCCGGGGTATTCCTGTGATAAGCGAGATAGAGTTTGCCGGCTACTTCACTGATGCCAAGATGGTGTGTATCACAGGCAGTAACGGCAAAACCACCACCACGCTGCTGACATATCATATCCTTCAGAGCGCCGGTCTCAATGTGGGTCTTGCCGGAAACGTGGGACGGAGTCTTGCGCTTCAGGTGGCCAAAGAGCCCAAGGACGTCTATGTGATAGAGCTGAGCTCTTTCCAGCTGGATAATATGTATAGGTTCAGAGCCAATGTGGCCGTGATACTGAATATCACGCCTGACCACCTGGACCGCTATGACCACAAGATGGAGAATTATGTGGCTGCCAAGTTCCGCATCCTGCAGAACCAGACCAGCCGGGACGCTTTCATATACTGGCAGGATGACCCTGTCATAAAGGCGCAGCTTGATAAAATATCTGTTGAGGCACGCCGTTATCCCTTTGGCGAGACGCGGGAGGAGGACACCGCCGCGTATCTTGATGCTGAAGACCGCCTGATGGTTAATACCCCCGGCAACAGTTTCAGCATGCCGCGCGCTGACCTTGCCCTTCACGGCCTCCATAATCTCTATAACAGCATGGCCGCTGCCCTTTCAGGCTGTCTGCTGGACATCCGCAAGGATACCCTGCGCACTGCTCTGAGTGACTTCGGTGGCGTGGAGCACCGCCTGGAACCGGTGTGTGACATCAATGGTGTGGAATGGATAAATGACTCCAAGGCCACTAATGTAAACTCTTGCTATTATGCTCTGGAATCCATGACACGCCCCACCATCCTCATCCTTGGAGGCAAGGATAAGGGTAATGACTATTCAGAGATACTCCCTCTGGTGCACCAGAAAGTGAAGGCCATAGTGGCCATGGGTGTGGATAATGACAAGATTCTGAAATTCTTCGGGCCTGAAGTTCCTGAGATTTATGATACTCACTCACTGGATGAGGCAGTGCAGCGCTGTGCTGCACTGGCTCAGGAAGGTGACGCGGTACTTCTCTCACCCTGCTGTGCCAGCTTTGACCTCTTCTCCAGCTATGAAGACCGCGGCAGAAAATTTAAGGATGCCGTGCGCGCGTTAACATTATAAATTTAATAGCGTTAACATTATCACTTTAAATATAGAATGACCTCTGATACACGAAATTCCGGGCAGTATATGGCAGATTTAGCCATGCAGGCGGCAACAACTGACGCTGAGCTGCCTTATTATGACCAGCCTGATGCCGGTTTTGCCATAGACAGCAAACCGGATCCGGCGGAGCCACAGTCACGTCCACGGCGCTCTGCGGCTTCGGCAGCCGTAGCGGAAGAAGCACCGCGTAAACGTACTGACCACTATATATGGGGCATGTACATTGCCCTGATAATTGTTTCCCTGATAGAACTTTTCAGCGCCTCCAGCCAGGAGGTGACTGCCACGGATATTTACGGTCCCATAGTGCGCCATGCGCAGTTTCTGGCCATAGGGCTGGTGCTGATGCTGGTGATTCAGCATTTCCATTATAAGTACATTTATTATCTGACGCCGGCTTTTGTGGTGGGCAGTATAGTGGCCATGCTGCTGGTGCTGGCTGTGGGTGTGAATATTAACGGCGCGCGCCGCGGCCTGCAGCTGGGTTCATTCCTTATACTTCCGGCGGAACTCATAAAGTTAGGCGTGGCGCTGGGAGTGGCATGGATACTGAGCCGCACACAGCTCAAGGGCGTGCGTGATGTGAGCATGAGAGGCCTCATAGGCACCCTGCTGCTGATGGGACTTTGCTGCGGGCTGCTGTTCTCACACGGATTGACAAACACACTGCTCATAGCCTCCATAGGCGTAAGTATGATGCTTATTGGTGGCGTGAGCTGGAAGAAGATAGGCATTACCTTTATCCTTGCCGCGGTGGTGGGCGGAGGTGCCATGTTCATGAAAGTGACGGCTAAGGCCGCACCTCCCACCGCTGACCAGATTGAAGCCGCGGAACTTAATAAGGAGGAAGCTCAGGGAAAGGGCAACAGGTCAGCCACATGGACAGGGCGTATAAACCGCCACATGAGTAATAATAAGTATCTGGACCCCATCACTGATGAGAATAAGCAGGAACAGTTCTCTTACATGGCACAGGCCCATGGCGGCCTTACCGGTGTAGGCCCCGGAAACTCGCGTGAGAATGCCCGTCTGCCGCTGGCATTCTCTGACTACATACTGGCCATTGTCATAGAGGAGCTGGGCGTGGTGGTGGCCATTGCCTTGCTGATAGTTTATCTGGGCCTGCTGGCCAGGGCCGGACGTATAGCAGTCCGCTGCAAGCATACTTTCCCCTGTCTGCTGGTGATAGGCGCCGCGCTGTGCATTGTATATCAGGCCGTTTTTCACATGGCCATTGTGACCGGGGTTGCCCCGGTGTCAGGACAGCCCCTGCCGCTCATTTCCAAGGGAGGTACATCCATTATTGTCACCTGTCTGGCCCTGGGTATAATGCTCTCTGTGAGCCGGCATGCGGCATTCAAGAATGATGATAAGGCCATCAAGGCTGAGAAAGAGCATCTGCCTGAAACTGTAATAAATGAAAATCCATCACAACTCTGATATCAGAAATATGGCAAAAAAAGAACTCAGAAGAGTAATAATCAGCGGAGGTGGTACGGGAGGACACATCTTCCCTGCCGTTTCCATAGCCAATGCCCTGCGCCGCCGTCACCCCGGAGTGGACATACTCTTTGTGGGCGCGGATAACCGTATGGAAATGCAGCGTGTTCCACAGGCCGGCTATAACATTGTGGGACTTCCGGTGGCCGGATTTGACCGCAAACGCCTGTGGCGCAATTTCAGTGTGCTTGTGAAGCTGTTTAAGAGCATGCGCAAGGCCGGCAAGGTAATAGACAGCTTTCAGCCGCAGGTGGTGATAGGAGTAGGGGGCTATGCCAGTGGCCCCACTCTGAAGCAGGCTCAGAAGAAGGGTATTCCCACCTTGCTGCAGGAGCAGAACGGTTACGCTGGGGTAACTAATAAGATGCTGGGACGCCGCGCGCGTACCATCTGTGTGGCATATAACGGAATGGACCGTTTCTTCCCCGCTGACAAGATAATGATGACCGGTAACCCGGTACGCTCAGCCCTGCTGGAGAATACCCAGACCCGTGCGGAGGCTAAGGAAGCCCTGGGATTTGACCCTCAGAAACCGCTGGTGCTTGTGGTGGGCGGAAGCCTTGGAGCCAGAACGCTTAATAGCGCCATGGCGGAGGGGCTGGAGGATTTTGAAAAAGCCGGAATACAGCTGCTGTGGCAGACAGGTGCGGCATATGCCTCATCTGCCGCCGTGGATAAGGCCCGCGGGTATAAGAATATAAAGGTCATGCCGTTCATTTCTGACATGGCACAGGCTTATAAAGCCGCTGACCTGGTGGTGTCACGTGCCGGCGCCGGCACCATAAGTGAGCTGCAGCTGCTGGCAAAGGCCACCATCCTGGTGCCCTCACCCAATGTGGCGGAGAACCACCAGTACAAAAACGCTCGGGCTCTCTCTGACCGTAATGCGGCTGAGCTGATTACTGATGACAGCGCACCGCAGGAACTGGTGAAGCGAGTGGTGGAGCTGGTTTCTGACAGCAAAGCGCTGGCACAGATGGAACAGAATATATCACAGATGGCCCTCCGTGATGCTGATGAAAAGATTGCAGATGCCATAGAGGCCCTTATCCCTTGATTATGAATACACAGCTGGATAAACTTGATTTTGTTCCCGCGCGCGTTTACTTTGTGGGCGCAGGAGGCATAGGAATGGCCGCTCTGGAGCGCTATTTCCTGTCACGAGGTATGGAAGTGGCGGGTTATGACCGCACGCCCTCACCTCTTACTGAAGCCCTGCAGGCTGAAGGCGTGAAGATCTCTTTTGAGGACTCAATGGATGCAGTGCCGGAGTCATTCCGCACTCCTGAAGGCACTCTTGTGGTGTACACGCCCGCCGTACCGGCTGAAAACGTGCCGCTGACCTTCTTCCGTGAGAATGGTTTCACAGTCATTAAACGGGCCGCGGCTCTGGGGCTTATAACCCGTAATACTAAGGCACTCTGTTTTGCAGGCACTCATGGCAAGACCACTACATCTTCCATGGCGGCACACATACTGCACTGCTCGCCTGTGGGCTGTAACGCCTTTCTTGGAGGTATTCTGCGTAACTACAACAGCAACCTTCTGCTCAGCGAAACCTCCCCTTACAGCGTGGTGGAGGCGGATGAATATGACCGCTCATTCCATCAGCTGACACCTTATATTGCAGTCATCACCGCCACTGACCCTGACCATCTGGACATATACGGGACAGAGGAGGCTTATCTGGAGAGTTTTGCCCGCTTCACAGAGCTGATACGTCCTGACGGAGCCCTGATAGTACACACAGGGCTGAAGCTTGTGCCACGCACCGCGCCGGGAGTACGTGTGTTCACATATGGCCGTGACCACGGTGATTACCATGCTGAAAACATACGCTGCGGTGAAGGTACCATAGTCTTTGATTTTGTTTATCCTGAAGGTACGGTAACGGACATAGAGTTAGGCGTTCCTGTGGATATAAACATAGAGAATGCTGTGGCCGCCCTCAGCGCATGTCATCTCACGGGAGCCCTGACGCCGGAGATAGCGCGCAGCGCCATGCGCACTTATAAAGGTGCTGAACGCCGTTTTGAGTTCCACCTCAAGGAAGAAGGCCCCAATGGACGCGCCCTGATTGATGATTACGCCCACCATCCTGATGAACTTAAACAGAGCATAGCCTCAGTACGCGCACTGTATCCCGGCCGGCATCTGACAGTTGCCTTCCAGCCTCATCTCTACAGCCGTACCCGTGATTTTGCGCCTGAGTTTGCCGCCGCACTCTCTGCGGCGGATACGGTGGTGCTCATAGACATTTATCCGGCCCGAGAGGAGCCCATCCCCGGGGTGACATCACGCATTATTCTGGACCGTATCACCACGCCTGACAAAACCCTCATTTCTAAAGAAGAATTTGTGGATACAATAAAAAAACGTAACTTTGACGTTCTGCTGACCGCAGGCGCCGGTGATTTAAATTTATATATCCCCCGTTTGCTGGAATCTCTCTGACGTCTTACCCATGACCAAGCGTACCGCCATATACTGTGTGCTCACCATGCTGCTGCTCCTTTACCTGGCAGTGGCCATCCCTGCCTCGCGGGGAGCTGATGCCTCGCGTCCGTACGGGCAGACGCTCATAACGGTGGATGACACACTGCACGTGGGCTTTATTGATGCCTCTGACATACGCGGTATGTGTCTGAAGCGTTACGGCATACTGGACAGTCTGACACCCGCCACACTGAACATGCAGGACCTGGAGGACTTCCTCAACAGCCAGCCGGAGATTGAGAACGCAGAGATTATCAGGCTCAATGACGGCAGCCTGAGTCTATATGTGCGTCCCATGGTCCCCGTGGCCAGAGTCTTTATGTCAGACAGCTCATACTATATCAACGGCCTGGGTAAGCGCATCCGCTCACAGCTCCAGTATCATATAGACGTTCCTGTGGTAAGCGGGCATTTTGACAGTCTGCACACTCCTGAGCGGTTGCTGCCCATGCTGCGCCACATAGCCTCTGACCCGGAACTGAACGCGCTGGTATCCACCATCCACACTGATGCCCGTAACAACATCTTCATTGTCCCAGTTATAAGGGGCCACATAGTGGAGATAGGGGATACCTCCTTGATTCAGGATAAGTTTGACAGACTGGGCGTGATGTACCGTGAAGTACTCCCGCTCAAAGGCTGGACGTACTATGACACCATAAGTGTAAGATACCGCGGCCGCGTGGTGGCCACGCGCAGCAACAAGCGCCAGGCCCCTCCGCCGCCTGACCTCACTCTGGATGAGGAACTTGACTCCATCCATGATTTCAGCGCGCCTCTTTTCATTGATGATAGTGTGGCCCACTGACCGGTGGCCGCCTTGAATTTTTAACTCAAATAAACATAAGCTGATATTTTCTACAGCAAACAGACCATAAGAGATATGACACCCAATACCAAGCCCCTTCCACCGGAAGAAACAGAAATCACCCATGTGGTGGCCGTGGAAATAGGTAGCTCCGAGATTACCGGAGTTGTGGCCAAGAGGCATAACGGTAAGACATCCGTTGTGGCAGCCGAGACCGTAAAGAGCGCTAACAGTGTACGCTACGGACGCATTTTCAATGTGCAGGATGTATCCAACCGTGTCAATGAAATTCTCCACCGCCTTGAGGAAAGCACCCCCATGGCCGGACGTAAGATTACCAAGGTGTTCTTTAATCTGGGAGGACGCTCACTGACCGCAGTTCACGCCACGGGAGCCTTTGAACTGCCTGATGAGATAGAGATTACATCAGAGGCCATAGAACGGCTTAAGCGTGACGCTGTGATGGGACTGTCCACTGACAAGGAAATACTGGAAGCGGTACCCCGTAAATTCTTTGTAAACAACAAGGAAGTGGATAATCTGGTGGGTACTTTCGGGCGCAGTATACGCGGCGATTTTTCTGTTATAGTATGCGCTCATGACAATAAGCGTAACCTCCAGCGTCTGAAACTGGATAGCCCGGAAGGAGATGGCGCAGGCCGTACGCTGGAACGTGTTTATATGCTCCGCCCGCTGGTGGAGGCAGACATGGTGCTAACGCCCTCTGACCGTGAGCTGGGATGTGTGCTGCTGGATGTAGGTGCTGAAACCACCACTATGTCCATTTACAAGGAGAACGCATTACAGTACATCTCCACCCTCCCTCTGGGCTCGCGCAACATTACACGTGACCTTATGACAGCCCTGAGCATTACTGAAGAGCGGGCGGAGTTACTGAAGTTCTCACATGCAGCCGCTACGGCGGAAAACACAAACAATGCCGATGCTGACCCCCAGCAGCGTGAGATAAATAATTTTGTTCACGCCCGTGTGGGAGAGCTGATAGCCAATATCACATACCGCATTGATGCCGCCGGATATAAAAGCACGGACCTCCCGGCCGGTATTGTGGTTATAGGTCGTGGAGCCAAGCTTAAACGCTTTAAACGCGTCCTGTCAGAGGAAACACGCATGAAGGTGCGTCCGGGAACGGCTGATACATCCATCAGCGTATATGAACCCCGCATTGACCCGGATGAGGCCATTGACGTGCTGGCTTTGGTGAAGGCTGCATTCCGGACAGAGCATCCTGAGTGTACAGTGCGTGTGGTGAGCGCCCCGGTAAATGTTCCCGTTGCTGATACGGAGACTGAGCCTGAAAAGGAAGAACGTCAGGATGTCACCACCCATCGCCGCCGTACAGTATCGGATGATGACCCTGACCTGCTCAGAGATGACCCTGAGGAAGACGAGCTCATAAACAAAGTAAAACGCGAGAGCTGGCTGGACCGCCGCAAGCGTAAGATGGCTGAGGCCAAGGAACGCCGGGCCCGCCAAAAGGCTGAGCGTGACCGTCTGCGTCAGGAAGAAGCCCGTCAGGAAGAAGAAATAGATGATGATGACTACTCCGAAGAAGATGAGGAAGATGAAGTGGATGTGCTGGATTATGACGCCTCTGAGCGCTCTAATGTCATAGAACGTGCCGGCAAGGCGTTCTTCCGCTTCTTCTCCATGGACTCCAATACAGAGCTGGATGATGACAAATAATATTTTTATCTAATATAAGTCATATAAGTCATATAAGTCATATAAGTCATATAAGTCATATAAGTCA
>CAMWLS010000026.1 GCA_947175205.1 uncultured Porphyromonadaceae bacterium | reverse complement strand
TCTTAATCTTGTACTACTTCGTCACTATTGTAATTCTTTCAATGTTCTCTGTTACTGTCATCGCAACCGTGTTGCTTTCAGAACAGCTTTGCAAAGTTACGCACTCTAAAACGAAACTTCCAAATTTCTGTTCGTAAATTAACACGTTTTAACTTTCAGCGTCTTTTCTTTTGAGCTTTTTCGTCTGCCGCTGCAAGCGTTGTTTCTCAAAAGCGAGTGCAAAGTTATACACTCTTTTGGTTTCCTCCAAATATTTCAGCAAGAAAATTATGTTAAAAAACATAGATTTTTAGCACATATCTGATTTTCAACAAATTACGAAAATTATTTTTTTATCCCAATACAATCGCTTTTTGCGCTTAGCCCTTGCAGACACAAAAGACTCAGGGGTGAGGCATGCTTCCATCAAGCAGCTCTCACCCCTGAAGACAATATCGCGGAATTATAATTTCTGTTTAATTATTTTACAGAAATTAACTTTTAAATTTATACCGCTATCCCCATACAAAGCCGTAACTCAAAAACTACCACTCCAGACAGAGGGCCCATCCATACCGGGCACACCTGTCAGCCGGCATGTTTACTTGGCAATAAGAAGGAAATAATTTTTCTTTCCACGCTGAACCAGAATATATTTTCCGTTCAGCAGCATTTCAGCGGCCGCAGTGGCATTAGGATCAGTGACTTTCTCCTTGTTTATAGACAGCGCACCCTGCTGGGTCATCTTGCGCATCTCGCTTTTTGAAGGGAACACCTTGGCTGAATCCACCAACAGGTCACAGAGCTTGACTCCGTTTTCAATATCGGCGCGTGAGACTTCAAATGTGGGCACACCTTCAAACACAGACAGCAGAGTAGCCTCATCTATCTTATGAAGAATGTCATAAGTATTGTTGCTGAAAAGAATCTGCGATGCCTCAACAGCGGCCTCGTAGTCCTCCTTACTGTGAACCATGGTGGTTATTTCCTGAGCCAGACGCTTCTGGAGAGGTCTCTTCCCGGGGTCCTCAGCCTGCTCTTTCACCAGAGTTTCCACTTCTTCACGCGTAAGCTCAGTGAATATCTTTATATACTTCTCCGCATCTGCATCAGAAACGTTAAGCCAGAACTGATAAAACTTATAAGGCGAGGTATAACGGGGGTCCAGCCACACGTTACCGCTCTCCGTCTTGCCAAACTTACCACCGTCAGCCTTGGTAATAAGAGGGCAAGTGAGTGCAAAAACCTCACCTCCGCCGGTGCGGCGCACCAGCTCAGCACCAGTGGTCATATTACCCCACTGGTCTGAACCTCCCAGCTGAAGTTTACAGCCCATATCCTGATAAAGATGCAGGAAATCATAACCCTGCAGCAACTGATATGAGAACTCAGTGAAGGACATTCCCTGCTGGGAGTCGCCGGCCAGACGCTTTTTCACAGAGTCCTTGGCCATCATATAGTTTACAGTGATGTGTTTACCAATATCCCTGATGAAATTCAGGAAGGAATAATCCTTCATCCAGTCATAGTTATTCACCAGAATGGCCGCATTAGGGGCATCAGAGTCAAAGTCCAGGAACTTGGACAGCTGCTTCTTTATTGCTTCCTGATTATGACGCAGAGTCTCTTCATCAATCAGTTTGCGCTCCTGACTTTTCATGGACGGGTCACCTATCATACCGGTGGCGCCTCCCACCAGTGCAATGGGCCTGTGACCTGAACGCTGAAGATGCTTAAGCATCATCACACCCACCAGATGGCCTATGTGCAGGCTGTCTGCCGTGGGGTCTATACCAAGGTATGCTGTGGTACGCTCACTGCGCAGCTGCTCGGCAGTGCCGGGCATCATGCTGTGAATCATACCACGCCATGTAAGTTCTTCTATAAAATCCATTATATTTTCCTTTGCTTGATTTCTCCTATATAAATAATGTATAAACACTACTAAAATTCCGTGAACGCCAGCGGCAGAAGCGACTTGACAGAAGGCAACTCATAAATGGCCTCCTTACCCACCAGAAGCACACGCACCGGATGTCCACTGAGCTTTTCATACTCAAGCAACGCCTGTCTGCAGGCACCACACGGCGCAACAGGTTCCTCTATCTCACCGCCGGCCGGAGTTACAGCACTTACAGCCAATGCCTCAAAACCCACTGACGGATACTTGGAACCGGCATAATAACACGCCGTGCGCTCAGCACAGGTACCGCTGGGGAAGGCTGCGTTTTCCTGGTTTGAACCGGTAACAACCTGACCATTATCCAGACGTATGGCCGCTCCTACCCTAAACTTGCTGTAAGGCGCATATGAGCGGCCTGTTGCTTCACGGGCTGCATCCACAAGCTTGCGGTCAGCCGCCTCAAGCTCATCATATGAATACACCCGCACGGGAATTGCTATCTCTTTTTCCTTCATTTTCAGGTAACATTATTTTGCAAATTTACTGCCTTAATGCCTATGAAGCAAAAATTTACCCCAAAAAATTTTTATTTCCGCCTGAAATAATGTACTTTTGCGAGCTGAAAAACAAGTTTAACCCCGCATATCGCAAACCATATCACCATACTATGGCAACAGATAAACAGAACACCAATACCGGCAACGCGCTGGAAAACGCAAAACAAGCACTGGAAAACCAGGCAGAAGCAAACAACCTGCAGGCTCGTCTCAAATCTAACCGCGGCCTCATTTCCGGTCTCGCAATTTTTGTAGCCGCCCTTCTGGCCGGCGGTCTGGCATGGTACTTCATTGCCCAGAACGGCAACAAGAAAGCTAATGAAGCTGCCGCTGCCGCTGACACTCAGCTTATAAAGGCCACCATGAACACAGGCATTGACTCAGCCGTTGTGGCTCAGCTCCTGCCCCTATACCAGAAAGCAGCCCAGGAAGGCTATGCAGCAGGTAACCGCTCACAGGCCACTGTTGGCATTCTTCTGTATGAACAGGGAAAATATCAGGAAGCTCTGGAAGCATTTGAGAAAGCTGACCTGGATGACCACCTGATTGCAGCCGGCGTTCAGACCCGTATAGGTGACTGCTACGTGAACCTCAACAAGAACGATGAGGCTCTCAAAGCATACGATAAAGCCATCAAGATTGCCGACAAGAACCCTGAAGTAGTACCCTTCATTCTGGTAAAGAAAGCTAATATCTATCGTGAGATAGGTAACTACGAACAGGAAGCTGAGGCTTATGAAACCATCATGGAAGATTATCCCCAGTATGCCGCTAACGAATTCTATCCCGGTACTTCTGACGGCGCAGCACGCCCCATTCAGAAATACTATGAGGCAGCCAAGGCTCGCGCCGGAAAATAATCATCCCGCATTATAACTCTTAACGAGGCATCTCCGAGCTCCCGCTCAGAGATGCCTCGTTGCTTAGACCCCGTCATACAAACATCTTCCTGATAACCGGAGGGCTGATAAACCATATTATCTCCATGCCTCCTCCGGCCCCAAAATCATAAGGCGGTACGACACAATAGGCCATCTGCGGCGTTACTTTCGGAATTCTGCTTCGGTCACATACTTCCGTATACTCCTCCCATCAGCCTTATCCTCAGCGCCTTGCATCTGAACTATTCTAATACCTAAGAGCCCGTTCCCCAAATTTTGTTAACGCCGGGGAACGAGCTCTTAATAGGGCACATCAGATTCTTCTGACTTGCCCTTGCAAACAAATATATCACTTGGGATTCCTTACATAGTATATAGCCACCTTACCGGCCGTTTACATGCCGCCTCAAACTAAAGATTAAGACGGAGTGGCAGTTTCACCGCATGATCAAATTGCTCACTCACTTCTTGGCTGCCGAAAGCGCAAGAGCGTACAGCTTTATCTGCTTCACCATGGCCAGCAGGCCATTGCTGCGCGTGGGTGACAAGTGCTCACTCAGCCCTATGGCATCTATAAAACGCAGGTCAGCATCCATAATTTCCTGAGGCGTGCGATTATTGAGCACCTCCAGCAGCAGAGAAATTATACCCTTCACTATTATGGCATCAGAATCAGCGCTGAAATGCACCGTTCCATCCTCAGCAAGGGCCGCATCAAGCCATACACGGCTCTGACAGCCCTCTATCAGCCGGTCAGGCGTCTTTAGCTTCTCATCCATAGGCTCAAGGTTATTACCCAGGTCTATGATATATGAATAGCGGTCCATCCAGTCCGTAAGGTCTGAGAACTCATTTATTATCTCTTGCTGACGTTCTTCTATATTGCTCATTGCCACCAGATAATCTTATGCGCTTATCCTTTCTCCTTATAAATTACGTTCAGTACAGTGTTACCCACACGCTGAAGCGTATTCTTGTCAATATTCTCCAGATTATCACTCAGTGTGTGCCAGGTGGGCGGGAAGGATGAAGTCTGCCTGTTAGTATTCTCTATAATATCCACAGTGGGAATTCCGGCACGGGTGACATACACATGGTCATCAATCACATTCCCGCCGATCTTGTTTATGAAAACGTCCTCATAACCCAGAGCCTTAGCCTCAGCCCAAATCTTGTCAACATATACTGAGGCGTCACGGTTACTGAAATATTCCCTGTGGAAAACCGCGTCACGTCCGCCCACCATATCCAGAAGTATTCCGTACACCGGACGGTGGTCAGGGTCATACGGCATGTCTGTCACCCACTTCTGAGTGCCCAGACACCAGTTTTCATCATCAGATGCACCAAAAACTTCCTCCTCAGCGTGTGTACCGTAATCCTCAGCGTCAACAAAGAGGATATCCACACCCACATCTGAGGGCTTGATTCCCAGGTTACGCGCTATTTCCAGGAGTACACCCACACCACTGCCGCCGTCATTGGCACCATCTATGGGCTCATAGCGCAGTGAGCTGTCATTCTCATGATCAGCCCAGGGGCGCGTGTCATAATGCGCCAGCAGCAGCACACGCCGCTTGGCACCTGAATTAAAACGCCCGAGAACATTGGTTATAGGAAGCGTCTGACCCGTATAAGTGATCACTCGCGCATTCTGTTTAATCACCGTATCAGCACCATAAGCCGCAAGCCTGCCAGAAATATATTCCGCGCAGCGGGCAGCCGTAGGCGTTCCGGCTATTCTGGGCCCCATGGCCACCTGTGTGCTGATATGTGAGAAAGCACTGTCAGCACTGAATGAACCCAGTGCCTGAGCTTCAGGCATGGAGGCAAGTGCTGCATCTCCGGCTGACGAAGCTCCCTGGCAGCAGTAAAAAACCGCCGCACCGGCCATCAATGTAAGGAGTATCAGTTTAACTTTCATATAAAACAAAATACTTGATGCTGCAAAATTACAAAAAAGTTACAGTTAAATTGCAATTAGAACACATTTAACTTATTTTAACCTCAATCCCGCTTTTAATTATTTATTTTTGGGCTCCATAAAACTTTTGGCACTATATTTGTTATACTGACAGTAACCTAAAGATTATTAACCCATTAAAACACCATACTATGTCTGAAATTAAAGAAAAAGAAATTATAAAGCCCGGTAAATACGTGGAAATGGTATATGACCTGTACTCCATTGATCCGGAAACAAAAGAAGAGAAATTAGTTCATCAGAGTGACCCCCAGGACCCCGAAGCCATTATTTTCGGTGTAACCCGCGGAGTGGTCGAGCCCCTGGAGAAGGCACTGGACGGACTTGGCGTTGACGGCACATTTGACGTGGTTGCTTCCGCTGACCAGGCCTTCGGCAAATATGATCCTGAGCAAGTTGTGGAACTGGACCGCGACATATTCACCGTGGACGGAAACTTTGATGATGAGGTCATAAAAGTGGGAGCCAACGTCCCCATGCTGACTGCTGACGGCTTCCGCATTGCAGGCAAAGTGCTGGAAATCACTCCTGACAAAGTAAAAATGGACTTTAATCACCCCCTTGTTGGTAAAGACGTCCGCTTCAAGGGTAAAGTTATCACCGTACGTGATGCCACAGCTGAAGAGCTCCAGCCCGCAGGTTGCGGTTGCGGTTGTGACAGCTGCGGCGATGACTGCAACTGCGATTCAGAAAACAACTGCGGCCACGATGGCTGCGGCTGCGGGAAATAAGCACCTCCTCATAACACACGCAGAGCAGGTACCGCCACCGGTACCTGCTCTGCGTGTGTTTACTCCTGACCGTTAATTCTTGTGGAATAAAAACTTCAGCGGAATATACACACGCCGGCTCCAGGCATCCTCATTGTGCGTGGCGCCATAATCCACAAAAGAGCAGAAATTAACTCCCGGCACATATCCGTGCCGCATGGCCACGGCGTCAGCCTTAGGCTGCCACGGAGCATAGTTGATATCATACGCCCCGGTACCGTAATCAAAATACAGGCGGTGCGCAGCCGCATCCGGTAACCGGGCGTCCATATAAGCCAGCATGGCCTCAGGGAAGTGACTTCCCACGGTGGCATCTCCCGGCCAGTGAGTGGACAGACACGCTGCGCCTCCAAACACCTCCGGGTATTCACATATCATATAAAGTGAAATCAGGCCTCCCATACTGGAGCCCATAACCGCAGTATTATCCCTGTCAGTGAGCACATTATAAGTACTGTCAATGAAAGGCTTCAGCGTTCCTGTGACAAATTCAGCATACTCCCGGCCCCGTAACTCCATATCTGAAAATCTTCCCAGCGAATCTGCATAAACACCGGCATACTCACGCACTGCCGTGGGCGCAAGGTCAGAAATACGCGTACTGTCAACGCTGTGTATGGCCACCACCAGCGGAGCCGTGATTACTCCGGCACGCACCAGTGAGTCAGTAACATTATCCACCTCCCATGCCTGATGGTTCCACGTCACAGCCGGGTCAAACACATTCTGCCCGTCATGCATATAAAGCACCGGCAGCCCGGTTCCGGCAGTCTCATAACTGTCAGGCATCCACACATCCACGGTAACATCACGTCTGAGAGACTCAGAATACAGCTTATGACGCTCCAGCGTTCCGGCTGCCACAGAAGGTAGCTCACACATGCCGGAAACAGTACAGCTCAATGCCAGGATAACAGAAAAAATATATCGCATGCTCATAATCTCAACCCATGTGTGACAGTACCTCATCATAATCTGATAGCGCCTTCTTTATCACCGGTGCCATATCATAATAATGATACTCAGCCAGACGCCCCCCAAAGGTCACGCCCGGCTGGCGGTTCACCAGGTCCCTGTAACGCGCGTGGATGGCAGTGTTGCGCACATCATTCACCGGATACAGAGCCTCCATTCCCTCCTGATATTCAAGAGGATACTCACGTATAATCACTGTTTTGGGGCTCTCAGCACACTCCGGATGAAAATGCTTGTGCTCACAGCTGCGTATGTAATCATGCTCAGGCACATTATCAGTTATCACCGCACAGGGCTGGGCCCACGGCTTATCCACCACCTCATACTCAAACCTGAGAGTACGGTAATCCAGACGCCCGAAACAGTAATCAAAATACTCATCCACCCTTCCGGTGAACACCACATGCCGGGCCAGGCCCTCCAGAAGCGAGCGCTCCTTGAAGAAATCCACGCCCGTACGCACGTCCGAGCCTTCCAGAAGCTTCTCTATCAGACCGTTATAGCCGCCCACCGGAACACCGGTATACACATCATCAAAATAATTATTGTCATAACTGAAACGCAGCGGTATACGCTGTATAAGAAAAGAAGGCATCATGGTACACGGCCGTCCCCACTGCTTCTCATTATAACCCTTCACAAGAAGATTATATATATCCGTTCCCACCATGGCAATGGCCTGCTCCTCCAGATTATGCGGGTGACGCGGAGCTGACGCCCTCTGAAGCTCTATCATACCGCGGGCCTCCTCCGGAGTCTTCACACCCCACAGAGCCTCAAAAGTGTACATATTAAAGGGCAGGTGACGCATCACACCGTTGGCATCCAGCGCCATGGGCTCATGCTTATAAGGAGTGAACGGAACCAGAGAGTTCACAAAATCCCATATCTTGCGGTCTGAAGTATGAAAGATATGAGGGCCGTAAGAATGTACCGTCACCCCCTCAATATTCTCACAGCGCAGATTGCCGCCCACCACCGGCCGACGCTCCACCACCAGACATTTAAGACCATCACGCGTGGCCCTGTGCGCAAATGTGGCGCCATACAGTCCCGCGCCCACTATTAGAAAATCATACTGAGTATTCATGGTATTTTTTTACATAAAGACGTTATAGCACACAAAAATACATAATGGATGAAATAATTCTATAAAATCGGACTAAAAAATTTTGCAAACTGAGAATTATACTTATCTTTGCGGAAAGTACCATGATAATCCTATCATTTCAGACCTTTACATAGCAATAAAACAATCAATCATTATATTTAATCATTAAAGCAAAAGCAAAATGCGCAAATCTTTAATTTTATCCGCAGCTGCTCTCGGTCTTATTCTCAGCTCTTGCGGCAGCGACAAAGTTGGTAGTGTAGACTACATTCCCGTTAAGCTTGAATCAAGCGGTAACTGGGTTTTCATGAACGCTGACGGCAAGACTCTCAGTGAAGAATTCACAAAGAAGCCCTCTAATGTTATCAACGGTTACTTCACCGTTATGAATGATAACTATGAAACTTCTGTTTACAAAGCAGGTGACAAGCCTGAGCTGGTAAACACACTTGAAAACCTCCAGGAAGCAGGTATCTTCTCAGAAGGCCTTATCCCCGTTAAGCGCAAAGACGCCAAGGTTTATGACTTCGCTGACAAGAGCGGTGAAACCAAGTGGTCACTCGGTGAAGGTATGACCCCTGACGATTTCTTTGTTAACGGCCTTATCGTAGTTTCTAACAAGGACAACAAAAAGGGTATGTACAACACCAGCGGTGAGCAGGTAATCCCCTTTGCATATGACTTCCTTTCCGATCTCTATGACGGAGTTATCGTTGCAAGAAAGGATAACAACTACGTCCTCATTAACAAGAGCAATGAAGAGGTTGCAAAACTCTCTGACATGAATCCCCTTACAGATTACCAGTTTGGGTTTGCAATGGCACAGAAAGGTGAATCTGTTGGTTTCGTTGACAAAGAAGGCACTTTCACCAAGTGGTCTAAGGGTGACGGTATCAAAGACTTCAACAAGAAATATGTCATCTACATCAGCGGCAGCAACTACGGCATAGCAAACCTTGAAGGTGAAGAACTTGCCCGCGCCGGTTTTGACCAGCTCAGCTTCGTAACTGAAGACACTTTCCTGGCCAAGAAGGGTGAAAAGTGGATGGTTGTTGATAAGGAAGGCGAGACCATCAACGAAATTGATGCCAAGCACGCAAGAGTAGTTGTTAGCCCCAACGGCTCTTTAGAGTCTGACTTCTCCATCATAGCCGGTTCTAACGGTGACTACGCTCTCTACAACAAGAAGGGCGAAATGAAGGACAAGAAAAAAGGTCACTTCGCAGAATACTAATAAACCCATAAGTCTTTAATAACAGACTTAATAAACTCTATAGTCAGTGATGTTCTCACATCACTGACTATTTTTTTGTACGTATCAAGTTTTTAGGCTAATTTTGTAATTTGAAATATAATCTGACAGCCCGTCCCCCATTATAAATAAAAACAGGGCCTAAACTGATAAATAACATGGAGTACAATCACAAAGAAATAGAAAACCGCTGGCAGCAATATTGGCGCGAGAACAATACTTACCGTACAGAAATTGACCATTCCCGTCCCAAGTTTTACGTCCTTGACATGTTCCCTTACCCCTCAGGTGCCGGACTCCACGTGGGACACCCCCTGGGTTACATTGCCAGTGACATTTACACACGCTATAAAAGACTTCAGGGCTTCAACGTACTCCACCCCATGGGTTATGACGCTTACGGACTCCCCGCTGAGCAGTACGCCATCCGCACCGGACAGCACCCGGAAGTCACCACCCGCAACAATATAGAACGCTACCGCAGCCAGCTGGACAAGATTGGCTTTAGCTTTGACTGGTCACGCGAGATAAAAACATGTGATCCCGAGTACTATAAATGGACACAGTGGGCCTTCATCAAGATGTTTGACAGCTACTATGACACAGCCGCTGACGCAGCACGTCCCATAGCTGACCTCGTGGCCCACCTGCAGAAGCACGGCACAGAAGGCCTCCACGCCGCCGCAACACGCCAGCTCAGCATAACACCTGAGCAGTGGAACGCCATGGATGACAAAGAAAAAAGTGACACACTCATGAATTACCGCCTGGCATACCTGGGCAACACCATGGTGAACTGGTGTCCAGCCCTGGGTACAGTACTGGCTAACGATGAAGTCAGTGAAGGCCTCTCCATCCGTGGCGGTCATCCCGTGGAGCAGAAACTCATGTACCAGTGGTGCCTCCGCGTCAGCGCTTACGCACAGCGTCTGCTGGACGGTCTGGAAAAAGTGGACTGGACTGACTCACTGAAAGAAACACAGAGAAACTGGATTGGCCGCAGTGAAGGCGCGGAGATGCGCTTCCCCGTGGCTGACTCTGATATAGAGCTGGAAATATTCACCACACGCCCTGACACCATCTTTGGCGTCACCTTCATGGTCCTTGCCCCGGAAAGCAAATATGTGGATATGATTACCACTGAGGAAATGCGCCCGGCAGTGGATGAATACCGTCAGTCCATAAAACACAAGACAGAACGCGAGCGCATGATAGACCGCCGCGTAACAGGCGTCTTCACCGGAGCTTACGCCATAAACCCCATCACCGGTAAAAAAATCCCCGTGTGGGTCAGTGACTACGTTCTGGCCGGATACGGTACCGGAGCCATCATGGCAGTCCCCGCTCATGACAGCCGTGACTATGCCTTTGCACGCACCTTTGACCTCCCCGTAATCCCCCTCATCCAGGGTGCTGACGTCT
This sequence comes from uncultured Porphyromonadaceae bacterium, assembly GCA_947175205.1. GTDB lineage: Bacteria > Bacteroidota > Bacteroidia > Bacteroidales > Muribaculaceae > CAG-873. The sequence goes on along the minus strand of CAMWLS010000026.1, from coordinate 20,257 downwards.
CAGAGCAGAGCTTTGATGCAAAAGAAGGTACCATGATTAATTCAGCTTCTGACAGCCTCAATCTTAACGGACTCCAGGTAAAAGAAGCCATGGCAGCCGCAAAAGAATTCATAAGCCGCACAGGTATTGGTAAGGTAAAAGTAAACTTCCGCCTCCGCGATGCCATCTTCAGCCGTCAGCGTTACTGGGGTGAACCCATCCCTGTGGCTTACCGCAACGGAATTCCGGAGACACTCCCCGTTGAAAGCCTGCCCCTGCTCCTGCCGGAAGTGGACAAATACCTTCCCACTGAAAGCGGTGAGCCGCCGCTGGGCCGCGCCGCTAACTGGAAAACCGCAGCGGGACTGCCCCTGGAACTTAACACCATGCCCGGTTTTGCCGGCTCCTCAGCATACTACCTCCGCTACATGGATCCCCGCAATAACAGTTGCCTGGTATCTCCGGAAGCTAACTCATACTGGAAACAGGTGGACCTCTACATTGGCGGCAGCGAGCATGCCACAGGCCACCTCATTTACAGCCGCTTCTGGAATAAATTCCTTTATGACCTGGGGCTGGTTTGTGAGGATGAACCCTTCCGCCGCCTGATAAACCAGGGTATGATTCAGGGCCGTAGCAACTTTGTATATCGCATAAAAGATACAAACACCTTTGTCAGTCACGGACTTAAAGACCAGTATGACGTCACTCCAATCCACGTAGACGTAAACATGGTCACAAATGACCGTCTGGACATAGAACGCTTCAAGGCGTGGAGCCCTGAATACGCCACTGCTGAATTCATTCTGGAAGACGGGCAGTACATCTGCGGTTACGCAGTGGAGAAAATGTCCAAGAGCATGTACAACGTGGTAAATCCTGATGACATTGTAGAGCGCTACGGCGCAGACACCCTCCGCCTGTATGAAATGTTCCTCGGCCCACTGGAACAGAGCAAACCCTGGGACACAAACGGCATTGACGGCGTTAACCGCTTCATAAAAAAACTCTGGAACCTCTTTTACCGCGATGGCAAACTCAACGTCACTGACACTGAGCCCACCCCGGAAAACCTCAAGAGCCTGCATAAACTCATAAAGAAAGTCACTGCAGACATTGAAAACTTCTCATTCAACACCTCCGTGGCCGCCTTCATGATATGCGTCAATGAGCTTGCCCAGCAGCGCTGCACATCACGCAAGGTCCTGGCTGACCTCCTCATTCTTCTGGCACCCTTTGCACCCCACGTGGCAGAGGAACTCTGGCATACAGCCATAGGTGCCACCACATCCATCTGTGATGCTTCCTGGCCTGCTTTTAATGAAGAATACCTCCGTGAGTCCACAGTCCGCTACGCCGTCTCATTCAACGGCAAAGCTCGCTTCACCATGGAGGCACCCGCTGACGCTCCACGCGACACCGTCAGTGACATGGCCCTCTCGCACCCGGATGCCGCAAAATGGCTGGAAAATAAAACCGTGAAGAAAATCATTGTGGTTCCCGGAAAAATTGTCAATATTGTCCTGGGTTAACTCACTTTAACACAATATCACTCAATATATTACGTTTATATATGACCCGGAAAACCGGAAAACTGGTCTTTGCCACCAACAACAGTCACAAACTGCACGAGCTCAGAAGCATACTCCCGGCACATATCCAGCTGCTCTCGCTGGCTGATATTGACTGCCACACAGATATTCCTGAGACCGGAGAAACCCTTGAGGAAAACTCCCTTCAGAAGGCACGCTTCATCCATGACTTATGCGGAATGGACTGTATTGCTGATGACACCGGCCTGGAAGTAAACGCCCTTGACGGTGCTCCGGGAGTGTACTCCGCACGCTACGCCGGTGACGGCCATGACTCTAAAGCAAACATGGAACTCCTGCTCAGAAACATGGCCACACACACTGACAGAAGCGCCCGCTTCCGCACAGTAATCACACTGGTGACAGATGATGAAGTACACGCCTTTGAAGGCATTGTGACCGGAAAAATTGCTACAGAACCGGCGGGTGACTCCGGTTTCGGATATGATCCGGTTTTCATCCCCACAGGCTGGGACATGACCTTTGCTCAGGCCCCGGAAAGCCGTAAAAACGCCATCAGCCACAGAGCTGTGGCTTCACACAGACTGGTGGAGTTCCTTAACTCCGCCCATGACAGACACTGAAACCTAAAAAACCACATATCACTTCCATACAGTATATGAATTTACACATAAAAATAAAAAAAGCCTTTTCAGCTCTTGCCTTCATTGTGGCAGGCGCTTGCTCAGCGGCCGCCCAGAATACTGACGGTTACTGGAATCTGATACCCACATTCACCGGTGAATACTCACAGCTACAGGACACCCCGGAACGCGTTTATTTACGTACTCAGGGTAACCTGTACTCCATTGACAACACCACCGGTGAAATGTATGAATACACATCACAGAACAAGCTCAGTGACTCATACATCTCAGGAATTTATTACAACCCTGACGGAAAATATCTTGTGGTGGCTTATTCTAACGGCAACATGGACGCACTCTATGACAGCGGAAAGGTTGTTAACCTCCCGGATATTGTTGACGCTGACCTCCTTTATAACAGATCCATAAATGACATTTCCTTTGCGCAGGGACTCATGATTGTGTCCACAAACTTCGGTATTGTGGTTTATGACGCTGACACCCTCCGCGTTAAGGAATCAGGCATTTATGACAAGAATATCACATCTGCCACAGCCATTCCCGGGTACCTCCTGTTGGTGGATGACACATATCTCAAATTCTCTCCCCTGGACGCACGCCACAGCTCTCTGAGTTCATTCCAGACCCTCCACCAGTCATGGGGACATAATTACCGCCCCCTGGGTGACCGCCTCTTCTATACATGTTCCCGCACAGAGAGCGGTGCCAACGTGACATACGCAAACGCCATTACCATCTCTGACATAGAAAATAAAAAATATCAGTCACAGATTCGTATTGCTGATTACATTCAGGGTACACCCGTCTATGCCGCTGACGGAACCCTGCAGGTGGCCTCATCCACCGGCTTACAGGTTTTCTCTGAAAAGGGTGCTGACTCTGATACCAACATAACCCTACCTGCATCTCTGAAAAATCATATTGCCGCCGGATGGAAACCCGCCCAATCATTATGGGTGGCTACTGAAGATGGCGTGGGCAATTATAAAATCACTGATGCAACCGCCACTGTACTCCGGGAACCCGTGGCACCTAATGCCAACTGCGTCTCTGAGGTGGCCTTCATATCTTTCTCAAAAGACGGCTCCCGCGTATACTTCTGTAACAATGAGGTAACTCAGGGATTACGTGACTGCTTCAATTCATATCAACCTGACGGTTGGGGTAACGCTTGGTTCAAACAGCAGGCTTGCGTCCTTGAAAACGGTAAATTTAAGAACATTACCGGCTATATCTCAGAAAATAACGGCATTCCCGCTCCAAAAAACATAGTGCCCCACCCCACAGACCCGGATGTTTACTTTCAGGGATCCTCTTACGCACTTTATGTGGTGCGAGGTAACAAGGTTGTCAAGACCTTTGACTACCGCAATATGCCCCAGGCTGATATTTTCGGATACACAATGGCCCTGTGGGTTGAATTTGATGATGAAGGAAACCTTTGGGTAGGTGGCAAACGCTGGGAAGACTTCTCTCGCTCAAAATCCACATACGTCATGCTCCCCGCTGCCAAGGCCCTGGACACCTCTGATGATTACGCCTCCATAACCATAAATGACTGGAAAACATCAGCAATCAAATCTGCCAACCAGCGTGACGTATACACCGCGCGTACCACCGGCGCACACCCTTACGTTTTCCTCACCACAGGAAACTGGTTCAGCAAAGAAGCGCCCCTCAACGTCATGGACACCAAGGGCACACCTTCAAATCTGGATGATGACGTGGCTGTGTACTACTCTGATTTTTATGACCAGGACGGACGTAAGATTGAAATAAACATACCCTCCTTTGTCCTTGCTGACAAGAAAAATCACGTATGGGTGGGAACGGACAAGGGCCTCTTCGTAATTCGTGATCTCGACCAGCTCTTCCCGCAGCGCAGCTCAGTTAATGTAGTCCGCCCCAAAGTCCCCCGCAATGACGGAACCAACTTTGCTGACATACTTCTGGAAAGCGAGAGCATCACATGGATGGCAGTGGACCACAGCAACCGCAAGTGGATAGGCACAAAAGCTTCAGGCGTTTATCTGGTTAACGAAGACGGTTCTGAGATTCTGGCAAACTTCAACACCTCAAACTCACCGCTGCCCACAAACAGCATTAACGTGGTGGAGTGCAGCCCTCTGGACAACACCGTTTACATCGGTACCAACTACGGCCTGATTACTTACTCCTCTAATTCCTCTCCCGCCTCTGAAGACCTCTCTGAAGTCTACGCATACCCAAATCCCGTCCGTCCAGACTACAACGGCTGGGTAACCGTAACCGGCCTTATGGACGGCACTCTGGTCAAGATTGCGGACGCAAGCGGAAACATAGTCTTCCAGGGCACATCTGAAGGCGGTATGGTGGCGTGGGATGCCTGCAACTCTGACGGCTCACGTGTAAAGACCGGCGTTTACTTTGTCTTTGCATCTGCCGCTGACGGTTCTGAAGCCGCAGTTGCCAAGATTCTTGTTCTGAACTGATAAAACATTAAACCTTTTTACCGCTGAGCTTGTATTACCTCATATGGTTGAAATATTAAAATACAAAGATGATACGGATAAGGCTTACGGACTGGCCGGTATGGCGGTCAGCCTGATGGTCTTTGATGACAGTGACACCGTGGCTGAGATTTCCATGGACGCTCCCGCAGGGGAAACCATCCGCTTCAGCCCCTCATCTGACATGGGCTCTAATCCCGCTTTCCCCGCAAAAATGGCATGGAACTCTCTGCTCAGACAGTATAACCTGGCCATGGGACTGATGATAGGAAACGTACTCTCACGCAGCTTCATTTACCAAAGCCGCGACGTTCTCCCGGAAGTATATCAGGCCATGCGAGACACCGCTCGCTCTGAAGGTGCTGAACAGTGCTCACTGGTTGAAGAAGAAGCAGATGCAGTCTTCTCACGCACATACCGCATGTTCAGCAACGTATTTACACATCCGCGTGTGGGTAATTCCACCAGACACCTGGTGGAGTGCCTCCGCCGCCAGCGCTCCATGTCAACAGCTGACATCTTTGAGCAGCTCTCTGACATTGCTGACCTTTTCTGAGACTGATTCCTTTTACCGGTGGACACACGCTTCTCACAGCGCATCGTAGAAATCTTAAAGCTCGGCTTTCCCATTCTTGTGGGACAGCTGGGCTTCATTGTTGTGGCCTTTGCTGATAACATTATGGTGGGCTCATACAGCACACCCGCTTTAGCCTCAGCCTCATTTGTAAACAACATCTTTAACGTTGTAAACTTCTCCTGCATGGGCTTTGCCTTAGGCTTCACGCCACTGGTGGGAACACTCTTCGGCGCCGGAAACCGCCGGAAGATAGGTGCCCTCACACGCAATGCCCTGGCCGTTAACGTCATCTTCGGAGCACTCCTGTGCTGCCTTATGGGCCTGCTCTACGCCGCTCTGCCCCACCTGGGACAGCCCCGGGAGCTATTGCCCCTCATCAGACCATACTACCTCCTGGCCCTGGCCTCCATTGCCACCACCGTGGTCTTTGGTGTCTTCTCACAGTGGTGTTACGGCATACGCAATACATCCACCCCCATGTGGATTATCCTCATTACCAACGCCCTGAACATCCTCGGAAACTGGCTCCTCATATACGGACACATGGGACTGCCAGAGATGGGACTTACCGGTGCAGGAGTCAGTACCCTTACAGCAAAAATTATAGGAGCCACAGCCATGGCAGCCTACTTTTTCCTCCACCCTGACAACAAAATTTACAGCCGCGCCTTCCATAAAGCCCCACTGGCCATAACTGACATGCGCCACATCACGCGCACCGCCCTCCCCGTGTCAGTGCAGACCTCCTGTGAAGCCACAAGCTTCAGTATAGGAGCCCTCATGGCCGGGTGGATAGGAACCATTCAGCTGGCCGCATTCCAGATAATAGTGGTTGTAGGAACTCTCGGATTCACCATATATTACAGCTTTGGAGGTGCGGTAGCCATCCTTGTGGCAAACGCTGCCGGAAACTCTGACACACTGGCACAGCGCAGATACGCCTCGGCGGGATACACCATCCTTCTGTCCATAATGACACTCTCATGCCTTACTTTCATTCTTGCCGGACGCCATCTCATGGGCATCTTCACCCCTGACAAAGCCGTCATTGAGACCGCTACAGCCATGATACTTCCACTGGTAATATACCAGCTCGCTGATGCCACACAGATAAACTACAGCAGCGCCCTGCGCGGCACCTCCCACGTAATGCCCATGCTCTGGATTGCCATTGTAAGCTACATCATCATAGGAATTCCCGCAACATACCTGCTTGCATTCCCCACCGGCTGGGGACTCTTTGGCATCATTCTCAGCTTCACCGTCTCACTGGCCACTGCAGCACTCCTGTTCAGATACTTCTTCCTCCGCGTCACTGCTAATAAAAAAAACGCTGCGTAAAACCTTTACACACCGCTCTTTAACCACCCTTACTCCTTAAGAGTACACCAGACCCACATTATCTATCATGAACTCCGTGCCTATGGTGCCTGTATAAGGCTCACCGCTGCCTGAAGAAAACATCAGTATCATATGCGTGGGTGCCGTCCCCGGAGCTGCCCAGTCCACCTCCTGAACAGGAACCATTTTACCTTTGGAATTGCGGGCATAATAACTTTTCTGCTTAGGTATCAGCGGCTTCACGTGAGATGCATTTCCATAATTAATGGGCACACGGTGAGTATTAACCCATCCTGAGGTAGACCGTCCCAGAAGCTCATGGCCCGTTCCCACACGCTTTGCAAAAATATTACCGTTTGCATCCTCCCAGCGATACTGAAGAAGAATCATCACCTCCGCACGGTCAAGACCCGGAACAGTCTTCTTCTTCCCGAAACCTGAAGAATACGTACGCTGATTCTCCTTAGGGATACTCAGGTTATAATCAAAAGTCAGGGCAACCGGACGCTGCGTAAACGGTATACCCATCTCCATCTTGGAATACGGATTCTTGGTTGAAGTAACTGGCTCCAGCATCTTCCCCAGGAAGATTGTGCCCGCAACCACAACATCCATATTCACCATTCCCGCCGCCTTGATATGGTCCATGGTAGTCACCATACGTGCACACTTGCCGGATCCATGAGCCGCAGGAGACACAGCATTACTGGCCTTCACCACGCCCATAACCTTGGCCATGACATTTGACGTGGCCCACGGAGAGCCGCCGGCAGGACTGTAAGGCTTGGCACCGCTGATGATACTTGTGGGACCTATGGCGTAAACCTGCTTGGTCTTCCCACCTAAAATCTTTGATTCAGGGATATTACGCGTCACCCAGCTGTCAAAATTGCCATACTTAATCAAAGTTGTATGCTCAGCATTCGCTGCCGCTGCACTCATAAGAGCAGCACCCAGCAATATGGTAATTTTTGAGAAACGGTGCTTCATGTGATGGATGTTTTAGCTTATTCCGCTACACGGAATAAATATTATATAATTCTGTCTTTTTTATTACAACACCTCTGCAGCTGATTTTGTTGGAGCCCGCCTCCCCACTTTCCACTCAACAACAAAATCCTTCCCACAATATTAGCACATCTTTCCCACCCCACACACCATTAACAAGTTAAATTAACTTAATAAAATATTAAGCCCCGTTCTCCTGAGTCAGCAAGTCTCAGGGAACGGGGCCTTAGCTCAGGGCCTTTATCTACCGCTGATATTATTCATTCACCGGCAGAGGCAATACATTTATATCATACACTATGATTTCACCGGCGCGGAGCCCAATCTCAGGATTAGACTTTACACGACCCTCACTCTTTCCAGGGGCATACAGGCGCATCTCCACACCCTCCTGCTGGCCCACCAGAGCCTGCTGCATGGCCACTGAAAGCTTATCCGGAGTAACCATCTGCTCAAAAGCCTTACCCTGGTTCACCAGCTTACCGTCCTTCACAAAATAAGGCTGCATCTTCACCAGAATCTGAGTCTCAGGCTGTATCTCACGCCCGGTGCCCGCAGTCTTTACGTCCACTGACGCACCGGAAGGAAGCTTCACCAGCTTTACTCCGCTGGCAGCTATACTGTCCACAAACTTAGTAGCCTCAGCATCAGCAATGGCAAGATCATAAGCATTACGCTCATTAATCATCTGCATCATCTGATTCTCATACTCCTGGTTCAGCATCATGGCCTGTTCACCGCTGATGGAGTCTGCCGTTGCTATCACACGGAAATGCTTCATGAAAGTATCTTTATCCACATTCACGTCATACTTGTCAGCATACATCTCATTAGTGGCACGCATCTCCAGACCCATCATCACTCCCATCATGAAACTGCGGTCAGGCATATTATAATTCATGGCAAACTGTATACCCCTAAGCATCTGCTCTCGGTTCAGAGTGCTGTCCTCCTTAAGCAGATTATTATAATAATAAGTCACAAACTGTGCCCCGCGCATACGCGCCATGCTGTATGTAATACTGTCCTGACGCTCCTGAGAAGGCTTGAAACCCTCTGTGGCTTCTGCTGTTTCCTCAGCCTTAGGACCACATGCACTCAGCACACAGGCCACTGCGGCCATGATAAAAAAATTCTTCATATTTAAGTAATAATTAATTAGTTATAGCTTCTTGACCACCGTCAGTCTCATTTATTGACCACTGACAGCAGCGTAATGTCAAACTGAAGTGCAGCCCCGGCCGGAATAGCTCCGGGAATACCGCGGTCACCGTACGCCATCTCCGCCGGAATAGTCAGCCGGTATGTTCCGCCCGGACGCATCAGTATCACACCCTGCGTAAAACCGGGAACCAGATGCTCCAGCTCAAACTCAACAGGCGTATCAGCATTGTCAAACACCTCTCCGTCACTCAGACGGCCCACATACATCAGACGCACCGTATCAGTGGGCTTAGGCATCTCTCCCTCACCCTCCTGAATTATCTGAAGCACCACACCGCTGGGAAGCACCTGTGCTCCGGGGTCTGAAGCCGCACGGGCCAGAAACTCCTGCTGGCTCTCAGCACTCACAGTGTCCACTACACCCGCAGTACGGCGGTCTATCAGATATGTCTCTATATACCTGTTAGCACTCTCAAGGTCATAGCCGGTTGGCAAGTCATTCACAACCCGCTCCACAGTCCGCAGTACCACAGCGCGGTCAAAAGTGGCCCCCATGCCCTGAAGCTGGTTCATGGACCCCTTCACCGCATTTCCAAGTACAGTACCTATGGCGCGGGACATGGCCTCACTGTCCATAGCTGCACCGGTGGCAGTACTGTCACTCTGCGCCATCGCTGACATATGAAAAAACAGAATACCGGCAATGGCCGGCGCCACTGCCCGCATTCTGCTAACTGTTTTCCTTAAAGACAGCATTTTTCAGGACTTCTTAACCTCAAGCAGTTCAACATCAAAAATCAGAGTCTGATTGGGGCCTATCACATTACCCGCACCCTGAGGACCGTAAGCCAGCTGGCTGGGGATAAACAGACGCCACTTGCTGCCGGCCTTCATCAGCTGCAGAGCCTCCACCCAGCCGGGGATAACCTGAGTAACACCAAAAGTAGCAGGCATTCCGCGGTCAACACTGGAATCAAATACAGTGCCGTCAATCAGCTTACCGGTGTAGTGAACCACCACCTGGTCATTAGCTGAAGGCTGCTCACCGCTACCCTCAGTCAGAACCTCATACTGCAGTCCTGAAGGTGTGGTCTTGACCTCTGCGCGCTTACCGTTCTCAAGAAGGAATTCCTCTCCGGCCTTAGCGTTAAGTTCTCCCATTGCCTTGGCAGCTTCCTGCTGCTTAGCCTCAAGCGCTGTAAAGAATTTCTGAATCTCAGCCTTGGCCTCATCATAGCTCATACGCGGTGCAAGACCAGTAAATACCGCTGAAACACCATCAGCAAAATCCTGTACGTTAATACTCTCTATTCCGGATGCCTTGAAATTATTACCCATGCTCAGGCCCAGAGCATAGCTCAGGCGGTCCAGATTCTCATTATTCTTTTCTTCTGACATAATGGTTTCTTTTTTAGTAGTTATGTAATAGTATTTTGTGCAAATTTAATCATTCTCATTTATAGTAACAAATAACCCACTTGGGTGTTAATTTACTAATACATAATTACTGTTAAAAAGGAACACACTGAACCATTCCCTATAAACCATTATAACCTCTATAACCTCGCAACCAGTTCAGATCCCGTCATCACCTCCATCCTGGAGAAGGCAAACAGCTTCCTGCCAAGGTCCTTCAGCGAGGCTCCTATGTGATAGACCTCCTCATCTATTATTAGGAATCGGTCATGGGCCTTTGTATATTTATGGAGAGTCACACCCGGATACTGCTCATTGTGTTTACACACATCCTGACGGAGCTGCCTGGAAATCTGACCATCATATATATCCACCGTCACTCCCGGCCTCCGCTTGGAAAGCTGAACCAGCACGGAATCATCAATATAATTATCAATAACCACAATCCTGCTCCCGGCCTGCCGTATTAGATTTGCAACAAAAGCATAAGCATCAAATATCTGTCCATTAAAAAAAACACCTTCCTTAGGCTGCAATGAGGCCCTCACAAAAAAATCAACCTTCTCATCAAGCTTACGGAAATGCTCATCATACTCAGAAAAACGCCGGTCCATCTTATCCTCAAGCAGCCTAAGACGCTGATTAATGGCATATCCCCCCAGAAGATACTCCTTTAATACCTTATTTGCCCATTGACGGAACTGGACTCCTCTGATTGTGTTAACTCTGTATCCCACAGAGATTATTACATCAAGATTGAAAAATTCAAGAACTCTATTAACGTTACGATTACCCTCCTTTCAAACTGTTCGGAATTTCCGAACAGTTATCTCTCCGCTCAGTTCCCCAGACTGGAAAATATGCTTCAAATGCTCGCTTATATTAGCTTTACTTGAATTGAATAATTCCACTATCTGGGCTTGCGCCAGCCACACAGTCTCATTCTCCAACCTAACTTCCAACTTCATTGCCTCATCCGACTGATAAAGTATAATCTCATTCGCGCCATTCTTATCCATAACACAAAAATAAGCATAAACTCTGATAATCAGCACAAAAATTTATCCTTGCCTGCAAAACACATTCTTGTGCATATTCTCGTGCCCACTGTAAACATATCATTTACCACCCGCGTTTATTAATAAAATAAAACACTCCATCACATGACAACATCAGCACAGCAGAAGAAAAAGCCATCTCTCCGCTCACGCCTCACCGCTGAGCAGAAAGACCTCATACACCGCATCCTCCAGTCCGTCATCTTCATACTGTCCATACTGCTGATAGTATTCATCTCCTTTGACACCTTCACACACAGACCATTCCTTACTAACCACGCTTACATGGTTTTCCAGTTCTGGGTGTGCATGATCTTCATTGCTGACTTCTTCATCAGACTCTATCTGGCAGACAACCGCTGGAAATTCTTCCGCCGCTACTTCCTGTTCCTGCTCATCAGCATCCCATACCTGAACATCATAATGCAGTTCTCCATCACCCTCACAGACCAGCAGCTGTATTTCATCCGCTTCATACCCCTGGCACGTGCAGCATACGCCCTGGCCATTGTGCTCTCATTCATATCACGCAACCGCATTGTGGGCCTCTTTGCCTCATACATGAGCGTCATGCTCCTGGTGGTTTACTTTGCATCACTCATATTCCTGGAGCGCGAACAGCCCGTGAACCCAGCCATTACAGGTTACTGGACCTCACTCTGGTGGTGCGCACTGGAAACCACCACCATCGGAGCCCCCATTAACCCCGTTACACCCGTGGGAAAAATACTCGCCGCCATCCTCTCAGGCATGGGCATGATGATGTTCCCCCTCTTCACCGTTTACCTCACAAACATGGTAAAACGTTATTTGGGCAAACCCGTTGATCCCACCGAGGCAGACTCCTGACACCCCCGTTCAGGCACATCCCGCTCCGTGGCAACCGCTCACAGCACCCACTTACGCCACCGGGCGCGGTCGCCGTTAAAAGTATTCACATCCACCATCCCCTCAACACCACGCACACGGCCCCTGTGACTGTGCTGCCACAGCGTCCACTCCACTCCCGGCAGCGGAGGATTGGTAAAAGAACATATCCACAGCTCACTGTCACCCCTTACCTCCGGGACATACTGCGCCAGCCCCTGCTTATTAGTGTACACCATAACTCTGTACCCTGACTGCCGCAGATACTCCATCATCTTCTGAACCTCCACACGCACTGCCTCAGCATCAAAGCCCGCACCATTACCAGTTTCCTCAACATCAATGGCCAGAGGAAGCTGAAAACGCCTGTAACTCACAGCCTGAAGCATATTTCGCGCCTGCGCCTCCCCGTCACACTCAAATCTGAAAAAATGATACGCCCCCACAGGAAGCCCCGCCGCGCGGGCCTTGTCATAATTATCAGCAAAACTTCCGTCGCGGAAAGTATTCCCCTCACTGGCCTTCAGATATACAAAATCCACACTGTCAGCCGCCACTGCTTCAAAATCCACATTCCCGTTATGAGCTGATATATCTATCCCCTTTATCGGAAACTCAGAACGCTCCACATCCAGATGCGGCACACGCCTCTGCTGACGGTGCGTGATGGCAGTATAAAATATTGCCACACCCGTCAGAACCACCAGCACCAGTGCTATGTATCCCGCTTTACTCATCTGCAGTGCCCTAATCCCACTTAAAACCAGCTGATAACAAATACTGAAAAACAGACCCTAAAGCAAGTCAGGCCTCAGCCGCCGCGTACGCTCCACAGCCTGCTCATGGCGCCACGCCTCAATCTTGGCAGCATGGCCGCTGAGCAAAATCTCCGGAACCCTCCAGCTACGGTATTCAGCCGGACGCGTATACACCGGCGGCTCCAGCAGATTATCCTGAAAAGAGTCACTCAGCGCACTCTGCTCATCACCTATGGCACCCGGCAACAGACGCACTATGGCATCAGTTATTATGGCAGCAGGCATCTCACCACCCGTTAGCACATAATCACCTATGGATATTTCACGTGTAATCAGATGCTCCCTGATTCTGTAATCTATGCCCTTGTAATGACCGCACAGAATTATGATATTATCCAGCATGGACAGGCTGTTGGCCATCTTCTGATTAAAAACCTCACCGTCTGGAGCCGTAAAAATCACCTCATCATAGTGGCGCTGACTCTGCAGAGCGCTTATACACCTGTCCACAGGCTCTATCTGTATAACCATCCCCGCATCACCCCCAAAAGGATAATCATCCACCTTACGGTAACGGTTAGTGGTATAATCACGCAGATTATGAACCACTATCTCCGCAAGCCCCGCATCACACGCACGCTTAACTATAGAATTCCCAAGCGGAGACTCCAGCATCTCAGGCAATACCGTGATTATATCTATACGCATAACTTCTTTCCTATAGAAAATTTATACAGCAAAGATACGCAAAAAAAAACTCCCCTCAAATTTTAGCCCATGTAGTAGAGTCCTGTAGTATTTTCAGACACGGGAATTAGACGCAGAAAAACTACAAAACGTCACATATAATCATAAGCCTGCTAATAATTCAGAGCCAGTCAAGACTTCCCTCCTGGAGAAGGCAAAAAGCTTTTTACCAAGGTCTTTCAATGAAGCTCCTATGTGATAGACATCCTCATCTATTATGAGAAAGCGGTCGTGAGCCTTCGTATATTTATGGATGGTTACACCGGGATACTGTTCATTATGTTTGTCTATATCCTGACGGAGCTGTTTGGAAATCTGTCCATCATATATATCCACCGTCACACCCGGCTGTCGCTTGGAAAGCTGAACAAGCACGGAATCATCAATGTAATTGTCAATAACAACAATACGAGTTTTGGCTTGACGGATAAGGTCGGCAACAAGAGTGTATGCATCAAAAATCTGACCATTGAAGAAGATTCCCTCTCTCGGTTTATCATTATCCCCAAGTTTATCCAAAATGGCATCAACTTTCTCATCTGTTTTCAATTGCTTTATCTCCAACTGATCCATACGTTGAAAAATGGCAGCATTATTCATAAGGAAGTTACGCATGGCTGAGAAGGCACGCATTATATTGATGTTAACTTCAATAGCCCTTTCTGAGCGTAAAACACTACTAAGCATGGCCACCCCATTTTCAGTGAATACATGTGGCAGATATTTGAGATGATGACCACGACTTTTGTTTAAGGTCACAATTTGTGACCTTAAACATTCTTCTTTTGTCAGTTGAAACATAAAATCCTCTGGAAAGCGCTGAATATTACGCTTAACTGCCTGGTTCAACACTTTAGTCTCAACCCCATAGAGTCTTGCCAGATCTGAGTCAAGCATCACCTGATGCTCACGTATAATATATATAAGTGATTCAATATGCACCGGTATCATTGACTGGTCACTTATTGTGAGCGCTTTCTCTTTAGGTTCATATGCCTCAGAATTAGATTCCATACAGCAAAGATACGCAAAAAAAAAATCCCCTCAAATTTTAGTGTATTAGGCATCTCTTATATATTACTTATATTACCCATATATGAATTATATGACTTATAAGATTTATATGACCCATACAGCCTGACCCATATCCTTTATAAGACTGATAAGACTTTATAAAAAAACATAATTCATCCCTCACTCTTAATAATTTATCATTATCTTTGTAAATTGCACAACCATAATTGAATTAACCTCTTTTTTACACTTTTACATCATTAATCAACATGTCTAAAATCTTTACTCTCCTGTCAGGTTTGCTGCTGCCGCTGGCCGCATTAGCTTACACACCGGAGCAGACTCAGCTCATTAAGACTCAGGCCGCACATCCGCTGCGCTACGCCTTAAGAGCCGGAAAACCTGACCTTGGCCTTTATGCAACAGCTGAAACTCAGAAACGCGCTCAGCCCATTACCCCTGACCTACAGCTGGGAAAAAACAACTCATACGGCTTCATTGAAGCCCCGGACGGTTCCATATGGTCTTATTCCGCTGATTTTGAAATAACTGAGACACAGATAAGCCAGTATTATACAGAAAAAGCCGTCACCGGTTTCTCATTCACCATCCATGACAATACAGGAAAGGAACTGGGTACAATCAAAGACAAAATCCGTTTTGAAGGCTCAGAAATTAAAGTTGCTGACATTGCCCTGGACGCCACCGTCACCAAGAAATTCTTTAACCTGGATGAAAACTATGAAATCATAGTTTGCGTGGCTTATAACAACCCTGACTATACCGTCTCACAGCGCAGTTACGTTTACTCCCTGGGGGCCACTGCCGGAGCTGACGGCTGTACAGAACCCGTTTACAAGTATGACGGTTACATTGTGGCCGCACAGGACATGAACCCTGACCGCTGGAGTGAGAATTATTATCTGAGCGTCCTCACAGAGACTCCTTATGATGAAAGCGCCCAGAGCCTGGCTGACTTTGCCGCATCCAAGATTTACAAAGTCACCACTTACCGCAAAGGCGGCTACGGCAGTTCTGAACCCGTTCCCTTCCACACCTTTGAAGTATCCGCCCCCAACCTCCCCGGTGACCAGATGAGCGTGCCCTTCTTCATGACCGGTAAGCTCAACGGCCGCTTCATTATCGTAACCTCACAGTATGAAAAGTGGTTCTTCAGCAATGCCATAGGCCCGGGCGTGGATGACCAGGGAAACATAAACGAGAGCGAGGGCATGCCCTTCACTGACAACAACCTCGTGGTCTCCCTCTACTCATACACCGGTTACGGTGACGCCACCCTGGAGCAGCAGACAAAAATTGCCGCTGACCAGACTGACCCCTCATCTGACGTCCTGTTCCGCTATTACAGCGTGGGTAACCTCCAGAACATTCTTGACGTATTGGAAAACGGTAACCTCAACATCTGCATCCAGAAATACCTCCGCAGCAATGATGATGAATACCTCCTCACCTTCAGCCGCTATGACAGGGACGGTAACCACCTCTTTGACTTGGCTCAGAACGTAAACAGCGTCCTGGCCATGAGTGACCTCCCCGGCCAAGAGCCCCAGGTGATGTTTGTAAAACTCAATGAAAGCCCGGACCAGAGCGCTGCTCCCGCAACATTCACCTTTGTGGACATCCTTTCCGGAACCACCGTCTCCACACTTTCATCCATCCATAATGAATGGAGCCTCCGCGCCAACGTTGACCGCGCACTTAACCCTGACGGCACTTACTCATACCTCTTCCAGACCAATGACAACTATATGGACCAGGACGGCTCCATTGTGGAACAGCTCCTGTGGATTAAGCCTGACGGCCACATCACCACCATTGACCGCATTAATCTGGGACAGGACATTGCCATGGCACAGGTCTACATCAGCTCTGAAGCCCTCTCCCCCTACCTCTTTAACACTGACGCTCATCATGAGTACATGTGGCTGGTTAAGCGTTACACCGGTGAGGGCACCGTGGCTAACACAGAACTCCTGGTGGCTAACACCCAGGGACGCACCATCTTCACACAGGGCCCTGACGCACAGATGGGTAACCTCCTCAGCATTGTGCTCCTCAACACTGACTCCACCCCCAGCCTCATGATTTCCTTTGCTGATGAAAACAGCAACTACTCCCAGTGCTTTTACAACCTCCCCATGGAAAAATTCACCGCCGGAGGTGACGGCTCACCTGAGAACCCTTACCTTATAAGCACCATAGGTGACTTCAGCCAGATACGTCAGGAGCCCGGCGCACATTATCGCCTGGTTTCAGACATTGACGCCTCTGGTTATAACTTCCAGTCCATTAAACCGGATTTCACCGGTACACTGGACGGCGCCTCACACACCATTACCGGACTGAGCCTGGACCACGCCATCTTTAACGGAATCTCAGGCAACACCGCTCAGATTAAAGACCTCAGCTTCCGCGGCGTGACCATGACTAATCCCACCGGAAGCACTGACGGCATCCTAACCGTCTCACTCTTAGGCGGTACAGTAAGCGGCGTACACTTTAACGGCCTGAGCGTTAACGGCCCGGACGCCAACGTCTCATTCGGCGTCATTGCCGGACGCGCCTCCCTGTACAGCACCATCACCGGCTGCTCCGTGACCTCAGCTGACATATACCTCCCCATGTCTGATGATGTGGCAGGCATTGTATCCTCCGCCCTCACAGGCTCACAAATCACCTGTAACGCCGTCATAGCCACCATTGAAGGCCACACCTCAGTGGGCGGTATCGTGGCCTCTGTAGGCACTGACGTAGTCATCTCTGACTGCCACGCTGACGTAGACCTCACAGCCATGAACACCGTGGGAGGCATTGCAGCCTCAGTGCAGGACGCCACCGTACAACGCTGTTACACTGAAGGCTCCATCACCACCAAAGGCTCCACATACGTCTATGTAGACTTCGGCCCCTGCGCCGGCGGCATTGTGGGAATCCTCTCCTCAGCTCCGGAACCTGAAGGAACCATAACAGAAGAAGACTGCGCCGTTAAGAATAACTTCGTAAACATGACAGCCATTAACGCTTACACATCCTCAAAGCCGGAAGCCTTCCCCGGACAGCATGACACCATGCACCGCATTGTGGGACGCACGCAGGCCAATGAGACTCCGGACATCTCCGGCTATGACGGTAGCGGTAATCCCGTTTACAATGACCCCTACGGACCTGACAAGCGCCTCTTTAACAACTATGCCGCAGAGAACCTCGCTCCCGGCTCTGAAACCATAGCTCCTGAAAAGACGTCCACTGAAGGCGCCACCGTCCCTGACTCAGAACTGAACCAGAAATGGTTTGCTGACAACCTGGGCTTCAGCTACGGCCTGGACATGGCCTGGAACCCCGCCACCTCTGAGGACCCCGCGCTCTCACACGAAACCGGAACATACTGCACACCCCAGACACTGGTGGTGGAAGAAGGAGATTACTATGACATCACCGTGGTCTTTGTCTCACGCCATGCCATCAGCGCTGAAGATGCCATTGACAGCTTCTTCTTCACCTGTGACGAGACTGTCACCACCATGACCGGCGACTTCACATACGCCCACAACGCCCTCACCGTTGAGTTTGAAGCCCTCAGCGTGGGAGAGACCACCGTGGACCTCTGCGGCGCAAAATGCCTGGTAAAAGTGGTGGAACGCGGCCTGGGAAACATCTCTGACAGCGTGGCTGACACCACTGACACCCCCGTCATCACTGTGGATGCCACAGGCGTACACGCCCCCGGATGCCTCATTACACTCTACAGTGTAACCGGCACTCCCTTTGCCTCCGGTAACAGCCACGTCACAGTGGACACCCTCCAGCCCGGCATATATCTGGCACACGCCACAAACACTGCCGGCCACACTGCCACCCGCAAATTCATTATAAAATAAACCCGCAATATTATAGCATCCCTCTGAAACGGGAAGAAGTCTCTTAGTTTTTGACTTCTTCCCGTTTTTTATTCACTGAATTGCTTTTAACAAAATATAATATTACCTTTGCGCATAGATATACTTATATAATACTTACTTACATCTAATAACCATCATTTTCATGAAGAAAAGCTTACTCCTTCCCGCGCTTCTGTGCGGCGCTGCACTCACAGCCGGCGCCCAGAACGTGGAAACCCGCGCTTTTTACAGCACAAACCCTGAAAACGCCGTTGGTCGCGCAGCCACCATTAACGTAAACGGCTCCCTCACCGGCTGGACTGAAGATATGTGTATTGCCACATGCGGTGCCAATGACATGGCCACCGCCTTCAAAGGCTCACACGAGAACTGCGTCCTGGACATGTACGCCCTCTACGCCGCATGGGATGACAACAATATTTACCTGGCTTGGCAGATGTGCAACACCGGAGACACCTGGGCACGTGAAGGCGACGGCCCCCTCACTGACTACGGCCACATCGGAAACGTACCCCTGATTGTGGCCTTGAGCGTGGACCCCTCAAAGCCCGGCATGACAGGCAAGCTCACTGACGGACGCTGCGTGTGGTGTGACCAGGGCGGCATGGGTACCACCTTTGACCCCGCACAGGTGCATGTAGACCACCTCTTCTTCTTCAGCGGTCAGGCCGGTCAGGGCAAGCCCGCCATGTTCACCGCCGTCAACGCCAAGGGTGAGACTGATTACGGCCAGGGCTGCCACGAATTCAGCAGCATAGGCGTAAAATACAACCTCACCCATGACTTCCTCCCCTCACACCTGTGGCGTCAGAAAACACACGCTGACTACGACATCAGCGGCACACTCATCTCTGACCCCTCCATCATTGAGAACATCTATGACCCCGAGTGCTATGACAACCTCCTGGCAGGTCCCGTATCAGGCCTCAAGCCCCACAGCCATGAGTTTGACACCTTCTATGAGATGCAGATTCCACTCCGCGCCCTGGGCATCACTCGCCAGTGGCTGGAAGAAAACGGCGTGGGCGTGCGCGTAATCGGCACACGCGGTGAGAGCGCCATTGACTGCATCCCCTTTGACCCCTCCATGGTGGACAACGTATTCGAGTCATACGGCAAGGACAAGAGCACCTCACATGAGAAAGATGACATTGACGTAATCACTTACGCCATGGCTGACATTGCCAAGATTCGTGACCTGGAAAACATTGACCCCGTAGACCCCGTGGATCCCATTGACCCCGTTAACCCTGATGACCCCATTGTTCCCACTGACGGAGCTTATAACGTTTACTTTGACAACACTGACTCCAACTGGGGCAGCGTGAACGTTTACATCTGGGATAAGGCCAAGCAGAACTTCCAGATCACCGGCGCTTGGCCCGGAAAAGCCATGAACCAGGGAACCGTTAACGGACGCCAGCTGTACCATTACAGCTTTGAATATGATGAGCAGAACCCTGACCTGATGATTATCTTCAACGGCAACGGAAAACAGACCGCTGACCTCAAGTTCATCAACAACGGCGTTTACACCTTCTCAGGCCACACCGGAGAAAACATTGACGTCAACAGCATCACTGACATTGCAGCTGACTCAGACAACATCCCCGCCGTTTACTATAACCTCCAGGGTGTAGAAATTGCTAACCCCACTGCCGGTCTGTACATCGTACGTCAGGGCAACAAGGTTGCTAAGGAAATCATAAAGTAATTTAA
>CAMWLS010000025.1 GCA_947175205.1 uncultured Porphyromonadaceae bacterium | reverse complement strand
TAGAGCATCAGCCTTCCAAGCTGAGGGTCGCGAGTTTGAGCCTCGTCTTCCGCTCAAACATTTTTTTTGCCTATGTAGCTCAGGGGTAGAGCACTTCCTTGGTAAGGAAGAGGTCGCGGGTTCAAATCCCGCCATCGGCTCTTTATTAGTTGATAGCCCCGATAGCGCGCATACGTTATCGCGGCATTATTGCAGAGAATCAATCATTTAAAATAAATAAGCAAGTTATGGCTAAAGAGAAATTCGAAAGAACCAAACCGCATGTAAACATCGGTACTATTGGTCATGTTGACCACGGCAAGACTACTCTGACTGCTGCAATCACTACAGTGCTTGCAAAGAAGGGTCTTTCTGAAGTTAAGTCATTTGACCAGATTGACAACGCTCCCGAGGAAAAAGAGCGTGGTATTACAATTAACACTGCCCACGTAGAGTATGAGACTGCAAACCGTCACTATGCTCACGTAGACTGCCCCGGACATGCTGACTATGTAAAGAACATGGTAACCGGTGCTGCTCAGATGGACGGTGCTATCATCGTAGTAGCAGCAACTGATGGACCCATGCCTCAGACTCGTGAGCACATCCTGCTCGCCCGTCAGGTAAACGTTCCCCGTATCGTTGTTTTCCTTAACAAGTGTGATATGGTTGATGACGAGGAAATGCTGGAACTGGTTGAAATGGAAATGCGTGAACTTCTCTCAGCTTATGAATATGACGGTGATGAAACTCCCATCATCCGTGGTTCAGCTCTGGGTGCGCTGAATGGTGAGCCCGAGTGGGAAGCTAAGGTTGTTGAACTGATGGATGCAGTTGATAACTGGATTCCCCTGCCTCCCCGTGACGTTGACAAACCCTTCCTTATGCCTGTTGAAGACGTGTTCTCAATCACCGGTCGTGGTACTGTTGCCACCGGTCGTATTGAAACCGGTATCGTAAAGGTTGGTGATGAAGTTCAGATCATGGGTCTTGGTGCAAACATGAAGTCAACCGTAACAGGTGTTGAAATGTTCCGCAAGCTCCTGGATCAGGGTGAAGCCGGTGACAACGTAGGTCTGCTTCTCCGTGGTATTGATAAGAAGGACATCAAGCGTGGTATGGTTATCTGCCATCCCGGTGTTGTTAAGCCCCACAGCAAGTTCAAAGCTTCTGTTTATATCCTGAAGAAGGAAGAAGGTGGCCGTCACACTCCTTTCCACAATCACTACCGTCCCCAGTTCTACATCCGTACACTTGACGTAACCGGTGAAATTACTCTCCCCGAAGGTGTAGAAATGGTAATGCCCGGTGACCACGTTGAGATCATTGTTGAGCTCATCAACCCGGTAGCATGTGATCAGGGTCTGCGTTTCGCTATCCGTGAAGGTGGCCGCACCGTAGGTTCAGGTCAGATTACTGAAATTCTTGACTAATATTTAATTCAGAAGAATTAATTAACCCATATTCAAGTACCGGCTTTGATGCCGAGTTGCAAAAGGCCGGTACTTGATTATTTACGGGACTAGCTCAGTTGGTAGAGCACCGGTCTCCAAAACCGGGTGTCGGGAGTTCGAGTCTCTCGTCCCGTGCTAAAAATTGAATAATGAAAAAACTGAAACTACTTACGAATATTGAGGAGTCTTACGATGAATTACGTTATAAGACTTCTTGGCCCACCAGAAAGCAGGTTGTAAAATCTGCCATAATCGTGATGATTGCTTCCGTTTTAATCGCCATTGCGATTTTCATCATGGATCAGGTGGTGAATGCTCTTATGCACTTTATTTACGGACTTTAAATTCCGTACTAACTTGATGAGTTATTAAGGACATAAAGAATTTCAGAAAGTGGAAAATACTGGTACAGAATCAAAGAAAGGGTGGTACGTACTGCGTGCCATCTCAGGTAAAGAAGCTAAGGTTAAAGAAGTGCTTGATGCTGCAATCAAGAATGGAGGTCTTGGCAATTATTTGTTTCAGGTACTGATTCCCACAGAGAAAGTTCTTACTGTCCGTAACGGCAAGAAGGTTGTAAAAGAACGTAACTTGTATTCAGGCTACGTTTTTATTGAGGCAATCCTTACCGGCGAACTTATTCATGAGCTGACAAACACAACAAATGTAATTGACTTTCTGCGTGGGCGTGAGAAAGGCAGCAAGCCTGAACGTCTGCGTCATTCGGAGGTTATGCGCATGCTGGGTGCAGCGGATGAACTGAGTGAGCCTGTTGAGGATGAAGCATCTGACTTTATTGTTGGTGAGACGGTGAAGATTATATCTGAACCGTTCTCAGGCTTCTCCGGAGTCATTGAAGAAGTGAATAAGGAGAAACGTAAACTCACAGTGAGTGTGAAGATTTTTGGACGTAAGACGTCAATAGAGCTGGAAAATTCAAAGGTAGAGCGTGAATAAGAGGACCCTTGGTTACGAAAGAATTCCTTTTACAGCGCACTTATAATTAATTAAATAAGTTTTTAATCCAATGGCTAAAGAAATTGCTGGACAAATCAAATTGCAGATTAAAGGTGGAGCAGCAAACCCTTCACCTCCCGTAGGTCCCGCCCTCGGTTCGAAGGGTATCAACATCATGGAATTTTGCAAGCAATTCAATGCCCGCACCCAGGATAAGGCCGGAAAGGTTCTGCCTGTAGTAATCACTTACTATACAGATAAGTCTTTTGACTTTGTTGTAAAGACTCCCCCGGTTGCCATCCAGCTGAAAGAGGTAGCAAAACTGAAGTCAGGTTCTAAGGAGCCTAACCGTAAGAAGGTTGCTGAAATCACATGGGAACAGGTACAGACAATTGCAGCTGACAAAATGCCGGACCTCAATTGCTTCACAGTAGAGTCTGCTATGCGTATGGTTGCCGGTACAGCCAGAAGTATGGGTATCACCGTTAAAGGGGAATTCCCCGGAAACAAATAAAAACTTCAATTGAAATGAGTAAACTTACAAAGAATCAGAAGTTAGCCTTATCGAAGATTGAAGCCGGGAAAGCCTATTCTTTAGCTGAGGCTGTAGAAAAGGTAAAGGAAGTAAACTATGCCAAGTTTGACGCATCATTTGACATAGATGTGCGTCTTGGTGTGGATCCTCGTAAGGCAAACCAGATGGTACGTGGCGTGGTAACACTGCCTCACGGAACTGGAAAGCAGGTAAAAGTGCTTGTATTATGTAATCCTGACGCAGAGGCAGCTGCAAAGGCTGCGGGCGCAGATTATGTAGGACTTGACGAATATATTGAAAAAATCAAGGGTGGTTGGACTGATATTGATGTTATCATCACTCAGCCCGCTATCATGGGTAAGATCGGTGCACTGGGTCGCGTACTCGGTCCCCGCGGTCTGATGCCTAACCCCAAGAGCGGTACTGTGACTATGGATGTAGCAAAGGCCGTTGAGGAAGTTAAGAAGGGTAAAATTGACTTCAAGGTTGACAAGAACGGTATTGTTCATAGCTCAATCGGTAAGATGAGTTTTACTCCTGAGCAGATGCGTGACAATGCACGTGAGTTCATTAACACCCTCATCAAGCTGAAGCCTGCTACCGCCAAGGGTACTTATCTTAAGAGCATTTATCTTTCAAGCACCATGAGTCCCGGCGTTAAAGTTGACACCAAGACTGTTGACGCTTAACATTTAAAATCCGTAAGAACATGAAAAAGGAAGATAAAGCTATTGTTATTGAGAATATAGCCAATACTCTCCGTGAGTACAACGGTTTTTATTTAGTTGAGACCACAGGTCTTGACGCTGAAAAGACCAGTGCTCTGCGTCGCGCATGCTTCAATGCAGATGTAAAGCTTCTGGTGGTTAAGAATACACTGTTACATAAAGCTCTTGAAACACTTGACGGTGATTTCTCTGAACTTTATCCCACACTTAAGGGAAGTACTTCTCTGATGTGCACCAATGTTGGCAATGCCCCTGCAAAACTGCTGAAGGATTTTGTCAAGAAAGGTGATACACTGCCCGCGCTTAAGGCAGCGTATGTTGAGGAGACTGTATACGTAGGCGCTGATCAGCTGGATGCTCTGGCTTCTATCAAGAGCAAGAACGAGCTTATTGCCGATGTTGTTGCACTTCTGCAGTCACCTGCAAAGAATGTCATCAGCGCGCTTACCTCAGGAGGTACCAAGCTCCATGGTATTCTGGAAACCCTCTCACAGAAAGAAGGCTAAGACGTGTCGTGGCTTAGCAGTCTGAAATTAAACTTAACGGCACTCACAATTTATTGATTAAAATAACAAAATTAATTTATACAAAAATGGCAGATTTAAAAGCTTTTGCTGAACAACTTGTTAACCTCACTGTAAAGGAAGTAAACGAACTCGCTCAGATTCTGAAAGAAGAGTACGGTATTGAACCCGCCGCTGCTGCTGTAGCAGTTGCCGCTGGCCCCGCTGCTGGTCCTGCTGCTGAAGAGAAGTCAGCTTTTGACGTAGTTCTTAAGGCAGCCGGTGCTAACAAGCTCCAGGTTGTAAAGCTGGTTAAGGAACTGACCGGTCTGGGTCTGAAGGAAGCTAAGGAAATGGTTGACGGCGCACCCAGCGTAGTTAAGGAAGGTCTTTCTAAGGCTGATGCAGAAGGCCTGAAGAAGCAGCTCGAAGAAGCAGGCGCAGAAGTAGAACTGAAATAATATTACCTTTAACCGGGTAATAAGGTTAAGAGTCCCCAATGGGTGATTCTTAACCTTTTTGTGCTATAATTTTTTGAGTTCACTCCACCACGTAATCATTTTTTTAGATGTCAGCAACATTAGACAAACCCCGTATAAATTTTGCGTCGGTAAAGAACCCTCTTCCTTACCCTGACTTTCTTGAGGTTCAGCTGAAGTCTTTTCATGACTTCCTGCAGCTGGATACAGAGCCGGAAAAAAGAAATAACGAAGGCCTTTTCAAGGTTTTTGCAGAAAACTTCCCCATAGCGGATACTCGCAATAATTTTGTGTTAGAGTTCCTGGATTATTATATTGATCCACCCCGCTATACCATTGAAGAGTGTTTGGAACGCGGCCTTACTTATAGCGTGCCTTTAAAGGCTAAGCTGAAGCTGTACTGCACTGACCCTGACCATGAAGATTTTGCAACGGAGATTCAGGACGTTTTCCTGGGTCCGATTCCGTATATGACAGATAAAGGTACTTTTGTCATCAACGGCGCAGAGCGTGTAGTAGTTTCACAGCTCCACCGCTCCCCCGGTGTATTCTTCGGGCAGAGCAAGCATGCCAACGGTACTCAGCTTTATTCAGCACGTATCATCCCATTCCGCGGGTCTTGGATTGAGTTTGCCACTGACATCAATAATGTAATGTATGCGTACATTGACCGTAAGAAAAAATTGCCGGTTACCACACTGTTACGTGCCATTGGTGTTGAGAGTGACAAGGATATTGTTGAAATCTTCGGTCTGGCAGAAGAGGTTAAGGTCACAAAGACTAATCTTAAGAATGCAATAGGCCGCAAGCTTGCTGCCCGTGTGCTCCGTTCATGGGTGGAAGATTTTGTGGATGAGGATACCGGCGAGGTTTCAACCATTGAACGTAACGAGGTCATCCTTGACCGCGAGACCGTTCTTGAAGAAAAGCACATACAGGAGATTATTGATTCAGGTGAGAAGACAATTCTTCTGCACAAGGAGGATGTTAACCCCTCTGATTACTCTATTATCTTCAATACACTTCAAAAAGATACTACCAACTCAGAAACTGAGGCGGTTAATTATATTTACAGACAGCTCCGTAACGCGGAGCCACCGGATGATGCAAGTGCACGTGAGGTGATTCAGAACCTGTTCTTCTCAGAGAAGCGCTACGACCTTGGTGAAGTGGGCCGTTACCGCATAAATAAAAAGCTGGGCCTTGACACTTCTATGGACGTTAAGGTGCTGACCAAGGAGGACATAATTGCCATTATCAAGTATCTGATAGAGCTGATTAACTCTAAGACAGATGTTGATGATATTGACCACCTGAGCAACCGTCGTGTGCGCACCGTTGGTGAACAGCTGTATAATCAGTTTGGTGTGGGTCTGGCACGTATGTCACGTACCATCCGCGAACGTATGAATGTCCGAGACAATGAGGTGTTCACGCCCATTGACCTGATAAACGCAAAGACCATATCTTCTGTTATCAATACTTTCTTTGGTACCAATGCACTTTCTCAGTTCATGGACCAGACCAACCCTCTTGCTGAAATAACGCATAAGCGCCGTATGTCAGCCCTGGGTCCCGGTGGCCTGAGCCGTGAGCGAGCAGGCTTTGAGGTACGAGACGTTCACTATACGCACTACGGCCGTCTGTGTCCTATTGAGACGCCTGAAGGTCCTAACATCGGTCTTATCAGCTCTCTGTGTGTATATGCAAAGATTAACGACCTGGGCTTCATAGAGACTCCTTACAGAAAGGTGGAAGATGCCAAGGTTAACCTCAATAATAATGAAGTGGTATATCTTACCGCAGAAATTGAGGAGGGTAAGGTTATTGCTCAGGGTAATGCGCCTCTGAATGAGGATGGCTCATTTGTACGTGACCGTGTAAAGGCACGTCTTGATGCTGACTTCCCCGTGGTACCGCCACAGGAAGTGGAACTGATGGACGTATCGCCCACACAGATAGCATCTATTGCGGCTTCTTTGATTCCGTTCCTGGAGCACGATGACGCTAACCGTGCGCTGATGGGTTCTAACATGATGCGTCAGGCAGTGCCTCTGATGCGTTCTGAAGCCCCCATTGTAGGTACCGGTATTGAAGGTCAGCTCATCCGTGACAGCCGCACTCAGATTACTGCAGAGGGTGACGGTGTTATAGAATTTGTAGATGCTGATGTAATCCGCATCCGCTATGACCGCACTGAGGATGATGAGTTTGTGGCATTTGAGGATGCCGTCAAGGAATACCGTATGCCCAAGTTCCGTAAGACCAACCAGAGTACCACCATTGACCTGCGCCCCATATGTAACAAGGGCCAGAGAGTAAAAGCCGGTGATATTCTTACTGAGGGATATGCAACTGAGAACGGAGAGCTTGCTCTTGGTAGAAATCTTAAAGTTGCGTTCATGCCCTGGAAGGGATATAACTATGAGGACGCTATTGTGCTCAATGAGCGCGTGGTGCGTGATGACATCCTTACCTCTGTGCATGTGGATGAATATGCGCTGGAAGTGCGCGACACCAAGCGTGGTCAGGAAGAACTTACATCTGACATTCCCAACGTAAGTGAGGATGCAACCAAAGACCTGGATGAACGCGGAATTATTCGCGTAGGCGCACACGTTGTTCCCGGCGATATCATGATAGGTAAGATTACTCCCAAGGGTGAGAGCGATCCCACTCCGGAAGAAAAACTTCTGCGTGCCATCTTCGGTGACAAGGCAGGTGATGTAAAGGATGCTTCCCTGAAAGCCTCTCCCTCACTGAAGGGTGTGGTAATAGGAACCAACCTGTTCTCACGTGCGGCAAAGAAGAAGAAAACCAAGAGCGCAAACGCCCAGTTACCCAAGCTGGATGAGGAATATGAAGAAAAGCAGAACGCACTGAAGGAAGTCCTTGTGGGCAAGCTGCTGACACTGACTGAAGATCATGTTTCCCAGGGCGTTAAAGACTTCCTCGGAAGCGAGATTATACCCGCCGGTGCGCGTATCACTGCCGGTGTGCTCAAGGATATCAACTATGATACCATTAACCTGAGCAACTGGACAGATGATGCTCATGCCAATGATCTAATACGCCGTACCATAGTCAATTACCTGCGCAAGTCCAAAGAGATTGACGCTGAACTGCGACGCAAAAAATTTGATATCTCCATCGGTGATGAACTGCCCTCCGGCATCCTTCAGATTGCCAAGGTTTATATTGCCAAGAAGCGTAAGATAAGTGTTGGAGACAAGATGGCAGGCCGTCACGGTAACAAGGGTATTGTATCACGCATTGTACGTCAGGAGGACATGCCTTTCCTTGCGGACGGAACCCCCGTAGATATAGTCCTTAACCCGCTGGGTGTGCCCTCCCGTATGAACCTGGGTCAGATATTTGAAACCGTTTTAGGATGGGCAGGCCGTGAACTTGGAGAGAAGTTTGCAACTCCCATTTTTGACGGAGCCACACTTGATGACCTGAACGAGTGGACAGATAAAGCCGGTCTTCCCCGTTACGGAAAGACTTACCTTTATGACGGCGGTACAGGCGAGCGCTTTGACCAGCCGGCCACAGTGGGCGTGATTTACATGCTTAAGCTGGGTCACATGGTTGAGGATAAGATGCACGCACGTTCCATCGGCCCGTACTCACTCATTACTCAGCAGCCTCTGGGCGGTAAAGCACAGTTTGGTGGTCAGCGTTTTGGTGAGATGGAAGTTTGGGCGCTGGAAGCTTTCGGTGCCGCTCATATCCTTCAGGAGATTCTTACTGTCAAGAGTGATGATGTTACAGGCCGAAGCAAAGCTTATGAGGCAATTGTCAAGGGAGATGCCATGCCGCCAGCCGGTATTCCTGAGTCTCTCAACGTGCTTCTTCACGAGCTGCGCGGTCTGGGCCTGAGCATAAATCTTGAAAACTAATCCTGTGACGGCGTAAAGCTGTCCGGATTCATAAATATCATGTTCTGGCTGACCCCGGCATGTCTTAAGGCATGCCGGGAACAGCAGACTGAGACCAATCCTCTCTCATCTCTCTTCAAATACATTACGTAAACAACGCAATACAAGATATACAATGGCTTTTAGAAAAGAAAACAAACCTAAAAACGCATTCTCCAAGATTTCTATCGGACTGGCTTCACCTGAAGAAATTCTTGAGAAGTCAAGCGGCGAGGTTCTTAAGCCCGAAACTATCAACTACCGCACTTATAAGCCTGAGCGTGACGGTCTGTTCTGTGAGCGTATTTTCGGCCCGGTAAAGGATTATGAGTGTCATTGCGGCAAATATAAACGCATACGTTACAAAGGTATTGTGTGCGACCGCTGTGGTGTTGAAGTTACTGAAAAGAAGGTACGTCGTGAGCGCATGGGTCACATCAAGCTGGTGGTTCCGGTGGCTCACATATGGTATTTCCGCTCGCTTCCCAATAAGATAGGTTATCTGCTTGGGTTGCCTTCAAAGAAGCTTGACGCAGTTATCTACTATGAACGTTACGTGGTAATCAATCCCGGTAACGTGGAAGGCGTTGAGAAACTTGATTTACTTACAGAAGAAGAATATTTTGACATCCTTGACAAGTTGCCTAAGGAAAACCAGCAGCTTGAGGATGGCGATCCCAATAAGTTTGTAGCCAAGATGGGTGCCGAGGCCGTATATGACCTGCTTAAGGACCTTGACCTTGACTCACTGGCATATCAGCTGCGTCATCAGGCAGATACTGACGGATCACAGCAGCGTAAGACAGAGGCCCTGAAGCGTCTTCAGGTTGTGGAGTCATTCCGCGCCTCACGCCACCGTAACAAGCCCGAATGGATGATACTTCAGGCTGTGCCCATCATTCCGCCGGAACTGCGTCCGCTGGTTCCGCTGGATGGCGGCCGTTTTGCCACCAGTGACCTCAATGACCTGTACCGTCGTGTAATCATCCGTAACAATCGTCTGAAACGCCTTATTGAAATTAAGGCGCCGGACGTGATTCTGCGTAATGAGAAGCGTATGCTTCAGGAAGCAGTTGACTCACTTCTGGATAACTCACGTAAGTCATCAGCCGTGAAGTCAGACGCAAACCGTCCTCTGAAGTCTCTGTCTGACTCCCTCAAGGGTAAGCAGGGCCGTTTCCGTCAGAATCTTCTGGGTAAGCGTGTTGACTACTCAGCACGTTCAGTTATTGTTGTTGGCCCCGAGCTGAAGATGCATGAGTGCGGTATCCCCAAGAATATGGCTGCAGAGCTTTACAAGCCTTTCGTAATCCGTAAGCTCATAGAGCGCGGTATAGTAAAGACCGTAAAGAGCGCTAAAAAGATTGTTGACCGCAAGGAACCTGTGGTATGGGATATCCTTGAGCATGTAATGAAGGGTCATCCCGTGTTGCTGAACCGTGCTCCTACACTGCACCGTCTGGGTATCCAGGCTTTCCAGCCCAAGATGATAGAAGGCAAAGCCATACAGCTGCACCCGCTGGCTTGTACCGCGTTCAACGCTGACTTTGACGGTGACCAGATGGCAGTACACCTTCCTCTGGGTAACGAGGCTATCCTTGAGGCTCAGATGCTGATGCTGGGCGCACACAACATTCTTAACCCCGCAAACGGTGCTCCTATTACTGTGCCCTCACAGGACATGGTTCTGGGTCTGTATTATATCACTAAGCTCCGTAAGGGCGACAAGGGTGAGGGAACCGTGTTCTACGGCCCGGAAGAAGCTGAAATTGCATATAATGAAGGTAAAGTTACCCTGCACGCACCTGTCAGTGTAATGGTGGATGACGTGGACAAGGATGGCAATCCTATCCGTCATCTCGTAGAGAATACTTCAGTAGGACGTGTGCTGGTGAACCAGTATGTGCCTAAAGAGATTGGCTACGTTAATGAAATCCTTTCAAAGAAGTCCCTGCGTAATATCATCTCACGCGTAATCAAGCGCTGCGGTATTCCGCGCTCAGCCCAGTTCCTGGATGATATCAAGAACCTTGGTTATAAGATGGCTTTCCAGGGCGGTCTGTCATTCAATCTGGGTGACGTAATCATTCCTGCTGAGAAAGAAAGCATTGTAGCTGAGGGCTACGCTCAGGTTCAGGAGGTGATGGATAATTACTCAATGGGTTTCATTACCAATACAGAGCGATATAATCAGATTATTGATATATGGACAC
Organism: uncultured Porphyromonadaceae bacterium; assembly: GCA_947175205.1. Classification (GTDB taxonomy): domain Bacteria; phylum Bacteroidota; class Bacteroidia; order Bacteroidales; family Muribaculaceae; genus CAG-873. The sequence continues at coordinate 21,849 of CAMWLS010000025.1, read as the reverse complement.
ATGTCAACAGCCGTCTGACTGATATACTGATGAAGCAGATGACTGAGGCCAATCAGGGCTTTAATTCTGTGTTCATGATGCTTGACTCCGGTGCACGTGGTTCTAAGGACCAGATTCGTCAGCTGGCAGGTATGCGTGGTCTTATGGCCAAGCCGCAGAAAGCCGGTGCAGAAGGTGGTCAGATTATTGAGAACCCCATCTTGGCTAACTTTAAAGAAGGCCTTTCAGTGCTGGAATACTTTATCTCAACACACGGTGCCCGTAAGGGTCTTGCAGATACCGCGCTTAAGACAGCTGACGCCGGTTATCTTACTCGTCGTCTGGTGGACGTGGCTCATGATGTTATTATCAATGAGGAAGACTGCGGTACACTGCGTGGCCTGGTATGCACTGAGATAAAGAATAATGATGAGGTTGTTGCCTCACTGGGAGAACGTATACTGGGGCGTGTGTCTGTACATGATATCGTAGATCCGTTAACCGGTGAAATAATTGTGGCTGCAGGTGAAGAAATCAATGATGCCGCAGCAGACCGCATTGATGCCTCACCTATTGAAAGCGTAGAAATCCGTTCAGTGCTCACTTGCGAGAGCAAGAAGGGTGTGTGCGCCAAGTGCTACGGCCGTAACCTGGCAAATAACCGCATGGTTCAGAAAGGTGAGGCTGTGGGCGTGATTGCTGCACAGTCCATCGGTGAGCCCGGTACTCAGCTGACACTGCGTACATTCCACGTGGGTGGTGTTGCTTCAAACATTGCCGCCGTATCTACAGTAACCTCACGATACAACGGTATTCTTGAAATTGAAGAACTCCGTACAGTTGATACTGATGAAAAGACAGCAGAAGGACGTGATGTTAAGGTGGTCAACGGCCGTCTGGCTGAAATGCGTATTCTTGATCCCAAGACCAAGATGATGCTCACCAGCGCCAATATACCTTACGGTTCTAAACTATACTTCAATAACGGTGATACCGTGGCTCCCGGTGACGTAATCTGTGAATGGGACCCCTTCAATGCCGTAATTGTAAGTGAGGTTGGCGGCAAGATTCAGTACACTAATCTGGTGGAAGGCGTAAACTTCCGCGTGGATACTGATGAGCAGTCTGGTCTGCAGGATAAAGTCATCATTGAGTCAAAGGACCGTACCCGTGTTCCCGAGGCAAATATTGTGGATGCTAACGGTCAGATTCTCATTACTTACGCCCTCCCAGTGGGTGCACACCTTATTGCTGAGAATGACTCAGAGATTAAGGCCGGTGATATCTTTGTCAAGATACCTCGCGCATCAGGTGGTGGTGCCGGTGACATCACCGGTGGTCTGCCCCGTGTAACTGAGCTCTTTGAGGCCCGTAACCCCTCAAACCCCGCTATTGTGTCTGAAATAGACGGTGAGGTCCACTTTGGTAAGGTTAAGCGTGGTAACCGTGAGATTTCAGTTACTTCCAAACTGGGTGAGGTGAAGAAGTATCTTGTGCCTCTGTCCAAGCAGATTCTGGTTCAGGAGAACGATGTTGTACGAGCAGGTACTCCCCTGTCTGACGGTGCCGTAACACCTGCTGATATTCTTAACATCATGGGCCCGACAGCCGTTCAGGAATACATTGTGAATGAAGTTCAGGATGTGTACCGCATGCAGGGTGTGAAGATTAATGACAAGCACTTTGAAGTCATTGTGCGCCAGATGATGAGAAAGGTAAATATTCTTGATCCTGGTGATACCGGCTTCCTTGAGCAGCAGATTGTGGACAAGCGCGAGTTTATGGAAGAGAATGACCGTATCTGGGGTAAGAAAGTGGTTACAGATGCAGGTGACAGCGAAGAAGTTAAGCCTGGTATGATTATCACAGCACGTAAGTTGCGTGATGAGAACTCAGCCCTCAAGCGCCGTGACCTCCGTACCATTACAGTACGTGACGCCGTGCCCGCAACCTCAGAGCAGATTCTTCAAGGTATTACCCGTGCCGCTCTGCAGACTTCAAGCTTCATCTCTGCAGCTTCATTCCAGGAAACTACCAAGGTTCTCAATGAAGCGGCTATCGCCGGAAAGACTGACTCACTTGTGGGTATGAAGGAGAACGTTATCTGCGGTCATCTTATACCTGCTGGTACAGGACGCCGTGAGTATGAGAAGCTGGTGGTAACAAGCACAGATGATGTAGCAGCCCTTTATCCTGATGTTGATGATGTAACTGATGGTGTAATGGACGTAACGCACACTGAAGTGACGGCAGAATAAAATAAGTCATAACTCTATATTACCGCCGGGACATGTGCAACAAGTCACTGTCCCGGCGTTTTTTCTTACGTGGCGTCTAACGTGATTATTAATATTATTCCTTATATTTGCCACATACAAAGTAAAGTTAACCAATTATTATCTCTATTAATGAAAAAGAAACTGCTACTAATTATGACGGTTGGTGCCATTATGGCTGGTTCAGTGCCGGTACTGCAGGCTGCTATGGAATCACATGACAGCATGCAGGTACAGGACGTTTCCCATGATGCTGTGGCGCCCATTGACGGTTTTGACGTCAGCACTGATGCCGGTCAGTGTCCTATAATAATCAAATTTAAAGCTCCGTCAGTATATGCCGGAACCACAGATGCGCTGCCGGGAATCCAGAGTATAGAATTATATAGCCAGGAGTACAGCTATGACCTGTGGACCAATGTGCGTACCACACGAGGCATGCTGGAGAATGTGACTCCGGGACAAAACTGCGAGTTTGTGGTTAACGGTCCTCTGAATCAGGGGACCTATACATGGTATGTGCAGGTAACGGCTACAGATGGAACCAAGTCAGCTGAACAGTCGCTCCGTCTTATGATAGGAGAAGACTATCCTGCCGCTCCATCTGATGTGGTTCTGGTACAGGACGTGGACGGTAAGGTAAAACTTACATGGACGGCTCCCCGTTCCGGTGCAAATAACGGATATATTGACCCCGTGGATCTTCGTTATACAGTGCTTGAGCCCATCAATAACTGGGAAAGCAACAAGGTGGCTGAGAATCTTACCCAATGTGAATGGGAAGTGCCTGCAGTAAACGGTAACGCTGTTGTTAAACAGTATAAGGTGACAGCCACCAATGCCAAGGGTACTTCAAACGAAGCAATGTCAAATAAACTTATTATTGGCCCGGCAGAAACACTTCCTTTTGCTGAGTACTTTGATGCAGGAGATGATTACTCTGTTTCTCCTGAGCATGCATGGCTGACATCCACCACTTCCTCAAATGCATATGCGTCAGCATGGCGTTATTATCCCTATACATACATTGGTTCAGAACGGGTTGAACCTGTGGGAGAAGAGGGCGGCATGGCTTATATTACATATTACAGCTCAGACACTGAGCCCCGCAGTGATTATCTTACCAGCGGACGCATAGCTCTTGACGGCATAAACTCACTGTTGCTCTCATATTTCTACTATGCATATACCGGAAATTATACCGGTACCATTACCCCTGAATATAGCACAGACAATAAAGAATGGATATCTCTGGAAACTGTTAAAGCGGCCGGACATGAACAGTCAGGTTGGATCAAGGTTTCAGAAAATATAACCGTGGCCCAGGGTACCGAGTATCTTTATATCCGCTTCTGCGCTCAGCCGGGAGATGTACCTGAGACAGTGGCTATTGATAATATAACCCTGAAGGCCGATGATTCACTTGAAGATATATATCCGGCTTCAGTAAGTAAGCTGCGCGCTGTATATGATTCAGAAGTAGAGAATATAACTCTTACCTTTGTGGCCCCAACGCTGTCACACAGCACCCTGGGTGATGTAAATGAGCAGCCACTGAGCTATATTAGCCGTATTCAGATTTTCCGTCAGATAGGAGAGTTTGCCGGTTACGAGCCTTTGGCGGTCATAGATAATCCTCAGCCCGGTCAGGAACTTAAGTACATTGACTCTGAACTCTCTCGCGGTGGATACTATTCATATAAGGTAGTGGTTTATGTGGGTAATTGCTGTGATTACGGAGCATTCCTTAATGAGCCCATCCTTGTGGGGCAGTTGCCCTCAGAGGTGACAGATCTCTTCCTCACCACCGTGCGCGGCGCTGCTCCTGTTATCATTACATTCAAAGCGCCTGATAAGGACACTGAAGGTAAGAATCTCAAAGAGATAGATCATATTGTGATAGAAAAGCAGGAGGGCCTGAACTTTGAGTGGGTGCCCTTGACAGAGCTTAATGATGTAACTCCCGGTCAGAGCTGCGAGCATAGGGATTACGCTGTGCGTGAGGGCGAAATGTACACATATAGGGTACAGGTATTCACCAAGGCCGGAAATAACTATGGAACCAGTGGCCAGGTGTTTGTGGGTCAGGATCAGCCTGAGCGTCCTTCAAACATTGAGGTGAAAGTTCTTGATAACGGACATGTGGCACTCCGCTGGAAGGCTCCGCAGGTGGGCGTAAACGGCGGCTATGTGGATCAGGAATCCCTTACCTATAAAATTTACCGTGGCAACGGTTACAGTGATTACAGCGCCAAACTTGTGGCTGAGAACGTAAAGGAAACCAGCTGGACTGACCCTACTGTCTTTGAAGAAGAAAGTGCCGTACGTTACTTTATTAAGGCCGTAACTGCGTATTATGAGGGATACTCTGAAAGTTCAGAACTTGTTACGGTGGGACCTGCTCCCGTTCTGCCATACACAGAAAGCTTTAATGTAAAACGTGACGGACTGGTAGAACCCGCTCATGTATGGACAACGTCTTCCACTCAGCCGGCATCAGACTGGAGTTACGCTGAACTGGCCTATTTCCTGATGGAAGGTCAGGTACAGCCCGTGGATAATGACGGTGGTCTGGCTTACTGCTACTATGGCCCGTACAGCAATCTTGAACGTGATGATTATCTTACCTCCGGAAATATAAACATAGAGGGCGCTGAAATGCCAGTGGTGCGTTTCTTCTTCTACGGAGTACCGGGATATGACACAGGTATGTCTCTGGATGTAAGTTATGATGACGGTGAATTTACAAAGGTATGGAACTGCATATACAGTGAGGACGTTCTGGAAGAAGGATGGCAGGTTGTCAATGTGGTGCTTGAACCTGACGGTGCCAAGAAGATGCGTCTGCGTTTCTGCGCACACAAGGGGCCGGTTTCATGCTCTGCGGCGGTGGATGGAATAGCCATCTTTGATGTTCCTGCTCCTCTACTGAATGCCGGTACTTCAGGAAATTCTCTGGAGTGGTCAGCTTCAGAAATAGAGTTTGTGGACCTTTACGGTTATCTGCTTTACTGTGACGGAAGCATGCATCAGAATGATAAGATATCTCAGGAGGTTACTTCTGCCACTAATCTTAACCGTTCAGGTGATTATACCGTAACAGCTCTTTACGACAACGGACAGATAGAAAGCCATCCTTCTCAGCCGGTATTCATTGACCTGTCAGGTATTGAACAGGCTGTGACAGAAGGTGCCATAGCCATCTTTGCCCGTAACGGTGTAGCGGTGGTTGAGGGCATTGCTGATGAAGAAAGTGTGAATATATACACCGTTGACGGACGCCTGATTCTCTCCGGTCGCGGTAACGGTACTTACGCTCCCGGGCAGGGTACATTTATAGTTAAAGCAGGAAATGCTCCCGGTGTTACCTTGAAACTGTAAGCTGATAATCTCTTAAATTAGTGACTTAAGCGGCATAAGCGGCGTAAGTCACTTTTTTTATGTAATTTTGTGACCGGAAACAAAATCATACTTTGACAAGGCTTAAGATTTCATATGTACTTTGATGAACTTGATTTAGGGGATGATGTCCTGGATGCGTTGGATATGATGCACTTTCAGGAGTGTACCCCCATTCAGGAACAGGCAATCCCGGTGGCTCTGGAGGGCCATGACCTTATTGCAGTGGCTCAGACAGGAACCGGAAAGACAGCGGCTTATCTACTGCCGGTGATAGACAAGCTTTCATACGGAGATTACCCCACGGATGCCATTAACTGCATTGTAATGGCTCCAACACGTGAGCTGGCGCAGCAGATTGACCGCCAGATGGAGGGCTTTGCGTATTTCCTTCCGGTTAATTCTCTGGCTATATACGGGGGTACTGACGGAGTGACATTCGGGCGCCAGGAACGTGCTTTACGCATGGGGGCAGATGTGGTTATAGCCACACCGGGCCGGCTGCTGGCTCACATGCAGATGGGATATGTGGACCTCTCACGCGTCTCTTTCTTCATTCTGGATGAGGCTGACCGCATGCTGGACATGGGCTTTTATGATGATATCATGCAGATAGCTACACAACTGCCAGCAGCCTGTCAGACGCTGATGTTCTCCGCCACTATGCCTCCTAAAATAAAGCAGCTGGCCCAAAAAGTGCTCAAGAATCCCCGCGAGGTAAAAATTGCCGTCTCCAAGCCAGCTGAAAAAATAGACCAGAGTATATTTGAGTGTGATGAGAGTGAAAAGACAGCTGTCCTGCGCCATCTGTTCAGAGAGGGGAATGACAAGCGGGTAATCATATTTGCCTCCAGCAAACTGAAGGTAAAAGAGGTCTCACGTGAACTCAAGCGGGCAGGACTTCATATAGGTGAAATGCACTCTGATCTTGATCAGCAGCAGCGTGATGATGTGATGCTTGGCTTCCGCTCAGGACGTATAGACATCATGGTGGCTACAGATATAGTGGCCCGCGGAATAGACATTGATGATATTTCCATGGTGGTTAATTATGACGTGCCTCATGAAGCAGAGGATTATGTTCACCGCATAGGACGCACGGCTCGTGCCGGAGCCGGGGGTAAAGCCGTTACCCTTGTCAATGGCCGTGACAGACGTAAATGGTCTGAGATAGAACGCTTCCTGGGTACTCGTCTGCGCCGTGACACTCTGCCAGGCGTACCGGCTAAGAAGCATAACACTAAAGCCGGTTCAACTGAAGGAGAGCGCAGGGCACGCCCCAAGAAAGTACGTGCGGCGGCCAAGGAGCACGCAAAGCCGGCTGAAACACTGCCGGCTCAGGGTACTTCCAACGTACAGGAGGGACAGAAACCGGTGAAAAAGAAACGCCGTTATTATAATAGGCACCGAACTAAAACTGAGACAAAATCCAAGAACTGACAAAATGTCAGTTATAAGAATAACCGCCCGTACGCTTTGCTGCAGTACGGGCGTAATGTTTTAATAGTCAGAGAAAAAATACAGTATTATTTCTTTAACATATTGAACTCCGGCTTTTGAGAACCTTTTTGGCACCCGTTTTGTTAATTATGTGAATGAAAAGCAAAACGGGATGTATCCCGGATTGTTGAATAAGTGAATTGAAATTAATAAAAAACTAACATAAAAACTATTTACTACTATGGGAAAAATTATTGGTATTGACCTTGGAACAACCAATTCATGCGTCAGTGTACTTGAAGGTAATGACCCCGTTGTTATACCTAACAGCGAGGGCCGTAACACAACACCTTCAGTTGTAGCGTTTGTTGACGGCGGAGAACGCAAGGTGGGTGATCCTGCTAAGCGTCAGGCCATCACAAACCCAAAACGAACTATATATTCTATCAAGCGTTTCATGGGTGAGACCTATGATCAGGTTAAAAGCGAGATAGAGCGTGTACCTTATAAAGTTGTTAAGGGAGACAACAACACTCCCCGTATAGATATTGACGGCCGTGAGTACACACCTCAGGAAATTTCAGCCATGATTCTTCAGAAGATGAAGAAAACAGCTGAGGATTATCTGGGTCAGCCTGTGACTGAGGCAGTTATTACCGTACCTGCCTACTTTAATGACTCACAGCGTCAGGCAACGAAGGAGGCCGGTGAAATTGCCGGTCTGACAGTAAAACGTATTGTAAACGAGCCTACCGCCGCTGCCCTTGCTTATGGTCTGGACAAGACTGACAAGGACCAGAAGATTGCCGTGTTTGACCTTGGTGGCGGTACATTTGATATTTCAATCCTTGAGTTAGGTGACGGCGTGTTTGAAGTTAAGTCAACCAATGGTGATACTCATCTGGGTGGTGATGACTTTGACCACGTAATCATTGACTGGCTTGCTGATGAGTTCCTTAAGGATGAAGGTGTAGACCTCCGTCAGGACCCCATGGCACTCCAGCGTCTGAAAGAGGCTGCGGAGAAAGCTAAAATTGAGCTTTCAAGCACTACTTCTACAGAAATCAACCTGCCTTACATCATGCCGGTTAACGGTATACCTAAGCACCTGGTTAAGACTCTTACACGTGCTAAGTTTGAGCAGCTGGCTGACAAGCTTATTAACGCGACTCTGAAGCCCTGTGAGGATGCCCTCCGCGATGCCGGTCTGAAAGCATCTGACATTGATGAAGTAATCCTGGTGGGTGGTTCAACCCGTATTCCCGCCATCCAGGCAGTGGTTGAAAAGTTCTTTGGCAAGGCTCCCAGCAAGGGTGTCAATCCTGATGAAGTAGTTGCCGTTGGTGCAGCTATCCAGGGCGGAGTCCTCTCCGGTGATGTTAAGGATGTCCTTCTGCTTGACGTGGTTCCTCTGTCAGTGGGTATTGAGACTCTGGGCGGTGTGATGACTAAGCTTATTGAAGCCAATACCACCATTCCTACACGTAAGAGTGAGACATTCTCTACCGCAGCTGATAACCAGCCCTCTGTTGAGATTAACGTCCTGCAGGGTGAGCGTCCTATGGCAAAGGATGATAAACTGCTGGGTAAGTTCCACCTGGACGGAATTGCTCCCGCACCTCGTGGTATACCTCAGATTGAAGTAACCTTTGAAATTGATGCCAACGGTATTCTTAACGTATCTGCAAAGGATAAAGCCACCGGTAAGGAGCAGTCAATCCGTATTGAGGCTTCAAGCGGTCTGACAGATGCAGAAATCAAGCGTATGAAGGAAGAAGCAGAGGCTAACGCAGCTGCTGATGCCAAGGAAAAAGAGCGTGTAGATACTCTTAACAAGGCTGACGCTGTTATCTTCCAGACAGAAAAGCAGCTCAGCGAACTGGGCGATAAGATTCCCGCTGACAAGAAGTCTGCTATTGAAGCGGCAGTTTCAAAACTTAAAGATGCGCACAAGGCACAGGATATCTCAGCTATTGAAAGCGCCATCAAGGAAATTGAGACCACTTTCGGTGCAGCACAGCAGGATATTCTCAATGCACAGCAGCAGGCGGCTAATGCCCAGGCTGGCGCCCAACAGACATACGGTGACAACGCCGGTTCATCTTCAGCCGGCGGTCATGATGACAGCGTAACTGATGTTGACTTTGAGGAAGTGAAGTAATAAAACTTGCATATTAATCGGTGTACTGACACCGCATAGAGCCGGGCCGGCGGGTGAACCCCGTGGGCCCGGCTCTCATTTTTTACTTGTACCGGTTCATAATTAAAAAAATTAGCCTTATCTTTGTAAGTTAGAATATTAAACGTCATAAAGATATATGTACAGAACCAATACTTGCGGAGAACTCCGCCTCAGTGATGCCGGTAAGGATGTTACACTTGCCGGATGGGTACAGCGTGTAAGAAAGATGGGCGGTATGACTTTTGCCGACATCCGTGACCGCTACGGTATAACTCAGGTTGTATTTGACAATGACCATAACGCGGCTCTTACAGAGGCTGCAAATAAACTTGGACGTGAGTTTGTGGTTCAGGTGACCGGAAAGGTACAGGAACGCACATCCAAGAACCCCAAGAATCCCACGGGTGACATTGAGATTATTGCAGAGGAACTTAAGGTCCTCAATCCCAGTGAAGTGCCTCCGTTTACCATTGAGGATGATACTGACGGCGGTGATGACCTCCGCATGAAATACCGTTATCTTGACCTCAGACGTAATCCGGTACGCCGTAATCTGGAGCTCCGCCACCGTATGACCATGGAAGTCCGCAGATACCTTGACAGCAAGGGCTTTCTGGAAATAGAAACTCCCATGCTGGTGGGTTCAACCCCGGAGGGCGCGCGTGACTTTGTGGTGCCTTCACGTATGAATCCCGGGCAGTTTTATGCTCTTCCCCAGTCGCCACAGACCCTTAAGCAGCTGCTTATGGTTTCAGGCATAGACCGCTATTTCCAGATAGTTAAATGCTTCCGTGACGAGGACCTGCGCGCTGACCGCCAGCCTGAGTTCACGCAGATTGACTGCGAGATGAGCTTTATAGAGCAGGATGACGTCATAAATCTTTTTGAAGGCATGGCCAAGCATCTGTTTAAGGAAATACGCGGTATAGAAATTACTGAACCGTTCATACGCATGCCGTGGGCAGATGCCATGAAGTATTATGGAAGCGATAAACCGGATTTACGCTTTGACATGCGTTTTGTGGAGCTGATGGATGTACTTAAGGGTCACGGCTTCAGCGTATTTGATAACGCCGCTTATATAGGTGGTATTAACGCTAAGGGCGCCGCCGGTTATACCAGAAAACAGCTGGACGCACTTACCGAATACGTAAAGAGACCGCAGATTGGAGCCAAGGGTATGGTCTATGCCCGTGTAGAGGCTGACGGTAATGTCAAGTCCAGCGTGGACAAGTTCTATTCACAGGAGGTACTTCAGCAGCTAAAGGCGGCCATGAACGCAGAACCCGGTGACCTTATTCTTATCCTCAGCGGTGATGACGTAATGCGTACCCGTAAGCAGCTGTGTGAGCTGCGTCTGGAAATGGGTCGTCAGCTGGGCCTGCGTGACAAGGACAAGTTTGCCTGTCTGTGGGTGGTGGATTTCCCCATGTTTGAGTGGAGTGATGAGGAACAGCGTCTGATGGCTATGCATCATCCCTTCACCCATCCCAAGGATGAAGACATACCCATGCTGGATACTGACCCCGCCTCAGTACGCGCTGATGCCTATGACATGGTAATCAACGGAGTGGAAGTGGGCGGCGGCTCCATCCGTATCCATGACGCCGCGCTGCAGGCTAAGATGTTTGAAATACTTGGCTTCACTCCTGAAAAGGCTCAGGAGCAGTTTGGCTTCCTGATGAATGCGTTCAAGTTTGGTGCGCCCCCTCACGGTGGTCTGGCCTATGGCCTTGACCGCTGGGTTTCTCTCTTTGCAGGCCTGGACAGCATCCGTGACTGCATTGCTTTCCCAAAGAACAACAGCGGGCGTGATGTGATGCTGGATGCACCGGCACATCTTGACCCCAAGCAGCTGGATGAACTGTGCCTGGCTTTGGTGGAACCTCAGAAAAAGTAATACATGCTCAACGGGAATATAATCTCCGTACTGGAGGACTTTGCCCCCGTCTGGCTTCAGGAACAGTGGGATAACTCCGGCTTGCAGTGTGGTTCACGCCGTGCTGAATGTACCGGAGTCCTTCTGTGCGTGGATGTTACGCCTGCAGTAGTGGCAGAGGCAGTGGAACGGGGATGTAATCTGATTATTTCTCATCATCCACTCCTCTTTAAGGGCGTAAAGCGTCTGACCCCGGACAGCCCACAGAAAGAGGCTCTCATGGCGGCTGTGAAGGCTGATATTACTGTGTTCAGCTGCCATACACCGCTTGACAGCGCGCGCGGTGGTGTCTCAGTGCGCATGCTGCAGCGGCTTGGAGCCCGATTCCGTCGTGTCCTCTCGCCTTTAAAGGAGCGTAAGGCCAGAATCACAGTAACCGTAGTGCCTGAGACGGCAGACGCTGTACGTCTGGCTCTGCTGGATTTATGTTCCCCAGCTGCCACCTCACGTAATTCCGTTTCAGTGTCTGTGCATGGGCAGCAGATGGCTTATCCCCTGGAGTCTGCTGATGATTTTATAAATTCTGTTGTGACAGATACGGTCACGGTTTCAGCGGTGGTTGATGCTGAGACTGTGGATTCATTCCGTGGCTGGCTGGAAGAGAATTTGCTGCAGGCTGAGTTCTCTTCATGCAAGGTTACGGATGTGGATTACAGCATAGGCCTGGGAGCTATAGGCACCTTTGACACCCCGTTGCCGCTGGCTCAACTGCTGGAGCGTATTAAGGATGCTTTCAGCAGCCCTCAGCTGCGGGCCTCGCTTGCTGTGAGTGATAATCTCAGCGCTGATGAGGAAATGAGAATCAGCCGTATTGCTGTCTGTGGCGGCTCTGGGGCTGAGTTTATCCCGGCTGCCATGCGCTGCGGGGCTCAGCTTTATCTGACCTCTGATGTCAAGTATCATGATTTTGTGGATTATGGCACTGATTTTATGCTTGTGGATATAGGGCATTTTAACAGCGAAGAGTGCACAAAAGACATTTTTTATGACGTTATTACCAAAAAAATTCCTAACTTTGCAGTCTATAAATCAGACTCTGAAAAAAATCCCATAATATTTCTATAAAGCACGCAATGGCAACTGAGAAAAAAACAGAACAGAACACCGTGGAACAGCGTCTTAAATCGCTGTACCAGCTCCAGACCATTCTTTCAGAAATTGACCGCATACGCACCATTCGCGGTGAGTTACCTCTGGAAGTTAAAGACTTGGAAGACAACATTGCCGGACTGCACACCCGCATAGATAACTATAACCGCGAGGTGGAGGAGCTTAAACAGAAATCTGCCGCCGAGAAAGAAAAAATCAAGAACTGCGAGAGCCTCATAGCCCGCTATAAGGAACAGCTGGATAATGTACGCAATAACCGTGAGTTTGACCTCCTCACCAAGGAGGTTGAGTTCCAGACTCTTGAAATAGAACTCGCCCACAAGCATATTGCTGACAATGCCCGCGCTATTGAGAACAAGACCGCTGATATCCATTCCACTCAGGAGCGCCTTGATGATCACACTCATATCCTGGAAGAGAAGAAAAAAGAACTGGATGAGATTGTGAACGAGACCCGTCAGGAAGAAGAGACACTCCGAGAGAAGGCTAAAGCTCTTGAACCCAAGATTGATGAGCGCACTCTTACAGCTTTCAAGCGTCTGCGCCGTAACGCGCATAACGGTCTGGGTATAGTTTATGTGCAGCGTAATGCATGCGGCGGTTGCTTTAACCGTATTCCTCCGCAGAAGCAGATGGAGATAAAGATGCGCAAGAAAATTATTGTGTGCGAATACTGCGGACGTATCCTCATTGATCCCGCCCTTGCCGGAGTTGAGAACGATGCCTGATAACCACAATAAATAAAGAATATGCACCCCAAGAGTAAGATACAGGACTCTTGGGGTGTATTTTTTTTGGCTTTTTTTAATGTCCGGTGGTCCTTGAAACAGGCATATTATATGGGGTTATGACATTTTGCAGACAATGTTATTACAGATGTGTTACAACGGTATTTTTTTTGACATTCTGTTCATTTTCATGTAAACCAAAATTAGCCTTGTTGGTTATAACTATGAAGTAAAAATGATAAGACTCTGACCACAGAAAAATATAAGGTAGAAATGGTTAACAATAAAGTAATAGAAGAGATATACAAGCGCTATGACAAGCGCCCCAAGAGCACTGACTGCCTTGACTTCGGGCTGCTTTTTGAGCACGTGGCTGAGCACCATGACATACAGGTGGACATGGACTCCAATGAGCTTATAATCCGCAGTATTGACCCGTCGTCACCCTTTCATCGTTTACCGCTGAGCGGAATACACGCCATTATCCCTTTTGAGGAATGGATAGCCATTGTCATGCACTCTTCCATTATTTTCCTTAACCGTCAGAATACTAATGTTTCAGTGCATCTGAAACCCCACAAACCCAATTTCTGGGAAAGAATGACTAACGCCTATGCTTGAAGATGGTATGCATGCGCATAGCTGACTTCATCCCAAAGATATATTGTTAACCAATTTCATTATCATTTCATTATATATCTTACCTCAGCATATACATAAAGTATAGCATATAAGCCGGTGTCAGTGACTGATTCCGGCTTTTTCTTTATCTTTGCCTTATGGAGCGGAAACTACATGTACTTGCTGCCGGTTCGGGCAGTCTGCCTGCAACAGCTGACCGCATGGCCTACCTTGATGCATGCGTGGCTGCCGGGGCGAATATTGTCACGGCAGATACCCTATGTCTTCGTGAGCCTGAGCTGATAAAGCGCCGGGTTGCATTAGCGCGTGTAGCTGTGGACAGCCGTGCTGAAGTGGCTGCCAACATTGGCCCGCAGTCAGAGGTGGTGGAGGAATATGTAGACAGAGTTCTTGCCGCTGTGGAGGGTGGGGCACATTATATTTTATTTGAGACCTTTTATGAACCGGTGGCCTTATGCGCCGCTTTAGATGCCATTAAACAACTTGTACCGGTAACAGATTTACCTCCCGTGATGCTGTCACTCTCTCCGGTGACCGGATATGCCTCTACTTTTGATAGATGCCTGTGTATTGCCGCTGAGAGCCCTTGCCTCCGGGCTGTTGGGTTGAACTGTTTTACTGAGGCCACTGAGGCAATATCGCATTTGCAGAGACTTCATCAGTTGTGTGATAAACCGCTTATAGCTTCACCCAATGCCGGATTTCCTGACACTTACGGAATGTACCCACGCACACCTTCAGAGCTTGCACAAGTCATCAGAAACATCAGAAAGCAGGTGCCTCTGGCGTTAGCGGGCGCCTGTTGTGGCTCAGGACCTGAACATATAGCTGCACTGGCGTCACTGGGCTGAGCACCGGTATGCCGGGTTATAGGGCAAGGAGAGGAACGCTAATTTTGAATTGAGGATTGCAATTGCTAACTTTGCGGATATGAAATCAGTAGTATTAAAGTACGTGGTTATCTTAGCTGGATTCATCCTCTTTACGTGGGTGTTGTGGGGCTTCCCGGAAGCTTTTGACACCATCAGGTTCCAGTTAATATACTTTGGAAGCGGAGGCGGGGAGGACACCTTATCTCTTAGTGCTCTTGGCGACGTGCTGTCATATCTGTATTACCGTGACAATCTGCGCCTTGCACAAGTGATATCTGTGCCTTTTTCTTTATTTGTACCCCATATACTGGTGAGCGCGCTGCTGTCTGCGCTGCTGGTAGTTTCTTTTTATTATGCGGTGGCACTCTGCTTCCCCGCCGCTGATTTGCGCCCGGGGCGCCCCTCGTGGAAGCAGCTGGTGTGGTTTTGGCTTGTGGCCACGCTTTTCTTGCCCTGGCGTGCCAATGTCTTTACCATTATATATAGTGAGAACTATTTCCCGTCAATGGCCGGACTGATCTGGTGCCTCTGGCGTGTGGCCCGCGGCCGCTTTACGCGCGGACAGCTGTGGCTGTTCGGGCTTGTGGTCTTCCTGACTTCATGGACACATGAGCAGGCTGCGGCCACTCTGTGGTGTGGGGCAGCTCTTTATATTTTGTTACAGCGCTTCCGCGTATCCGCGCCTTACTGGATAATGACGCTCATAGGACTCTCTGTCTTTACCGCAATGGCGCTTATTCCGGGAACCACCTCGCGTTTCAATGACATGACGCCTGTAATATACCATCTTTGGTATTATAAGTATATACTGGGTATGCACATTTGGGTGCTTCTGATGCTGGGACTCATGGCGGTGATGACCTGCATACGTTCAGCGCGTCCTTACCTTTTGGCTGTTCTCAGTGCCCCGCAGTACCTTATTCTTCTGGTGGGAGCAGTGGCGTGTATTACCATGAACTGTGCCACATACTGCCCCATGCGCGCTGCTCTGATTCCGGATTTATGTGCCATGGTCCTCATGACTGCACTCCTGAGGCCCGTTTGGAATGTGCTCAGGTGTAAAGTTTCCTATGCATTCACAGCCTGTACAGGGGTAATACTGGTGTCTCTGATTTGTCTGTGGTCCCACATTGCTCTGTGGCAGACTCGTATAGGCTCTGAGTATGAGTGGGCGCAGAAGACTATACTCACACCCGGGCCTTCACCGGTCTATTATGATTTCAAATATATTGACGCCGCGCCGGCCACTGCGTTAGGTATTCCGCAACGGAACATCATTGACATTATGTTTATAAACATTAACCATATCACGGGTAATGAAAGATTTGTCATACCCACTGATTTACAGGGCCGATTTATGGGTAGGGCAGTTCCGGTGGACGGTTATTTCGGTGCCTACCGTGTGAACAAGACGCTTTTCCGGGTTCAGGAAGGATGGGACTGTGAAAGCCGTGTTAAGATAACTTTTGCAGATGGAGAGGTGCGCAATTATACACTTCTGGGAATCCCTTTTGACGGGGAGGACGGAGTCAGGTATCTGGCATATCACACACCCAAGATGGATGTGCGTGACATTGTGCGCATTGATCTTCAACAGTAGA
The DNA here is from genome assembly GCA_947175205.1 of uncultured Porphyromonadaceae bacterium. Lineage (GTDB taxonomy): Bacteria > Bacteroidota > Bacteroidia > Bacteroidales > Muribaculaceae > CAG-873. The sequence continues at coordinate 5,681 of CAMWLS010000025.1, read as the reverse complement.
CTTGCCTCATGAAAGTTAAGACGCAATATGAGCGAATACTTGCAAATAGTAATTACAAACACTATATTATTGAAAAACAGTAATAAGGTTATCTTTTCTTAAGAATTTTGCCACTTTATGACACAAAAATTTGCATAAATATATTTTATAGCATAACTTTGCGGCATGTACGGTATGAGTGCATGCCGTATTTGTGTTTACAAAGCTTGATTGTTATCATTTTTATTAATTCCAATAGTTAATCGTATGAAGAAATTTTACTCATTAGCTTTACTCGCATCAGTAGCTGTTACTGCTACTGCAGCTGCTCCGCAGCTTAAGACTCTGGCTCCTGTAAAGGCCCAGGTTCAGAACACATTAAGTGAGGAAACCCTCCCCATGGCAACCTTTACTAAAATCAACCTTCTTGCTGATGATGATCAGAGTATTGAAGGTACTTATGAGCTTACACTTGATGACGTATATTTTCAAGATGGAGCTGGTAGATTAGTGCAGACAGCGGCAATCCAGAAGAACGCTGACGGTACCATTACCATATCAAGTGATTATTTTGTATCAGATGTAACTGCAGATTATGATGAGGCTACTAATGCCATTACATTCAGCAAAATTAAATTAGGTGAGATAACACTGCAGAGTGGAGCAAAATATTATCTCCAGTTTGAACCCGGAGTTTGGGATAATGCTGCCGGTGATGTAGTAGCTCAGAGTTATTCTGTAACTTATAATCCCGCAGACGGTACCATAGTATTCCCTGCTGACCATAACTTTGGATGGATGGCATATAGTAACGCTCTGTACACTCAGTCTGCAGGTTATTTTGATCTTTTTGACGTAATCTCTTTTGAAAAGAGCCAGGCAGTTGAGATTGATGAAGTTGAGGATGGTAAGTGGACCAATGTTGGTTATGCAACATTAGTTGACGGATGGTTCCTCCCCACTTTCTCAATTGATGGTGTGGGTGTAAATCCTGCTGATTATCCCTGGGAGGTTCAGCTGCAGCGCAGTGTAGAGAACGCTAACGTATTCCGTCTTTGGGAGCCTTACACTAACTTTGATTGCCCCATTGCCGGAAACAATAGCTCTAAGTACCATGGTCAGATTGTATTTGACATCACTGACCCCAGCCACGTAATTGTTAAAGCAGGATACTATGCAGGTTTTGCAACAACAAGTCAGGGTGAATTCTGCGCATTTGATTTACTTGGCTATCAGATAAATGGCTTCGGTAATGAATTTGATGAGGCATTACTTCCCCAGATTTACGCCTTCATGGAACAGTATGGTCAGCCCTTCACTACTATGGAAGGAGATGTAATCACTGTAAACAAGGTTGTCTTCTGCAATAGCCTTGCCTGTGATAAAGCTTATTCATGGAATAACGTAAATTATGTTACTTCTACTATCACTCTTCCTGAGGGTGCCGGTATGACAGATGTAAACGTTGATGCCAACGCTCCCGTTGTTTACTATAATCTTCAGGGTATGAAGGTTAATAACCCCGCAGCCGGTAATGTTTACATCCGTTGCCAGGACGGTGTTGCTACCAAGATTTACAAGCGCTAATCTAATTTACTCATAAAAAACCGGAGCCGCGGTCCTCGTGGCTCCGTTTTTTTGTTTTAAAGAGTAGACTCCTCTCTCCGAAATCTTTTGACGGCGGTGAATGGAGTCTACTAATTTTGTTAGAGAGTTTACTGACTCATTCACGTAGCCGTGAGTCCATAATAATGGTCACGGGGCCATCGTTTATGAGCTCCACCTGCATGTCGGCACCGAATACGCCCCTTTTTACGTTTATGCCGGACTTGTTTTCAAGCTCAGAGCAGAAAGAGTCATAGAGCGCAATGGCTGTTTCATGTCCGGCTGCTCTAATATAACTGGGTCTGTTTCCCTTTCTTGTTGAAGCTGTCAGTGTGAACTGGCTCACCGCTAATAGTTCTCCATGGGTGTCCGTAACACTCCTGTTCATCACGCCTGAAGCGTCATTGAATATTCTGAGGGCGGAAACCTTGGCGGACAACCACTTGGCATCATCCGGAGTGTCCCCGTTCTCCACACCCACAAGAATCATCAGTCCGCGGCCTATTTCTGCCACAATCTCTCCTTTAACACTTACGCTGGAGCGGGTAACGCGCTGTATGACCAGTCTCATATTGCTGTAAAATCTATTTTTGTGCCCACAAGGTATAAAAATCGCGCAGAGAGGGAGCAAAGGGCTCCGGATTTTTTATTTCCGAACCTACCACAGTATCCACTCTTAATATTTCTCTGTTGCGGACTGTGCGCCCCATGAACCAGCTGGGGTCCACATAGTAAAGTTCCTTGCCGTCAATACCTGTGCAGCGTCTTGAATTTACGTGGATGGTAAAAGTACTGTCCGGCATAGTGAATCCGCTTTTCCTGCGCAGGGTCAGCAGATAGTCTATAGGAGACTGAGATATATACCCCGGGCCAACAGTTATCCTGAGCTGGTGTGTGCCCCTGTCGCTGTCACTGACAAAGGCATTTCCGGCATATCGCAGGTTGTTGTCTCCGGGCACCTTGTCCCATTGGTTAAAGGGCTTTCCTTTGTATTTTTCAGGGGCCACTATTATCCACTCGCGCTTATTGCCGCGGCGTGCAAGAACCATATTGCTGAACGGTACATAAGTGCCCACGCGCGGTATGCCCAGATACCAGAACGGAATATCGTGCGGATTCACCATATCAGCATAGAGGAGGCCCTGTTTAGCCGGAGTCTCCATGCTCTCTATATACTGTTTTTCATGCGTAACACCCACGCGGTGTTCCCATTTTATGAGTCCGCCCAGCCACATGGCATAAAGGACCATCAGGGTTATGAAAATCGGAGTCCTCTCCGTGAATGATTTTGACGTATACAGACGGCCGCACAGGCACCGTCGGTAATAAATGGTTTTGAGAATGAGGATAACCGCACAGATGTCGGCTATCATGATGATGCGCCCCTCCAGAGAGTAAAGCATGATGCTGAACAGCATGTTTACCCCCATGACAGCCAGGTATGGGAGTGCCTGGCGCGCCGTGAGATATCCTCTGCCCCAGGCCCAGCTGCCCACTGCGGCACCAATCCAGATGGCCCAGAACAGTGAAAAATAGCGTGAGTACATATAGCTCAGAGGGTAGGGTGGTGGCGGCGTGGTTTCGTATGCTATTCTTTCCAGCTGACCCGGAGACAGGTTGAGCAGCGCGCCAATGGCTGACAGAAGTATTATCATCCAAATTCCGGGTCCCATTTTCTTAAGGTGACAGCGGGTGGCGCAGAGCAGATATACGCCCATCCACAATGCTGTCAGCAGTGCTGTCAGCTCATGCATAAAAGTGAGCAGTAGCATCAGGAGGCCTGTCTCAGCACCGCGCCGTAAGCTTATTGGGGTACCCCCACGTTCCATACGCACCAGTATCCACAGCATAATCAGCCCCGTCAGTATATAATTGTAAACGTAGGGGCGTATGTTGAACTGGTCATCCCATGCCAGCATAACCCAGAACAGAAACGCAGCGATTATGGCAATGCTTGTTCTGCGCCATGCACCGCGTGCCGTTGTGGCAAGTATCATCATCATCAGCGCACCCACCATAGACCCGGCAATGACATTCTGAGCCCATAGCGGAAGAGGACAGGCAAGGATATACAGGATGTCAGCCAGACGCCCGTTAACGTACATCCAGTGGTTATAGGCGCTTATCAAGGCCTCGCCTGCCGTGCTCACGGGGTCACCCATCACGGCCTTGTATGACTCGTGGATAGGGTAGAAAAAGGAGCTGATAGCAATATCGTCATTCGTGTAAGTGGATTGCAGCATCCAGCCCACTGCGCCGCAGAAAGTCAGGATGATTACGCATGCACTCATGGGAGCGCAGCGTAGGGCTGCACCCAGACGTCTGAATACATCCTTGACGCGGCGCATAAAATTTGGTTTGTTGTCTGAGACCTTTACACGTTAAAGCGGAAATGCATTATATCTCCGTCCTGTACCACATACTCTTTGCCTTCCACTGACATTTTGCCGGCTTCCTTGACAGCATTCTCGCCGCCCAGATTTACATAGTCATCATACTTTATAACCTCGGCACGTATGAAACCCTTCTCAAAGTCAGTGTGTATGATTCCGGCGCACTTTGGGGCCTTGCTCCCGCGGATAAAGGTCCACGCGCGTACCTCATCAGGACCGGCGGTGAAATATGTCTGAAGGTCCAGCAGGTTATATGCTGCACGTATCAGACGGGCCACGCCTGATTCCTCCAGCCCTATCTCGTTAAGGAATTCCTTACGTTCCTCATAGGTGTCCAGCTCGGCTATCTCGCTTTCAGTCTGGGCTGCCACCACCAGCAGTCCGGCATTCTCATCCTTGATGGCCTCGCGGACAGCTTCCACATACGCGTTTCCTGATGCCGCTGAAGCATCGTCCACATTACATACGTACAGAACGGGCTTTGATGTAAGAAGAAAGAGCTCGCGGGCAAATTTTTTGTCATCCGGAGTCTCAAATTCAACGGAGCGCGCGGGTTTGCCCTGGTCAAGGGCATCCTTAATGCGCCTGAGTACCTCATATTGCATCTTTGCAGTCTTGTCACCGCCTGTCTGTGCTGCTTTCTGAGTCTTGGCAATACGGGCCTCTATGGTCTCAAGGTCCTTGAGCTGCAGCTCGTAGTCAATAATCTCTTTGTCACGTACAGGGTCCACGCTGCCGTCAACATGGGTAATATTGTCATCATCAAAACAGCGCAACACATGTAGGATTGCGTCAGTCTCACGGATATTTGCCAGGAATTTATTCCCCAGCCCCTCTCCCTTGGAAGCGCCCTTCACCAGGCCGGCTATATCCACTATCTCAACCGTTGCAGGTACCACAGATTTAGGGTTACACATCTCCACAAGCTTTGTCAGACGGTCATCCGGGACAGTGATGACGCCGACATTTGGCTCAATAGTACAGAAAGGAAAGTTTGCTGACTGTGCCTTTGCGTTTGAAAGGCAATTGAAAAGTGTAGATTTACCCACATTGGGTAATCCTACAATACCGCATTGTAAGGCCATATCTTATATTTATTGTGTGCAAAATATCTATTGAGCTGCAAAAATACAAAAAAATATTGGAATATTCTCCCCTCTGATTACAGCATACAGTGACTTCAGGAAGCGAAAGATTTATGAGTAGAGCGGGAAAAATCTTAATGTTGAATATAAAGCTTGAATAAAAAGGAAGTTAATCCGGCACCTTAGAGTGTTTTTTCTCAATACTGTTATCTCGGCTCTGAATCCGATTATATGCATTGATGTCTTATTAGCCGGTCTTCAGCATAAATATTATGACGCCGTAATGTCTTATTACACAGCATATTGCCGGAAAGTTATGTTTTTTAGCACAAATTTTTGCCTGAAATATTTGGCAAATTGAAACCTCTTGCATAATTTTGCACTCGCTTTCCAGAGGGAGGGCGGCTGAAAATTGTCAAAGAGAGCTTGCCTCACTAACATTTTGCTATTAATATCCCAATATGACACAGAAGTGTTAAATTAGTGTTAAAAATAACTGAAACACTTGCAGGATTGAAAAAGCCGCCGTAACTTTGCAAACGCTTTCGGGTTGAAAAATACCCCGTAACAGAGAACATTGAAAGAATTACAATAGTGACGAAGTAGTACAAGATTAAGA
>CAMWLS010000024.1 GCA_947175205.1 uncultured Porphyromonadaceae bacterium | reverse complement strand
TTTCTGCAAAGGTAAGAATTTATATACTAAACACAGCTTTTTTACTATGCGCCAATATATGCACGTGTGGAATGGAGGGTGGGGTGGGTATAAAAAAAAAGAATGAGAAACTTTTGACCGAAGTCTCAATTTCTCATTCTCCTCTCTCCTCTGCGGTATGGACGGGACTCGAACCCGCGACCCCCTGCGTGACAGGCAGGTATTCTAACCAGCTGAACTACCACACCATTTTTATTGACCGCTCTTGGTCTTGTGTGAGAGGCATTAGCTTTGTTGCTTTTGCGAGTGCAAAGTTATAGTATCCTTTGCTTCTGTGCAAATATTTTCGGGATAAAATTCTAAATATGCGGTGTTTTGTCTATAATGACCATAAAATTGGTGTAAATGGCATGTGTTTTTATTTATCTCCGCTACTTTTGAACAATGGATTTTTTTGTAATTTTGTGGCATGATAAACTTTACACCTGTGGCCAGGCGAGCCCTGATGAGATATGTCACCCAGATGAAGCGTGCATCAGATGATGTGCGCGGAGTGCAGTTGCGGGTACTGGATTATCTGACGGGTCGGATGGCGCGCACTCAACGCGGCCAGCAGTTGGGAATCAGGTCCGGAATGACGTATGCTGAATTTGCGCAAGCCGTTCCGGCCGGAGGATATGAACAGATACGCCCTTATGTGATGCGTATGGTGCGTGGGGAGCGTGACGTTCTGTGGCCCGGAGTGACGCGCCGTTTTGCTCAGTCCTCAGGTACCAGTGACGGTAAGAGCAAGTATATCCCCGTAACGGATGATTCTTTAAAGGTGAATCATTATTACGGTGGTGCCGCTGTGGTGGGACAGTACCTTCATCTGAATCCGGAGAGCCGTATGTTTGCGGGCAAAGGTTTTATTCTGGGAGGAAGTTTTGCCAATGAGGTCAGTGATTTGCCTGCCGGAGTACGAGTGGGTGACCTGTCGGCCCATCTGATAGAAGCCGTAAATCCGCTGGTGAATCTTTTCCGTATACCGTCCAAGGAGGTGGCCCTTATGACTGACTGGGCTGAAAAAGTTCCGGCGCTGGTGGAGGCTTCCCTTAAGGCTGATGTGACTAATATTTCCGGGGTGCCGTCATGGTTTATGACCGTGTTACGCTCCGTTATGAAGCGTGCCGGTGTGGATAACATTCACAGCGTGTGGCCCGGGCTGGAGGTATTTTTCCATGGCGGTGTGGCTTTTGGGCCATACAGGAAAGAGTATGAGAGTTTCACAGACGTGGACCGCATGCATTACATGGAGAACTATAATGCCTCAGAAGGATTCTTTGCCGTCCAGACCACGGCCGTGGGTGACGGAAGCATGGAGATGTTGCTGGATGCCGGTGTCTTTTATGAATTTGAGGATATCAGCAAGCCCGGAGAGCTGATGCCGGCGTGGGATGTGAAGGCCGGACACACTTATTCACTCCACATAAGCGCGCCCAACGGGCTGTGCCGTTATGCCTTAGGAGACACGGTGACGGTGGTAAGTGAGGTGCCGCTTACCATACGCATAGCAGGGCGCACGCGGCATTTTATAAATGCTTTTGGTGAGGAAGTGATGGTGCATAATACAGATGCCGCTCTTGCAGAGGCGTGTGCTATCACAGGCGCTTCCGTATTGAACTACACTGCGGCCCCGATATATGCTCATGACGGCAAGCGCGGGCGCCATCAGTGGCTAATAGAATGGTCAGTGCCTCCGGCTGACGTTGATAAATTCGCGCAGGTGCTGGACAGCTGTCTGCAGCAGCAGAACAGTGATTATCAGGCCAAACGTGCCGGCGGTATATTTCTGGACCGCCTGAGTATAACCCAGGCCAGACCGGGGCTCTTTGATGCCTGGCTGGCTTCCACGGGTAAGTTGGGCGGTCAGCGTAAGGTGCCACGTCTTAGCAATGACCGCACGCTGATGGACAGCATGCTGCGTTTTCAATATGTAATCAAGTAAACCCGGTTTAAGATATGCGATTAAAAAAGATAATCTTTGCACTGACAGCTATTGTAGGTGCGCTTACTGCTACGGCACACGAGACTGCCCCAAAAGATACTGCTCCGCAGTATGTCTTTTATTTTATAGGTGATGGTATGGGTATGGGTCCTGTTATGGGCGCTCAGACATATCTCCGTACTGTTGTGGATGGGGATTCAACTCTTACCATGATGCAGTTTCCTGTTGCGGGCATGTGTCAGACCTGGAGTGCAAGCTCGCCTATCACTGACTCCGCCGCTGCCGGAACTGCGCTAAGCACCGGTTACAAGACTCGAAACAATATGTTGGGTATGGCTCCTGACACCACTGTAGTAAACTCCATGGCCCGCTATCTGGCTGACAGCGGTTATGCTGTGGGGCTGGTCACTACAGTGGCTCCTGATGACGCCACTCCAGGCGCCTTTTATGCTCATGTCCCATCGCGTAAGGAGACATACCGTATAGGGCTGGACTTTATAGAGTCAGGTTACAGTTTCCTTGCGGGGGCAGGTCTGCGCGGCGTGAAGGATGCCAAGGGCGAGGATACAGACCTGCTCATACGCTTTCGGGAGGCCGGAATACCCATCTATTACGGTCCTACGGGAGCAAAGGATATGGCGCCGGGCCGCGCTGTGCTCCTTAACCCACAGGACACCCATGAGTGGAATGTGGGCTATACCATTGACTCCCTTGAGAATGTCCTTACGCTGCCACTGATGACAGAAATCTGCCTGGAGCGCCTGGAAGCCGAGAGCCCTGAGCGCTTCTTCATGATGGTGGAAGGCGGAAATATTGACCACGCACTGCATGCCAATGACGGTGGTGCGGCCATTAAAGAGATTCTGAATTTTGACTCTTCGCTGCGAATAGCATACAATTTCTATCTTAAGCACCCCGGCCAAACCCTCATTGTGGTCACTGCTGACCACGACACCGGGGGCATGGCCCTTGGTACGGAGGCTAACCGTAAGGCACTGAATCTGGGCGTTTATGACCATCAACGCATTTCCAAGGAAGAATTCAGTGATTACTGTAAGAGTATTCTCCACTCACGCAGAGTGTACACCTGGGAAGATATGAAAGACTTCCTTGCTGAGCGCCTGGGTCTGTACGGACCCATTCCGGTGAGTGAGGTGGCTGACAAACGCCTGAAGCGGATGTTTGAAGATACCTTTGAGCTGCGCAACACCTCAGACCAGGAAACCCTGTATGCAAATTTCAATGCCTTTGCAGTGGAAGTCTTCAAGCTTCTCAACACCGCTGCCGGTGTGGGCTTTACCACCACCTCACACAGCGGTAATCCCGTCCCCGTGTTTGCAGTGGGAGTGGGTGCAGAGCGCTTTAAGGGAATGAATAACAACAATGCCGTGGCGCGAACCATAATGCAGATTTGCGGCATAGAAGAAAAAGAATGATTTAACAGAGGATATAAACATCATCCCAAGCTATGAGTAAAATTAATTTCCAGAGTCTTACAGACGGCGTGCTGTCGTGGCTCAAGCGCCCGCAGGTGTGGGGCTTTCTGGTGTCAGTGGCTGTTCTGGCCGTGGTTTCAGTGGCATTCTTTTATCCGGCAAACTTTGACGGGCAGATACTTAACCAGCATGACAGTATCCAGGGACAGGCCAACGGCCACGAGGGTCAGCTGTATCAGGACGCCACAGGAGAAAAAGCCTTGTGGACAAACTCTCTTTTCGGAGGTATGCCCACATTTCAGATTTCTCCCTCTTATCCCTCAAATGACCTCTTTACCTGGCTGAATGATGTTTACGGTCTGGGTCTTCCCGCTCCCAGCAACCTCCTTTTTATGATGATGCTGGGCTTCCTGATTCTGCTTACAGCCATGCGCATGCGCTGGTACTACGCACTGATAGGGGCGCTGGCATGGGGTTTCAGCAGTTATTACATTATTATAATAGGGGCCGGGCATATCTGGAAGTTTGTAACCCTCTCCTATGTGCCTCCCACAATAGGCGGTCTGGTGCTGGCTTACCGCGGGCGCTATATTGCCGGTGCGGCCATGATGTCACTCTTCTGTACGCTGCAGCTGAATGCCAATCATCCGCAGATGACGTATTATTTTGCCTTTGTAATGGCCGGATTTGCCCTGGCCTATCTCTGGACTGCTTTCCGTGAGCACCGCATGCGCCGCTGGTGGACTGCCACCGCAGTGTGTGCCGGAGCAGTTATACTGGCCGTGGCCGCCAACCTGCCCTCCCTGTATAATACCTATCTTTATGCCAAGGAGACCCAGCGTGCGCCCTCTGAGCTGTCATCTGCCGGGAGTGCCTCCGCCACTGACGGTATGGCCTATGACGCTATAGTGGCATACAGCTATGGCAAGGGGGAGCTTATGTCACTGCTCATACCCAATGTGCGTGGAGGAGCCACTATTTATATTAACCATGGTCAGAATGAGCTTGCATCTCTGGACAAGGTTAGTGATGAGGCTGCCGCCGCGGCTCAGGAACTGCCCCTGCTTACACAACTTCCACAGTATTTCAATGACTCAGAGGGCACCAACGGTCCCGTGTATGTGGGAGCTGTGATACTTGCGCTGGCTCTGCTTGGCTGCTTCACCGTGCGCGGACCTCTCAAGTGGGTCCTGGTGGGGCTTACTTTCTTCAGTATTCTGCTGTCTCTGGGCTATAACTGTGATGCGCCAAGCCGATGGATGGTGGACCATTTCCCCATGTACAGCAAGTTCAGAGCGGTGGAAAGTATTTTGGTTATAGCGGAATTTACCATACCGCTGTTGGCGGTAATGGGGCTGGAGCAGTTCTGTGAGCGTTACTGTGACAGCAGACCGCAGCGCAGAGAGCTGGGATGGTTCGGGCTGGCCTTTGGTTTGCCCGCGCTGCTGGCTTTTGCGGGTATGGTGAAGCCTGATGCCCTGGCTGATCCCCTGCCGGAGTCAGAGCTGTCACAGCTGGATGAGTACTATAACACCATGAAAAAATCTTATGCCGCGCAGCTTGCTGCCATGAATTACACTGAACAGGAACAGCGTTCAGTAATGCTTGAGCTTGAGGCGGAGCATACCAAGACTGTTGAGGCTGCCTCTGAAATACGCCTGGGCATGGTGCGCTCTGACAGTATGCGATCACTGTTCTTTGTTCTTTTCAGTGCACTGGTGCTGGTGGGTTATGCTTATGGGCGTCTGAGACGCTGGGCTGCGCTGACGGCTATTGGTGGAATGGTTCTGGTGGACCTTTACGTGGTGGATAAGCGTTATATTAACGCCGCAAGCTTCACCTCAGTCATAGACACCGCATACGCTGACCCGTATGCTCCTGATGAGGTGGATAAGGAAATACTCAAGGATACTGACCCGGATTATCGTGTGGCTGATCTGATTAATTTCAGTGATGCCCGCCGTTCTTATCATCATAAGATGTTAGGCGGTTACCATGCAGCCAAACTGAGCCGTGTAAATGATTTGCTGACCCGCCAGAAGCTCACAGCCTGGCCTGTGATGGATATGCTTAATGTGCGTTATCTCATTACACGGGATGGTAACGGAAAACCTGCCGTGATGCGGAATTACGAAGCCTGTGGAAACGGCTGGTTTGTGGAAAATATAGATTATGTGGCAGGTGCCGATGCTGAGTTTGCCTCCCTTGACAGTCTGCAGCCTCAGATAAGCGCGGTAGCTGATGAGAAATTTAAGGAGATCTTGGGAACAGACATTCCTGCATCAGCCGCCCTTGGCACCGTGAAGCTGGACAGTTATACCCCGAATAAGCTGGACTATACCGTTGACAGCCCGGACGGCGGAGTGGTTGTGTTCTCAGAAGTTTACTTTCCCTGGGGGTGGAAGGCCACTGTGGATGACACTCCCGCTACTCTGGGCCGCGTGAATTACATCCTGCGCGCTCTCCGTGTGCCTGCCGGCAAGCATAAGGTGGAACTTGTTTTTGATCCCGATTCCCTGCATACCACTGCTGCCGTGGCTTATGGAGCCGTGACGCTTATGTATCTGCTGGTACTGTGCGCGCTCTTCATGGCTGTGCGTCCGCTGTGTCATCCCAAGAAGTGAAGTGATGTCCGGGAAGTTAGCCCACTGTGTTAGACCGTTGCGAGCCGTGGGGCGTCAGTGGACGCTTCTGCGGCACAGCCGCGGATTTGGGATTCACTCACCCTTTGCTTATGAGTTCATAACGCGCACCCTGCATGAGAGTGCGGGCTACTATGCGTATGCGTCCCTGCCGCGTGGCAAGAGATGGCGTACGCTTTACAGAGTGCTCCTTGCGCTGAGACCTGAGAGTGTCCGGCTTGCGGTGGGAGCTGATGCGCTGGCGGCGAGCCGTGACACTGCGGCTGCCGCGCGCATGGGTTATGAGCCGCGGTGTGGACTGCTGGTGGTGGCTGACAGGACGGCCGCGCTTAAGGATATCAGTGATGTTAAGGACAGCGGACATATTATCCTCTTGCATCCCACTGAAGTCATGCGTGCCGCAGTCAAGAGGCGCGCTGCCGGCTGCGGATATGGGATGATTTTTGACAACTGCCGTGATATGCTTATCTATGTTGCTTTGCGGCACCTCCCGCAGCAAAATTTTAAAGTGGGTTTCTGAAGTGTCAGAGAAAGGGTGAGGGGGTGTTAATTTTAATTTTAACATTTAACACTACTTTGTTAAAACTTTGTATTTTCCGCTTTTTGACTCCTTAAATAAGTTTAAAGTCAAAAAAAATGCTTTAATTTGTAACCAAAATGCGCCTGCCAGCGGGGCTTACCGCTGTGTACGGGTGTATAAAAATTTTTTTATGCTTACTTAAAATTAATACCAAGAAACTGTTAACTGCTGAAAAACAGCGCCTTAAAATCACTAATGCCGTCTACTTCACTTATTGAGTCAGGCTTGAGTCTGATATGTCTTGTGTGCAGAGCCTCTGAAAAGAAGCCGTAGCCGACATGTGTACGTGTGGAACGGTACTGACAGAAAAGACTAAAATAATTACATAAATAAATTCAGTTAACTTTTAAACCAACTCCTTGCATGAAGAACATTTGTTTTCAAATGAATCGGAAAGCCTGGCTTGCCCTTGTAATGGTGCTAAGCTTGACTTTTCCTGCTTTAGCGCAAAAGATCACCGTAAGCGGTACAGTTTATGAACCGGACGGTGAACCTGCCATCGGAGCTTCCGTAATGGTACAGGGCCTCACAAATGTAGGTGTGTCGACTGACATAGACGGCTTCTACAAAATTGAGGTAGCGCCTAACGCAACTCTTGTTTTCTCTTACGTGGGTTATACAACCCAGACCATTGCAGTAGATGGTCGCAGCACAATTGACGTGCATCTGACCACAGACGCTGTAACCCTTCAGGACTTTGTTGTTGTGGGTTACGGTGCTGTAAAGAAAAGTGACGCAACCGGTTCAGTGGCTCTTGTGAAGCCTGACGATATTGAAGCCGGTATAGCAACCTCAGCTCAGGACCTCCTGGTGGGAGCCAGCCCCGGTGTGGTTGTAACAACAGACGGTGGTAACCCCACCGGTGGTGCAACTATCCGTATCCGTGGTGGTTCTTCACTTTCAGCAAACAACAACCCCCTTATTGTGATTGACGGTGTGCCCCAGACTGACCAGGGTAACGCAGGCGGTACCAACGCTCTTACCATGGTTAATCCCCAGAACATTGAGTCAATGACCATTCTTAAGGACGCATCAGCAACCGCCATCTACGGTAGCCGCGCATCAAACGGTGTGATCATCATCACCACCAAGAAGGGCCAGAAGGGACGTCCTCAGGTTAACTTTGCCGCCAACTGGCACATCAATACTGCACGTAAGACTCTGAACATGATGGATGCTGACCAGCTCCACGCTGTTATCAATGAGTATGGTACTGACCGTGCAAAGATGATGGTAAACCAGTTTGACGTTGACGGCAAACCCATGTACAACACTAACTGGCAGAAGGAAGTACTCCGCACTTCATTCTCTCATGACTACAGCCTGTCAGTGGGTGGTTCAGTAGGTTTCCTTCCCTACCGTGTGAACGGTTCATATACTGACAACCAGGGTATCATGAAGACTTCAGGCATGCAGCGTGCCACTGTAGGTTTCAACCTGTCACCCAAATTCTTTGATGACAAGCTGACTGTTAACGCTAACGTACAGGGTACATACATCCGCAGCCAGGAAGCTGACATGGGCGCCATAGGCGGTGCTATTGCCATGAGCCCCACACTGCCCGTGATGTTTGACTATCCCATGGCAGAAGGCAGCCTGGCCGGCAAAAGTATGTATAACGGTTACTATAACGTGACTCAGACAACAGGTTCACCCGAGCCCAACGCATCACAGAACCCCGTACAGCTGCTGAAGGACCGCAAGTATGTAGGTACCGTTTACTCTTCAACCGGTAACCTGCAGCTGGATTACGCCCTGCATTTCCTCCCCGAACTGCACGTTAACCTGAACCTTGGTTATCAGGTATCAAAGAACAGCTCTACCACTGACATTGCCCAGAACTCTATCATGGCATGGCGCAGCAACTATAAGGATGGTGCCGGCGAGCACAATGACTGGTATCGCCTGCAGCGCAACACCATGCTGAGTGCTTACCTGAATTATGTTAAGGATTTTGAGGCCATCAAGTCAAACCTGAATGTAATGGCAGGTTATGAGTGGCAGCACTTTGACTATCATTCACGCAGCAACACTGTAATCTCTACACTGGGCTACAACAATGACTGGACCAAGATTTACAACGCTAACGGTTACCTGCTTCAACTGGATCCCGCCACTGAGGCTCACGTGGGTCACTCTTACGAGAACGCTCCCATGTCAATTGAGGCTAACAACCTGCAGCTGCTCTCATTCTTCGGTCGTTTGAACTATACATTTGATGATACATATCTGTTAACCTTCACACTCCGTGATGACGGAACCTCACGCTTCAGCAAGGATAACCGCTGGGGTCTGTTCCCCTCACTGGCTCTTGGCTGGAAGATTACCGGCATGAGCTTTATGGAAAATGTACGTAACGTGGTTAACGAGGCTAAGTTGCGTCTGGGCTGGGGCGTTACCGGTCAGCAGGACATCAACAGCTACTTCCCCTACATGCCTATCTATACTAACTCTTACCAGAACGGTTTCCACTACCTGAACCCCAACGGTGACGGAACATGGATTAATCCTCTGTACCCCAACAACTTCAACTCAGAGCTGAAGTGGGAAGAGACCACCACATGGAACGTAGGTCTTGACCTGGCGTTCCTTGACAACCGTATCACACTTGCCGCTGACTGGTACAAGCGTGACACCAAGGACCTTCTGGCAGAAGTGCCCGTTCCCGGTATCAACACTTGTAACTACATGCAGCGTAACATTGGTACCATGACCAACACCGGTGTTGAATTCACCATCGGTGCCAAGCCCGTGGTTAACAAGGACTGGATTTGGACCACCAGCCTGAACATTGGTTACAACAAGAATGAAATCACAGAGCTGACCGGTGACGCAAACACCACTCAGCTGCCCGCAACCGGCATACCTTCAGGTACAGGCGGTTATATCCAGTACCACATTGTGGGTAAGCCCGCATTCACTTACATGGTTTATGAGCAGGTTTATCAGCCCAACGGTGATCCCCTGGAAGGTCAGTATGTTGACCAGAACGGTGACGGCGTTATCAATGACGATGACCTGATTATGTTCCACTCTCCGGACCCCAAGGTGACCATGACCTGGAACAACAATGTAAGCTACAAGAACTGGGACTTCGGTATTGTACTGCGTGCTAACTTCGGTAACTACGTATATGACAACCCCCGTTTCGGTAACTCACGCCTTTATAACTCAGCAGCCGCCCAGTATCAGGTAAGCAACCTGCTTGCAGACAGCTACCTCTTCCATCAGGGTGACCAGCAGATTGCTGCCAGCAGCTACTTTGTAGAGAACGCTTCATTTGTACGCTGTGACAACATCACACTGGGTTATACCTTTGACGGACTG
The DNA here is from genome assembly GCA_947175205.1 of uncultured Porphyromonadaceae bacterium. Classification (GTDB taxonomy): domain Bacteria; phylum Bacteroidota; class Bacteroidia; order Bacteroidales; family Muribaculaceae; genus CAG-873. Next base: position 27,422 of record CAMWLS010000024.1, on the reverse strand, counting down.
TTCAAGGACAACCTCAATCTGCGTGTCTTCGGTGCAGTTCAGAATCCCTTTGTCATCACCAAGTACAAAGGTCTTGATCCCGAGGTATTCGGCGGTATAGATAACAACTGCTATCCCCGTCCTATCACAGTGTCTCTGGGCGCAGTATTAACTTTCTAATATAATATTGAAAGAAATAAGAAATGAAAACAATCAAAAATATATTCATAGCGTTAGCGTTAGTGCTGGGCCTGGGTACCGTTACCACCTCATGTGTGGATGATCTTGACCAGACTCCCAGTAACCCTAATGACATCACTCAGGGTGATTTCCAGAAGGATCCTGAGGGATATATGAACCGTGTGCTGGCTGACGTGTATCTGCAGTTTGCCACTTACGGTGCCAACGGCAATTCTCCCGTATGGTATTTTGACGGTGGTATGGCTGCGTTCCAGCGTGCTCTTTTCATTGCACAGGAAATGCCCACTGACGAGGCCTGCTGGCTTTGGGACCCCGAGAGCTACGGTACTCTTAACTCAGGTATCGTAACCTCTAACCTTGATGCTGTATTCGGTTTCTACAGCCGTCTGATGATTAACATCTCCCTCTGTAACCAGTTCATCCAGACTGTTAATGAGGGTCTTTACGGACTCAATGAGGAGCAGAGCAAGCTGGCTCAGTCATACATCACTCAGTGTAAGATTCTGCGCAGCGCATGTTACTATTACATGATTGACCTCTTTGGTGACATCTGGTATGCTGATGAGAATGACGCCATCGGTTCAATACCCGCACAGCGCACCCGTAAGGAAGTGTTTGACATTGTAACCACTGAACTGGAAGGTATAGTTGCCAGCTGGAACGGTCCTGAAAAACCTTTCTATGGCTTTGTTGGCAAGGACGTTGCTGAGGCGCTGCTGGTTAAGTTCTATCTTAACGCTCAGGTTTACACCGGCACTCCCATGTATGACAAGTGTCTGAGTCACGCTAACAACATCATTGCCCGTCTGGGTAAGGGTGGTTTCAAGAACTCAGGTCTTGCTCCCCACTATCAGATGCTGTTTGCGTATAACAATGACCAGTTCAGCAATGCATCAAATGGTCCCGCTCTTAAGAGTGACGTGAATGAAATCATCTGGGCTCTTCCCCAGAACCGTGTGGAACTTACTTCTTACCAGGGCGCTACTTTCATGATTCTGGGTTGGGTAGGTACTAACGGTGTTGAGGTTACCACCAAGGCTCCCGTGCGTTCAGATTACGCAACTCAGGAGGCTTATGACGCAGCAGTTGAAAACTATAATGCAGTTCTGAAGGATGCGGCATGGAAAACTAAGGCTGATTACACATTCAACGGTGTAGATTATTCATTTGACCCCGCTCAGACAGCTCACATCTCACAGCAGTGGTATAATGTGGGTAACGGCTGGAAGTGTATGGTAGCCCGCGAGGAATTTGTAAACAAGTTTGACTGGGAGGATGACAAGCAGTCTATCTCCAAGGACCATCGTACAGACAACTGGTGTACTTCTAAGTTCGGTTTTGCAAATGATAATATATCACTGACCGGTGATTACTGGGGAACTAACGGTTATGTAACTCCCAAGTATAACAACTTTGTTTACAATGACGACGGTTCAATAGACGTTGCCGGATCTGCAGCCGTAAGCACTGACGAGTGTGTTGGCGGTGACTACGCCATGATTCGTCTGGCAGAAATCTACCTGTCAGCAGCAGAGGCCATCATGGCTCAGGGCGGTGACATGAACAAGGCCCTGGAGTATGTTAACCTTACCCGCACCCGTGCCGGCCTGGGTGAGCTGAGCTCACTGAGCCTTACCGCACTACGTGACGAGCGCTGCCGCGAGCTGTATCAGGAACTGACCCGCCGTACTGACCTTATCCGTTACGGCCAGTGGACCAACGGTTACAACTGGGCCTGGAAGGGTGGTGTACGTCAGGGTACCAACCTCCCCGAGTACACAAAACTCTACCCGCTGCCCAGCCGTATCCTGTCATCTTCAGGTTACAAGCAGAACCCCGGTTATTAATAATTTCTTAACCCGTTTTGAAACAGTTTAAAATGAATAAATTAGCATATATTCTGGCCGGGGTTGCTGTATGTGCAGCATTCACCAGCTGTGAGGATGACAAAGAGCCCGTTTACAAGGCTCCCACCACCTTCACAATCAATGAGCCCGCGCTGAATAACCAGTATCTGGCTACTACTGATAACATGGAAGACAAGTCCACATTTGTTATCACAGCATCACAGCCTGATTACGGCTACTCAGCCATCTGTAACTACAATGTTCAGGTTTCACTGAAGCCTGAATTCACTGAAGGCGAGTTTGTGAATCTTGAGAACCAGGATGTTCACAATGCCAAGATGAGCTTCCGTACCTATGACCTGGCCACTTCACTGTGCGCCCTTTTAGGCGTGGATTCACCCGAGGCTTGGGATGCTTACGTAGCAGCTCAGGAAGCCGCCGGTCAGGACCCCTATATGACCAAGGTTTACTTCCGTGGTATCTGTGATATTGACGGTGTAGCCGGTAGCGAAATAGTATCTAACAATGTTGTTTCTTACAACAAGGTTCAGGTGCAGTATGCAGTTCCCACTGCAGCATGGGTATACATTGCGGGTCACGTTTCAACACTTGACGGATCAGCAGAGAACAACTTCCTTGCACCTTCTGCAGCTAACGCAGCTGATTACGAGAACTTCAAGCTGATAGAGCCCGTGATTGGCAGCAAGGTATTTGCTGGCTCATTCATGCTTCGCGCCGGTAACGGTGATGTACAGAGCAGCGTGGATGACTGCTCACAGTGGCGTTTCTTCCTTGAGCTTCTGGGCTGGGATGAACTGAGCGCACAGGTGGGTTCAGATCCTGCAAACTTCTTTGTACTGGATATCACCAATGATTTCGTGGACGGAACATTCCAGGGCCCGGCAGTTAACGGTCAGGGTAACTGGGGCGTATGGAACGCAGAGGCTACACCCATGACCATGGTACTCAGCACTCAGAGCATGCAGACCTGGGCTAAGTACGGCGTATGGGATGTAACACTGGAGTTAGGAGCTGACGGCAAGACCTGGCAGCCCGTCTGGAATGCAGAATAATCCCGCATAAGCAAATAATTTCACCGTGCCCCGTCAGGGGCAACCCGCGGGGCACGGCGCTTTAACAATTAACACTTATTTTTCAGAGATAAATATGAAAAAAATAGCACTTTTCTGCGGGATTGCCCTGAGCCTCGGATTTGTCAGCTGTGATAATTTCGATCTGCCCAACCCTCCCGGCCAGGAAAATCCTCAGCTCCCCAGTTTTAACTCTGACGGTCTGGAGCTGACCCAGGGTGACGCCATCATCAACGTACAGAAGTATAATGATGTGGTAGAGAATATCCCCATGGCTGAAATTTCCAAATTAGTGGATTTCCCTGATCTGTATGAGCTGGTAATAGAGATGCAGGTGGCTAAGGATGACACCTATGCCGGCGGTATCACTATCCCCACCACTATTGTGGACAATATCATCTATGTTAACCCGGACACTTTCAACGGTGCCATCCAGAGTGCCATCACTCGTGACCCGTCAACTCTGGAAGTTGCCACCCGTTTCTTTGCTTACGCGGTTTACGGTAACAGCAAGATTCAGTTAGGTGACGGCGCATATGCAGCATTTAACTATGAGGTTACTCCCATGAACCCGCGTACGGTGATTGAAGAGAGCTACTATATGGTGGGCAGCTTCAATAACTGGGATGTTACCAGCGGTATCCTCCTGCAGCCCTCACAGCCTGAGTACAGCGTATATGACGTGCCTGTATTCGTTGGTAAATTTGAAGTAACAGAGGCCCAGGCAGCAGAAGGCTTTGAGTGGAAGGTTATTCCCGCTTCAAGCGTAACTGCCGGTAATCTTGATAACTCTTTCGGCGCTCTTCCCTCACAGGATAACGCAAACAAGGGTGCCCTGATTGCAGCTGAAGGCAAGGACCGCGCAGGTGTAATCACCGCCGCTTCTCCTTACCTGATGACTGTAAACATGGAGGAGATGACATATGATGTTACTCTGGCTATTGAGCATCTGTGGGTTGCCGGTAACGGTACATCACAGACTGACTTCACCAAGATGCCTACTCTGGGTACAACCAACTATATCAACTACACCGGTGTTGCCGGTCTTAACCGTCAGTGGTGGCTGTTTGCTGAGGCTAACACCCACGGCCTGCAGTTCAAGATGAACTCTAAGGAAGAACCCATTGTGGACGGTCTGGTAACTGTTGGTAACCTCAGCAGCGCAGCAGAGGGAACTATAGCAATGCCTGTAAGCGTCCGCGGTATTTACTGGATTGACGTTAATCTGGTGGCTCTGCAGTACAAGATTACTCACCTTGAAAGCGTAAGCGTTGTGGGTGAATTCAACGGCTGGAATGAGAAAGAGGCATTTGAACTTACTCCTTCAAGCGCAGCTGCCAAGGTATGGAAGGGCACTGTTGAGCTGAACGGTATGTTCAAGATTAACACCAACCACAGCTGGGATATTGACTTCGGCGGTGTACAGGAAGGTCCCGCTCAGCAGACTCAGACCATCGTTTACAAGGGTGGTAACCTGATTGCTGAACAGGGTACTTATGACATTACCGTTGACTTCAGCATGAATCCTTACACTCTGACCATGGTCAAGAAGTAATAAGGGAACTGCTCTGACATAAGGTGGCGGGCACCGTGAAAAGATACGGTGCCCGCCATTTTTTTGTGGCTTTTGCGGGGGAAGTTTGTTGTGTGGATAATATTTTTTGTATCTTTATGGCTCTTACTAACTCTCTGTACTCTACTATATGAATGTTTCTACTCTTCCTCTGAGCCAAGAACAGCTTGAAGAGGTATTAGGCCGCCTGAATATCACTGATGTAGATAATGCAACAATACGTCAGATTGTGGCGGTGTCAAATATGGTTGAAGGTTTAAGCGGCGAGCCCGTGATTCATCTTGAACTGGGAAATCCCGGACTGCCTGCCTGTGAGGTTGGTGTCCGGGCGGAGATAGAAGCTCTCCGGAAAGGGATTGCGAATACTTATCCCAATATCTCAGGAATGCCGGAACTGAAGGCTGCCGCAGAGGCTTTCCTGCACTCATTCATGAATGTCAATATCCCGGCACGGTGTATAGTGCCCACCGTAGGTTCCATGCAGGGCTGTTTTGCCACGCTGATGCTGATGGGCCAGCGGGAGCCCGGAAAGCGAGGAATACTTTTCATGGACCCCGGATTCCCGGCACAGCATAATCAGGCTTTTGTGCTGGGGCTGGAACAGGTATCCATGGACATATACGCATATCGTGGCGCGGCCATGGAAGCAGAGCTGGAGCGAATTCTGAGCAAGGGTAACATCAGCGCCATGATATACAGTACGCCAAATAATCCGGCCTGGACCAATATGACTGAGCAGGAGCTTGAGATTATAGGCCGCATGGCCACAAAATATGACGTGACAGTGATAGAGGACCATGCGTATATGGGCATGGATTTCCGCAAGCGCTACGGCATGCCGGGTGTGGCGCCTTTCATACCCACCGTGGCAAGATATACTGATAATTATATTCTGCTGCTGTCAGCATCCAAGATTTTCAGCTATGCCGGGCAGCGTGTGGCTGTGGTGGCCATGAGTCCGGCTGTGGCTGACCGCAAGTATGATTTCTTCCGTGATTTCTATGGTGTCCCCTCATTCCTGGATGCCTTTACTTTCGGGGCCCTGTATGCCCTTTCTTCCGGCGTGACACACTCTGCGCAGTACGCCCTGGCGGCAATGTTCCGCGCGGCTGTGGAGGGTAGTCTTGACTTTGTCAATGACTGCAGTGAGTACGGGCGCCGTGCGGCCATAGCTAAGGATATATTTTTACGTAACGGTTTCAATATCCTTTATTCCCATGACGGCAGGGAGCCCATAGGTGACGGCTTTTTCTTTACGCTGGCTTACGGTGGTATGACCGGGGCTGAGCTTCAGAAGGAACTGATGCGTCACGGTATCAGTGCCATATCGCTGAAGTCCACCGGCAGCCGCCAGCAGGGCGTTCGCGTGTGTGTTCCCCTGCTTACTGACCAAGTGCAGTTTGACCGTCTGGAAAAACGTCTGGATCAGTTCAGAGCCAATAATCCTCTTAAAAGTTAATACATACTCCGGACCATGGAACCTAAATTTGTGACAGCAGATGAGGCTGTAAAGCTTGTACGGTCAGGCGACCACGTATACGTTCAGGGCAGTACCTCCATACCAGAAACCCTCTGTGACGCACTGGCGCGCCGTGCGCCGGAGCTGAAGAATGTGACCATTTACTGTGCCTTTGCTGTTGCCAAGGGCCCGGCTGCTTTCACCAGCCCTGAATGTGAGGGCTCATTCTTTGTTGACTCATTTTTTATCTCTAATTCTGTCAGGGAGTATATAGCGCGTGGTTACGGCAGCGTGATTCCGCGCTTTCTGGGCGAGGTTCCGGCACTGTTCCGTGACGGGACTTGTCCGGTGGATGTAGTGTTCCTGAACTGCTCAGAGCCTGATGAAAACGGGTTTGTGTCCTTTGGTGTAAGCGCTGACCTGGCAACCTCTGCTGTTGAATGTGGGAAGACCATTATAGCGCAGATTAACCCACAGATGCCGTTCAGCTACGGTGACCCTGTAATACACATATCACGTCTGGCTGCTGCAGTGCGCGTGAATGACCCGCTGGTGGAAGTTCCAACGCCGGTTCCCACTGAGGCGGAGTTGCGTATAGGCTCATATATTGCGGATCTTATCCCTGACGGGGCCTGTCTCCAGATAGGGGTGGGGGGGATTCCTAATGCGGTGCTTCAGGGACTGCGTGACCACAAACATCTGGGCCTGCATACAGAAGCCATGACTGACGGTGTGCTGCCTCTGATAGAGAGCGGGGTGATAGACAACAGCCGCAAGAAGATAGAACCCGGCAAGAGTGTGGCCTCCCTGGCTCTGGGTTCACGCCGGCTGTATGATTTCATGAATTATAACAAGGATATTATCCTGCGTGATGTGGCGTGGACCAACGACCCCTTTATCATAGCACAGAATGATAAGGTGGTGTCCATTAACTCGTGCCTGGAGATAGATCTGACAGGGCAGGTGTGCGCTGACTCCATAGGGACGCGTCTGTATTCAGGAATAGGGGGCCAGCATGACTTTGTTTATGGCTCACAACGCTCGCAGGGGGGTATGTCATTCCTTGCCATGCTGGCGTCAACCTCACGCGGACAGTCTAAAATCAAGGCTCTGCTAACTGACGGTGCCGGTGTGGTGACAACGCGTTTCCAGACCCAGTATGTGGTAACGGAGTATGGTGCCGTGAACCTGCGTGGCCGGAATTATGCTGAACGGGCGCGGCTTCTTATCTCCATAGCTCCGCCGGAGGCGCGTGAGGAACTGGACCGCGCGGCAGCAGCGCGTTTCGGGTACGCCTATCTGCGTCACGCATGAGGGTGATTTATAACCGCTGGCTTCCACCGGGGAGGCGCTTTGCAGCCATAAACATCCTGGGGCTGTGCTTTATCAAGCGTCCGCATAAGCCGTCAGAGAGTATGCTGCGGCATGAGACCATTCACAGCCGTCAGATGCTGGAACTGGGATATGTGTTCTTTTATCTTATGTATCTGCTGGAGTGGGTATGGCAGCTGCTGAGGCACCGTTTCAATAACTTTGCGGCCTATAAAGCCATTTCTTTTGAGCGTGAGGCATACGCACATCAGGATGATGAGTATTATCTTCAGCACCGTAAGGCATATGCTCAGTGGCGTTCGGCGAAAAATAATATTTAAAGAATGTCTGTGAATTTGTGGGAAGGTGTTATTTTTGCAGTGATGATTGTTAAATTTCTAATATAAACCTCATGAGATCAAATACCATTTCGTTTAAGAAAAGCTTATATTTGTTGCTTTTATTAGTTTCCGGTTCTCTTTTAACGGCATGTGGAGATGATGAAAAGAATGAACCGCTTCCTATTCCGTCAGATGTCATAATTCCGGAAATAAAGATTGTGGATGCAGAGGGTAATAATCTTCTGGATCCCAATGTGCCCGGGAACTGGTATGGAGCCGAAATGTGGGCTGAATATAACGGGCAGATAGAGATGGCTTTATGGGCAGATTACGGAGATCAGGCGTTACAGAAAAACAGCCGTAGCTATACCCCAACATATGCGGGGCTTTATGAGTATACTGAGTGTGAGTATATAAAGGGTGATTCTGCCTCAGGTGTAACTGTAATCCCTGATTTTTCTACTACCGTCTTACGTTTCGGTCATTTCACAGGAGAGAGAGATTTGGATATTGATGTGCTTTTTACTATACCCGAGCTTGACAAAACTTACCACATACAGATTTATAACAAGGTTATTGACATCAATAAGAAAGAGGTTACTCGCTGGGTTAAATGTGACGGAGAATTGTGTGACGGCACCATTATAACATTGGTGCTTCCGCATAGAGAAGAATGACAGCTTCACGAGTTTTTTCTCAAGCGGTCTAATATCGCAGAGGGCGTTTCAGACAGTATTCTGAAGCGCCCTCTGTGATATTATATCATTCTATTTCAAGGCATAAGGTGGATAAAGACCTTTATGCTCCCCGGGGATTTATTCCATAAGCTTGCGGTAGCGGCGGCGCGGGGGTTCTTTGCCTCCGTTATGTTCGCGCTTGAAGTCCTCATAGTCAGAGTAAGAGCCTTCATAGAACACCACGTTGCCGTCACCTTCAAAAGAGAGGATATGGGTGCAGATGCGGTCCAGGAACCAGCGGTCGTGACTCACAACCACGGCGCAGCCGGCAAAGTCATCAAGACCTTCTTCAAGAGCTCGCAGGGTGTTAACGTCAATGTCGTTGGTGGGCTCGTCCAGAAGCAGGACATTGCCCTCCTCCTTCAGTGCCATGGCCAGGTGGAGACGATTGCGTTCACCTCCTGAGAGCACTCCTATTTTCTTCTCCTGGTCAGCGCCGGTGAAGTTGAATTTAGAGAGGTAAGCGCGTGCGTTGACATCACGGCCTCCCATGCGGAAACTTTCCACGCCCTGACTTATAACCTCGTAGACGGTCTTTTCCGGCAGGAGGTCATGGTGTGTCTGGTCAACATAAGCAATTTTTACGGTCTCGCCTACGTCAAATGAGCCGGCATCAGGCTTCTCCATGCCCATGATGAGCTTGAAGAGTGTGGTCTTGCCGGCGCCGTTGGGACCGATGACGCCTACTATGCCGTTGGGCGGGAGGCTGAAACTGAGGTCTTTGAAAAGCTGTTTGTGTCCAAAAGCCTTGCTCAGCTCTGTGGCTTCAATAACTTTGTTACCCAGACGGGGACCGTTGGGAATGAAAATCTCCAGACGTTCTTCTTTTTGCTTCTGATCCTCATTCAGGAGGCGGTCATAGTTTGACAGACGGGCCTTGCCTTTAGCCTGACGGGCTTTGGGTGCCATACGTACCCATTCCAGTTCACGCTCCAGAGTCTTGCGTCGCTTGCTGGCCTGTTTTTCTTCCAGTGCCATGCGCTTGGTTTTCTGCTCCAGCCATGAGGAGTAGTTGCCCTGCCAGGGAATACCTTCGCCGCGGTCCAGTTCCAGAATCCATCCTGCCACGTGATCCAGGAAGTAGCGGTCATGTGTAATGGCAATGACGGTACCGGGATACTGCTGCAGGTGCTGTTCCAGCCAGTCAATGGATTCAGCATCCAGGTGGTTTGTGGGCTCATCCAGCAGGAGTATGTCAGGCTGCTGTAAGAGCAGGCGGCAGAGAGCCACACGGCGGCGTTCACCACCTGAGAGGGTTGAAATCTTCTGGTCATCGGGCGGACACTGAAGCGCATCCATGGCCCGCTCAAGTTTAGAGTCAATATTCCATGCGTCTGCGGCATCCAGCTTGTCCTGAAGTTCAGCCTGACGCGCAATGAGGGCATCCATCTTATCCGGGTCTTCCAGGACATCCGGGTCTGAGAAGGCAAGGTTCACGCTGTCAAATTCTGCCAGCAGGTCCATTATGGGCTGCACGCCTTCACGCACCACTTCTATAACGGTTTTGTCAGGGTCAAGCTGTGGGTCCTGTTCAAGATATCCCACGGAGTATCCGGGGGAGAATACCACTTCTCCCTGGTGGTCATGGTCCAGGCCGGCTATGATTTTAAGGAGGGATGATTTACCTGAGCCGTTGAGGCCTATGATACCAATCTTGGCACCGTAAAAGAAGGAGAGGTAAATATTCTTGAGAACCTGTTTCTGCGGGGGGTATGTCTTGGAGACACCCACCATGGAGAATATAATTTTCTTATCGTCAGCCATGTGTGATGTATTAACGGGGTTTACGGGCGTATCTTACGGGGTAATCCACCCGTGTGCGTCCGGTTACAATATTGTTCAGTTTGGCTTTAATGAGCTGCTTGCGGATGGGCGAGATGTGGTCAATGAACACCTTGCCCTCCAGATGGTCACATTCATGCTGCACAATGCGTGCCAGGAAGCCTGAGATTTCCTTCTCATGGCTGTTAAAGTCCTCATCCAGCCATCTGAGCATTATGTGTTCAGTGCGCTTGACGTTCTCATTTATGCCGGGAAGGCTCAGGCAGCCTTCGGGCCGTGAAACGGGTTCGCCGTCCAGAATGGTAATCTCCGGATTTATGAGGACCATCTTGCTGTCAGCGCACTCAGGGTAAATGTCAGCCACGGGACTGCCGTCTATGACCACCAGACGTATGTTCTTGCCAATCTGGGGTGCTGCAAGGCCCACGCCCTCGCTGACATACATGGCGTCAAACATGGCTGAGATAAGCCCCTTCAGCTCCGGATAATCAGGGGTGAGAGGTGCGTTTTCAGCACGGAGGACAGGATGTCCGTAAAGGTAAACGGGAAGTTTCATATATGATGTGTTAATTTATTTTTTCATGGAGTTTTGCCAAGTGGAGTACTCGCGGCTCTGAAGGAAGTCGTTAAGGATTATGGCGGCGCTGATTTCATCCACAATGGCCTTGTCGCGGCGTGCCATTTTCTTCATTCCGCCGTCTATCATGGCTCTGTGAGCCAGTACGGAAGTGAAGCGCTCATCAAAGAATATTACCGGACAGGGATTTATCTCTTTTCTGAGGCGGTTTATGACAGGAGTGAGATAGCGCATGGACTCAGAGTCCTCTCCTTTCATGGTGGTGGGATGGCCCACAATTACGGCGCTGACTTCAGTGGCCTCCATATACTGTTTAATGTATGCAATAAGGTCATTAGTGGCCACGGTGGTAAGACCGTTGGCCACTATACGCAGGCTGTCTGTGACTGCAATGCCGCAGCGCTTGCGCCCGAAATCTATGGAAAGGAGCCGACCCATATTCTGAGTGCAAATTTATTGATTTTTTTTTGAAAATCTGTCAGGCTGATATATTATCCAGCGTCTCCAGGGCCCTGAGGTTAAGGCACGGGATGTGGTGTGCGGTGTAATATGTAAGCAGGATGTCAATGAGGCGTCTGCGTTCAGTCCGTGAGAATGCTCCGTGGGAAGTGGATATTTCCATTTTTCCCAGGCGGCGTAAGAGCTCCAAATCAGCCCCGGTGAAGAATATTCCACTGGCCGGAGCTGTGCGCATTATGTATCCGTCCGGAATGCTGAGGTAGTCACCCTCCCGGCTCAGGTCAGGCATAATCCCGTAAAAATGTGTGAGCCGGAACATAATCCACAGGGCTGCTGTCATCACGTCAGCGGGCGGGATAAGATTCAGGATTACCAGACCTTCTGCAAGGAAGTCAGTGAACAGTGTGTCCTGAGGAGCATGACGCAGCACGGCTTCAAGCCAGTCAGTGAGGAACTCAGCTGTTATCAGGCGGCTTATGTCAGAGGATAGGGTGGAGGTCATTCGCCAAGGCTTGTAGTCTTTGAGCCTTTTTATGGGTCTGGTCTGGGGGCCGGAAGTCACAGCCTCAAACATACTCAGGGGCATTGTGAGAGCGCGAATGCGTCTTGCGGCAGGAGTGTGGGCAGCCGGGACTGACACTGAAATAAGCCCCGCTTCCGCACTCCATACGCTTAAAATATATTGGGAGTCCGAATGAGCAATGGAGCGCAAAGCTATGCAGTGTAAAGTCTGATTCATGCTAACAATAACGGTTTACCCGGTATAAAATTACTAAAAAAATCTAAAATTATCAGAGTGGAGAGTGTTTTTGATGAAAATTCTTGCACGTATGGAAAAAAGGGCCTATATTTGCACTCGCTTTCCAAGTGAAAGGGTTTAAGGCCCATTCGTCTATCGGCTAGGACGCAAGATTTTCATTCTTGAAAGAGGAGTTCGATTCTCCTATGGGCTACAATAATAATGAATTAAACATCACAAAAGAATATTATGGCAAACCATAAGTCATCAGAAAAGCGTATCCGCCAGACAGAGACCCGCCGCCTGCGTAACCGTTACTATGCCAAGACAGCCCGCAATGCTGTACGTAACCTGCGCAAACTTACTGATAAGGCAGAAGCAGAGGCTAAACTGCGCACAGTAAGCGCAATGCTTGACCGCCTGGCTTCAAAGAAAGCTATCTCTAAGAACAAGGCTGCTAATCTGAAGAGCAAGCTGGCTCACCACATTGCAAAGCTGGCGTAAGCTGTCCCTTTCAGGAACTTTATTTTCAGGAGGCGTGTCTCCGGTTGTCAGATAGCACGTTCCGGAAATAAACAGGAAAGCTTTAAAAAGAGATTTTGAGGGCCCATTCGTCTATCGGCTAGGACGCAAGATTTTCATTCTTGAAAGAGGAGTTCGATTCTCCTATGGGCTACCTTTACAGATGCTTCACTTCCCCAAGTGAGGCATTTTTTTTACATTCATTCCTGTGGGTGCATAATGACTTTGAAAAGATACTGCTTGTGTAAGGAAGTCTAACTACAGCCGGACTGGTATAGGATTTGGCCATAAAGCATGATAAGACGGAGAGAAGTAGGGACTGTTAACTAATATTAACACTAAGTGTGCAGTACTGCAAAACTTGTTAACATCTGCGTGATTTTAGCGGCCGGGGCGTTTATGATTTAAGGTAAGATTATACCTTTGTGGTATTAGTGTGCCCTTTGGGAACCAAATCCCGGGTATAATCCATATGGATGCAACCGGTTTAAAACGTATTTATGACTAATATATTAACGAATCTAACCCTGAAGCAGGCAGCAGCTTATGGAGAGCGTGAAGCTTTCAGCTACCGCAATGACGGGGAAGGAAAATGGATGCCCACTACATGGACTGCATTCAGCAGCGACGTGGATATGGTGGCCTGCGGACTGGAAACCCTGGGCCTGCGTCCTCAGGAAATGGTGGCTGTTTTTGCCGCCAACTGTCCTCAGATTCTGACGGGCGATTTTGCATGCTTCCGTAATCGTATAATAACGGCTTCAATATACAGTACGTCCAGTCCTGAGCAGGTGGAGTTTATCTTGCGTGACTCCGGGGCCAGATTGATAATGACTGATAATGCTCAGCGCCTGGAAACGGTTCTGGGTCTTGCTGACCGTCTGGAGAATCTGGAATTCATAGTTTGCTATGATAAGAATGCCGCAGATGCTCATAATGACACCAGGGTGATGAGCTTTGATTCCCTCATGGAGCTGGGAAAGGCCGCCACAGAAGAGTGTAGGGCAGAGGTTGACCGCCGTGCGGCAGAGTCCACGCCGGAGGATATAGCCACGCTTCTATATACTTCAGGTACCACCGGAGAGCCTAAAGGCGCCATACTGACACATGAGTGTTTTGACTCTGCTCTTCTGGTGCACCGTAAGCGTCTGAATAATATTTCTGATGCAGATACGTCCCTATGCTTTCTGCCCCTGAGTCATATTTTTGAAAAGGCATGGACGTATTTTTGCCTTTATCTGGGTATACGGGTGTATATAAACGGTAATCCTAATAATATTGCCGTTGCCATGCGGGAGGTTAAACCCACCTGCATGTGCTCAGTGCCGCGTTTCTGGGAAAAGGCTCATACCACTATTCAAGAGAAGCTGGCAGGGATGCGGGGACTTCAGAAACTGATAGTCAGACGAGCTTTCAAGCTGGGCCGCAAGTATAATATAGATTACATGCGTGTGGGAAAGACACCCTCGCGCTGGCTTCAGGCTCAGTATGATTTCTTTGAGAAGAAGGTTTTCGGGCCTCTCAAGCGTGCCATGGGTGTGCAGAACGGTGTGCTGTTTCCCACTGCCGGGGCGCCTTTGAGCGCAAATATAGTGGAATTCTTTATCAGTTGCGGAGTGCCTATAGTAATAGGTTACGGACTGTCAGAGACCACTGCCACGGTAACATGTTTCCCCAGCAAGGATTACATAATTGGTACTGTGGGAACACCGCTGCCTCATGTGCGTGTGCGTATAGGAGATGAGAATGAGATTCTGGTTAAAGGCCCTACGGTGATGAGAGGATACTATAAGCGTCCCGTTGAAACCGCTGATGCCTTCACTGTGGACGGATGGTTCAGGACCGGGGATGCCGGCTTTTTTGATGAGCACGGACAGCTGGTGCTGACTGACCGCATCAAGGATCTTTTCAAGACTTCTACGGGTAAATATATAGCCCCGCAGGCCATAGAGAGTCGTCTGGGTGAGGACCGCTTCATAGAGCAGGTGGCCATTATCGGAGACCAGCGTAAGTATGTCACAGCCATTATTATTCCCGCTTTTGAAGCTCTTAAGGAGTATGCGCGGAGTAAGAAAATTCAGTTCCGGACAGTGGAAGACCTCATTCAGAACGCAGATATACGCAGTATGCTGGAACAGCGTATTGAGAAGCTTCAGGAGGGGCTGGCTCATTTTGAGCGTATAAAGAAATTTACCCTTCTTCCCAAGGAATTCAGCATAGAGGGCGGCGAGCTGACAAATACGCTGAAGCTAAGACGCCGTGTGATAAATCAGCTGTATGCGCCTCAAATAGAGGCTATGTATAGCTGAAATATGCGGCCTGAATCAGAAATTACGTGTTATTCCCAGTGAGAGGAAGTTTATGCTTGCCGGGGCTGTGCCTGTCAGGCGCATGTCACGGGCCACGGTGGTCATGGCTTCCAGCATGGTAGCCCCGGTGGTAATAATGTCATCCACTATTATTAAGTGCCTGCCGTTAAGTTCATGCGGATTTTCTAACCTGAAAAGTTTTTCTGAGTCAGAAAGACGCGCCGTGCGATTTTTTAGAGCGTGAGGACGTCTGCGTCTGGTGGCTACAAGATTTTCAGACACGGTACAGCCCAGGATGTCAGATAACCCCAGGGCTAATTCAAGACTCTGATTGTACCCTCTGAGCATGCGCCGGTCAGCGTGCAGCGGAATGGGCAGGAGAATGGCATCTGATATTGCTGAGCCGCGAGACTGTTTCAGCTCATATCCAAACATGCGGCCCAGCACGCGCATGATGTAGGGGCGCCCGTAATACTTGGCAGCGTGAATGAGGCGAGAGTAGGGGGATGTCTTGTCATAATAAAACCACCCGGCACCAAGATGGGTGCGCTCAGGAAGCACGCATAGGCGCGAGAGCAGTTCAGTGTCAGCTTTCAGGTGCTGACCGGTGCGCGGCAGGTCCATGAGGCAGTGCATGCACATTATGTTTTCATCTGACACGAGTGTTCTGCCGCAGCAGTAGCAGGAGCGTGGTGCTACAAGATGTGACAACTGCCTGAGCATATTTTTCAGAGATATGTGCATGCTGTATAATACTTTTCATGCAAATTTAACATAATACAGTGGTATGGATAATATTTCAGGCATTATTTTTGTAAAAGCAAAAGTATGGTAATATTGAGCATTTTTAATACAGTAGAGTTTTATGTTATACTGGCTGTTGTGGCGGCGGCAATAGTAGCTGCAGCAAGTATCCCTGCGTCAAAGGGGGAAGCCAAGCTGCACCTCCTGCCGTGTATTCTGGATTCCGGAGATGCCGCAATCCCGGCCGGACTGCATTTCCGGTGCCGGGATGACGGTAGTGTGGATGTAGTCCGCACAGGACTGCAGGGTGTGGGACCGGCCGGTGCTGTCAGTATGTCAGTGAAGGTGATAGGCTTTGATATCTCCATAGAAGAACGTGTCACACATTCAGACACCTCTCATGGTGAGTTCCATGAAGCGTGCTTTAACATGGATTTCCTGGCCCCGGAGTGGTATCATATCAAGTTTAACAGTGAGGATACTGGGCAGCTATGCGCATGTACGCTGCACGTGCGTCCGGGTCTTAAAATGAGTAAAAATATGCTCTGAGGACTTGGCAGTTATGCTAATGTTGCTTAATTTTACGTCCTCAAAAAATTATGCACTTAATTCCTTTTTAATCAATCATGAAAAAACTTATTCTCAGCATATTTTCATTAGTGTCCGTGGCCGTATCAGCCAGTGCCGATGCGCCGGCCAATTACTATCGCAGCTGTGAGGACAAGGGCGGAAGAACACTGCTCACCGCACTGTATAACACCATCACCTCCCATACGGTGATATCATATGACGGCCTTTGGTCACTTTTCCCAAGCTCAGATGTGAGGGACGACGGCTCTCTGTGGGATATGTACTCCACCAAACACTGGACAGAGTCAAAGCAGTGCGGTAATTATCAGGCTGTGGGTGACTGCTATAACCGCGAGCACTCTTTTCCCAAGAGTTGGTTTGGAAACAAATCACCCATGAACAGTGATGCTTATCATCTGTATCCCACGGACGGAAAAGTTAACGGCCAGCGCAGCAATTATCCATATGGAGAGTGTGCTAACGGTACACGCTTGCCGTCTAATGGAAGTGTACAGGCTCTCGGCAAACTGGGAAGCAGTACTTTCAGCGGTTACAGCGGAACTGTATTTGAGCCTGATGATGAGTACAAGGGAGACTTTGCGCGTTCATATTTCTACATGGCCGCATGTTATAATGACCGTGTGTCAGGCTGGAACAGCCCCATGCTGGCAGGTAATAATTTCCCGGTATTCAGTGACTGGGCTGTTAAACTTCTGCTGAAATGGCACCGTCAGGATCCTGTGAGCAATAAAGAACGTATGCGTAATGACGCTGTATATGCCCGCCAGAAGAATCGTAATCCCTTCATAGACCATCCGGAGATGGTGGAATATATCTGGGGTAACAAGGCGGATCAGAGCTGGAGCTCCGGTATGGACGCCACTCCGGAACTCCACAGTCCCGTGGACGGTTCACAGGCAGATTTAGGGGTGACCGCAGTAGGTTTTCCGCGTACAGTGACTTTAACTGTCAGGGGTACTTATGTCAAGGATGATGTGACTCTTTCGTGTGAGGCACCTTTCAGCGTGTCGCCTGCGCGTCTGACAGCAGCTGCTGTAAACTCAGACGGTGGTGCCAAGGTTACAGTGACATATAACCCTATGGCAGTGGGCACACACAGTAAAACTCTGACATTAAAGACCGGAGGTCTGGTCTCACAGGTTCAACTTACGGGAAAGACTGTTGCCGGCTTGCCCCTGGCTCCGGCAACAGATGTCTATTGCAGCGGTTTTACGGCTGTATGGTCTTATGTAGGCTCTGCTTATGCCGGAGATAATTATCAGTTTAATATCCGTCCCGCAGGCCGGAGTGAGCAGGTGGAAGGTTATCCGTGTATGGTTTCCGCTGCCAAGGAGTCTTATGAGGTTACTGATCTTCAACACGGAACAACTTATGAGTTCTGGATTAGCGGGCCTCAGCTGTCCAGCGCTCTTGAAACAGTAACCACACATGACGCGGTTCCTTCCGTGAACCTGTTCCATGAGGGAAGTATCACATTCAACACTCCTGTGGGTGTTCCTTCCCAGGCTGCTGAATTACTTGTAGAAATGGAGAACATAGAGGGAGAGGTGAATTTTGAAGTTGAGGAGCCCTTCCAGCTCAGTACTGACAAGACGGAGTGGGGTACAACCTGCAGTCTTGACGCCCTTGAGGACCGCTTATATATGCGTCTTTACGGCGAGAAATCAGGTGTTTACAGTACGGAAATCAGGATAAGTTCAGGACACTATTTTAATGATGACACTGAGGTGAACGGCACCATATATGAAGCGGAAGAGTTTGTTGAAGACTTTGAGCCCGCTGACAAGAACGCCGCCACCTATAACGGATATGTTTACACCGGTTCCGGTGCCACATGGAATATGAAGGATGCCGGTATCTGGGCCTCCGATGGCGGGCACAACAGTGAGCAGTCAGTCCGTATGGGTAAGACGGCCCAGAGCGGTGTGGAGATGACTCATGATATCCCCGGCGGACTGGGTATGGTGACCCTTTATGCATGTGAATGGACCTCGTCAGAAGGACCGGCTACCTTCTGCCTGGAATACTCAACAGATGGCGGCAAGAACTGGGTCACAGCCGGTGAGGCTACGGCAGACCGCACTGACTTCACGCCCTATACATTTACTATAAACAAGCCGGGTAACATCCGTATCCGTGTGGCGCAGAAATCCGGAAAGCGCTTTATGCTTGATGACATAAAGGCATCCTATTACACTGATGCCATCCATGACACAACGGCAGAAGATTATTATACCTGGGATGCATACTGCCATGGCGGAGCGGTGGTAGTGGAGACCTCTGAGGTAAGGAATGTGGATATTCACGGCGTGGACGGTATAACGTACGTTAGTGCCGCTACAGTAAACGGTAAAGGAACGTTCAGCCTGGCACCGGGCCTGTATATAGTGGTTGTGGGTGATTACACACGCAGGGTGCTGGTGAAGTAAAATATCTGAAATTCAAAGGCGGCGGATATCTGACCACAGTATTACAGATATCCGCCGCCTTGTTATATAGTGTGTCAGTTATTTAGCAAAGATTAGGAAGCAGGAGCCTATATGGCGGAATTCCAGGAGCTCCAGGGCTGCCAGCCTCACTATTATGTCTTCAGCAGCCTCAAGAGAAATATGCAAAGCCAGAGATGTCTGACGGGCGTCTGTCCCGCCGCTGCATCCGGCAATATAGGATAATACGGCGCTCTCCGTATCCGAGAAGGAGATACTGCTTCCTTCTGAATCAAACTGCCATACGCGTATCATCAGCGGGTGAGCCGCCACGTTGCTGTCAGCCACGCGGATGTATGCTTTCTGTTCTGTGGGCGATTCCTGAACCATAACCGGCTTTATGCGTGCCGGGGCCACAGAGGCCCGTATCACCGTTATACCGGGCTGAATGGCAAAAGCGGTGAAGGTGACGGCCTGAGAAGGTACGCAGTAGCGGTGCGCGGCCTGTTCCACAACAAAGATGTCTTCTTCATTACGGACTCCGGCCAGAGTGCCATTGTCCTTTACGCCTATGAGCAGATGGCCGCCCTTGTGATTTGCAAAGGCGGAGATGCTGCGGGCTATCTTGCGCGCGTCGGAGATAAGAAATTTGAAGTCCTGGCGCTCATGTTCCCCTTCTGCTACAAGATTCTCTATGTAATGTCTGCCGCGGATGGGCCTGAGGTCTTTCACAGGCGTTTGAGGATGGAACGTAACACGTCAAAAGTCTGGGCCGGGGCATCACTCCAGAAATTCTCATACTGAGAAATGTTATCTGCCGCTCCCGGAGTATCACTTATGACACGGATGCACATGAAACGTACTTTTTTTACATGACATACATGCGCAATGGCTGCACTCTCCATGTCCACTGCCAATGCATCAGGATAAAGACTGAGAATGCGGTTGACAGTCTGCTCATCAGCTACAAAAACGTCACCGGAGGCAATAAGACCCCGTTTTACGTTCAATCCGTGAAGAGTATGGGGCTCAACTTCAGATATAAAAGCGGGCGGGCAGCCGGCTGCCTGACCCAGCAGGGTTTCCGGACCACACCATACGTCATGATATGCTATACGGTCAGCTACCACAATGTCTAAAATATTAGTGGCCCCAGTACCCCCGGCTACTCCGGTATTAATCACCAGCGAGGGATGGAAACCGTCCAGGAGCGTCATGGTCCCAATGGCGGCGTTTACCTTACCAATACCGCAGCGTACCACGGTGACGTGATGATTTTCAAGAGTACCGTCATGGAATGTAAATCCGTTTATGGAGGTTTCAGTGACATTCTTTATCAAAGGGAGCAGAAGGCTAAGCTCCTTATCCATGGCCACTATGATGCCTATATTCATAATTAAGACTGTAGGTTAAGTGAAATTTCGTAATTGCAAAGATACTAAACAGCCGGTGAAGCGCCCACTTTTTAGCTTTTAATGTGTTTAGAATAAGTATATTTTTGTTAATTTTGTCCCCTAATTATAAGATATGGCACAGGTAAAACCTAAAAAAGCCCTCGGGCAACACTTCCTGACAGATCTCAGTGTGGCCATGCGTATTGCGGCCACGCTGGATGGCTATAGCCTTCCGGTACTTGAAATAGGACCCGGAATGGGTGTGCTCACCCGTTTTCTGCTGGAACAGCATCCCGGAAAGGTGGATGTTGTGGAGATAGATACTGAAAGCGTACAGTATCTGGATTCCCATTTCCCGGAATTAAAGGGGCATATAATAGAGGGCGATTTCCTGAAGATGCCCCTGGATACTGTTTTCTCAGGGGAAGAGTTTGCAGTCATAGGCAATTATCCATATAACATTTCCTCCCAGATTTTTTTCAAGATACTGGAATATAAAGATAGAATACCGGTATGTTCCGGCATGCTTCAGCGTGAAGTGGCAGAGCGTCTGGCGGCCGCCCCGGGCACCAAGGCACGTGGAATACTGAGTGTGTTGCTGCAGGCATGGTATGATGTGGAATATCTGTTCACGGTAAGTGAGAATGTTTTTAATCCGCCCCCAAAAGTTAAATCAGGTGTCATACGCATGCGCAGAAACGGCGTAACTGACTTAGGGTGCGATGCGGCCCTTTTCAAAACAGTGGTAAAGACCACCTTTGGACAGCGACGCAAGACCATACGTAAGTCATTAGGCGGGCTTCTGCCTCCGGGGGTAAAGCTTCCGGAAAACTGTGAATTAGGAGGAATGAGGCCGGAACAGCTGAGCGTGAGTCAGTTTGTGGAGCTAACCAATCTTACCTCCTCTTTGAGAAACAAATGAAAAAGTCGCGACCCCGGACAGCCAGTAAGCTGTGTGTAAGGTCTATAAACCATAAATATCTGTCGCAATCATGAAAGAGTACACTGATGAATACTTAGATCACCTGCGCAGTATAATCAGCCAGAATGATGAGGCCTCTGCGCGCAGAGAGCTGGCTGAATTCCACCCCGCTGACATTGCGGAACTGTATCAGAATCTGGAGCTTGATGAGGCGGAGTATCTCTTTAAACTTCTGGATGCTGATACGGCGGCAGATGTGCTGATGGAGCTTGATGATGATGACCGTCTGAAGCTTCTGGAGGCCATGCCGGTGGATCAGATTGCCCGTCAGATAGACCACCTTGATACGGACGATGCTGTGGACCTTATTCAGCAGCTGGATGAGGAGCACAGAGACCAGGTACTCTCACGCATAGATGATGTGGAGCAGGCCGGAGACATTATAGACCTTCTGAAGTATGATGAGGACACGGCCGGTGGTCTTATGGGTACGGAGATGATTGTGGTTAATGAGAACTGGTCCATGCCACAATGCATAAAGGAAATGCGTACGCAGGCTGAGGAGATGGATGAGATATATTATGTCTATGTTGTGGATAATGATTACCGGCTGCGTGGAGTTTTGCCTCTTAAGAAAATGATAACACATCCGTCAGTGTCAAAAATCAAGCATGTGATGGAAGAGGACCCGGTGAGCGTTAAGGCTGACATGCCCATTGATGAGGTGGCGCTGGACTTTGAGAAGTATGACCTTGTGGCCATGCCTGTGGTGGATTCCATAGGGCGCCTGCTGGGACGCATCACTGTGGATGACGTTATGGACCAGGTGCGAGAGGCCAGTGAGAGGGATTATCAGCTGGCATCAGGTCTGTCAAGTGACGTTGATGCTGATGACTCTGTCTTTGCTCAGACCAAGGCAAGAATACCGTGGCTGCTGATAGGTATTGCCTCCGGTATTCTGGCATCCATAATTCTTGGAAGCTTTGAGTCACAGCTGCAGGCCGTGACGGCTCTGGCTCTATTTATCCCCATCATAGGTGGTACGGGCGGTAATGTGGGTGTGCAGGCCTCTGCAATTATTGTGCAGGGCCTTGCCAACGGTACGCTGGATATCAAGGAATTTGCCTCGCAGCTTGGTAAGGAAGTTCTTGTGGGATTGCTAAATGCCACTGTAATCTCATCTGTGATACTGGTTTATAATCTGATAATGCTGCCGGAGGAGCCGGCGGTGACCCTCTCTGTGGCTACCTCGCTGTTTGTGGTGGTGATGTTTGCCACTCTGTTGGGTACCATAATCCCTCTGACGCTGGAGAAACTGAAAATTAACCCGGCGCTTGCCACGGGTCCGTTTATTCAGATTTCCAATGACATATTCGGACTCATAATTTATGTGGTAATTTCAGGATGGTTCCTGAAACTGTTCTGACATATCCGGTCTTCAGCTTTTAGCGGTAAGAATCCGTCTGATGTCATTGAGCTTGGTGAGGGCTTGCAGGGGGGTGAGATTGTCTATGTCTATGCCAATTATCTCATCACGAATCTGTGCAAGCACGGGGTCGTCAAGCTGAAAGAATGACATCTGCATGCCCTCAGCCGTGGTTACAGCGGGTATATCAGCACGCTGTCCGGAGGCGTTTTTCTCAAGAATCCGGAGTACTTCATCAGCTCTTTTAACAATGGACCTGGGCATACCGGCAAGTTTAGCCACATGGATACCGAAACTGTGCTCGCTTCCTCCGGGCTGCAGTTTGCGCAGGAAAACTATCTTGCCGTCTGTCTCGCATACGCTGACATTGAAGTTCCGGATACGGTGGAACTTGTCAGCCATATCATTCAGCTCATGATAGTGGGTGGCAAAGAGAGTCTTAGGGTGTTCTGTGCCGTGCTGGTGAAGGTATTCCACAATGGCCCAGGCTATGGATATGCCGTCATAGGTGGACGTTCCGCGTCCAAGCTCGTCAAAGAGGATAAGGGAGCGGCTGCTTATGTTGTTGAGTATTGAAGCGGCTTCAGTCATCTCCACCATGAATGTGGACTCGCCCAGTGAAATGTTGTCACTGGCGCCCACACGTGTAAAAATCTTGTCTATAACACCTATGTGAGCGCTCTGGGCTGCCACAAAGCAGCCTATCTGGGCCAATATTACATTCAGGGCACACTGACGTAGCAGGGCGCTCTTACCGGACATATTAGGTCCGGTAATCATCATTATCTGTGTTCCTGAGTTTTCAAGTCTGACGCTGTTGGATATGTAGGGCTCACCAGGGGGAAGCCTGCGCTCTATGACAGGATGACGGGCTTCTGTAAGTTCCAGAATCATACTGTCATCCACAAGTGGACGGTTATAGTGGTTCTCCAGAGAAACCATGGTGAATGACAGCAGGACATCAAGACGCGCAATGAGGGTTGCGTTCAGTCTCAGTGCAGGAATGTATTCAGCCACTTCAGCCACCAGGGCGGTGTAGAGGCGTGTCTGTATGGACTCCAGTCGCTCCTGGGCAGTGAGTATCTTTTCCTCGTATTCCTTAAGTTCCTGTGTTATGTATCTTTCAGCGTTTGTAAGGGTCTGCTTGCGTATCCATTGCTGGGGTACTTTGTCTTTGTGAGTGTTGGTGACCTCAATATAGTACCCAAAAACGTTGTTATACCCTATCTTTAGAGAGCCAATTCCTGTGGCCTGGCTTTCACGTGCCTGCATCTTGAGGAGATAGTCTTTTCCGGAAGTGTGCAGGGCTCTAATCTCATCCAGTTCCGCGTCAACGCCGGAGGCTATGACAGTGCCTCTGTTGGGGGCTGTGGCGGGGTCTGGAGAAATGGTTTTCCTGATGCGCTCCGCTATTTCACGGCAGGGGTTCAGCTGATGCCCCAGGGCGCCAAGTGCAGTCTGTCCGGAGCCAGTACACATCACTTTTACAGGGGCAATGGCTTCCAGAGCGTTTGCCACCTGCAGCAGTTCACGGGGGCTGATGCGGTCCGCGGCTATTTTGGAGACCAGGCGCTCCAGGTCTCCTATGGATGTGAGTTGCATGTGCAGTTCCCCGCGGCTGTCAGGGTGCTTGAAGAAGTGCTCCACCACATCCAGACGGCTGTTGATGGCTGTTACATCCTTCAGAGGGAACATCAGCCAGCGTTTGAGCAGACGGCTTCCCATGGGTGTTGTGGTGCGGTCTATGACGTCCAGCAGGCTCATGCCGTCTGAATCAAGGGGCTGGAGTAGCTCAAGATTACGGACGGTGAAGCGGTCCAGACGTACATATTTCTCTTCCTCAATGCGTGAGATGGATGTGATATGTGCCGTTCTGGTGTGGTGCGTCAGGTCCAGGTAATGCAGTATGGCACCGGCAGCAATGACGGCGTGGGTCATGTTGTGTATGCCAAAGCCTTTCAGGGTGGTGGTGCCAAACTGTTTCTGAAGGCGTTCACGGGCGCTGTCAGCGTTAAACAGCCAGTCTTCCTGTTCAAAGGTGGCGGCCTTTATGGTGAAAATGTCCTGAAGTGTCTGGCGGCAGCCACGCTCCACAATGATCTCCTTAGGACTGATGCTACCCAGTATCTTTTCAATGTAAGAGTGAGGGCCTTCTGCGGCAAGGAACTCTCCTGTGCTTATATCCAGAAAGGCTACGCCTGTAATATCTTTGGAGATGGAAAGGGCGGCCAGGAAATTATTCTCGCGGTTGTCCAGGACATTGTCATTCAGTGCCACGCCCGGAGTCACCAGTTCTGTGATGCCTCGCTTAACCAGTTTCTTTGTCAGTTTAGGATCTTCCAGCTGTTCACATATGGCCACTCGTTTACCGGCGCGGACCAGTTTGGGGAGGTATGTGTCCAGGGCATGGTGGGGGAACCCGGCGAGTTCTACGTGAGAGGCGGTACCGTTGGCACGGCGGGTAAGAGTAATACCCAGTATTTCAGATGCGGTTATGGCATCATCAGAAAAAGTTTCATAGAAGTCACCCACGCGGAAGAGGAGCACAGCATCAGGATGCTTCTGCTTCATCTCCACGTATTGCTTCATGAGTGGAGTCTCTACAATCTTTTTCGCCATTATTTTTTCTTAGCCAGACGGTGTGCCTTGGGTTTGTTGCTGAGGTCTTCTTCCTGCTGACGCTTTATCAGGGCCTCATTATAAATCTTACGCTGGCGCATGGGGATGGCAATGGAGGTAATAATCTGGATTACACCGCCTGCAAGGGTGAAGGCCAGCCAGTCACGCATCTGCCCTTCAGGCCAGAAGAGAAAGAATGTGGCCACGCAGAAGAATACGGGGGCCCAGGCTTCAATTCTGAACAGGCGTTTAAGACGCATGTCCTTACCGGTGTAAGGGAGGAAGAGCTTGCAGATAAGCATAACGGCGGCTCCTGCCGCAAAGAGGTATTTATACCAGCTATGCTGCTGAAAGTCATGCTGCAGAAGTGGTACCACCACGGCGGCGGCTATCATCAACAGCCCTACGGGACTGAGGGCATTAAGTATTCTCTTGGTGCTGTCAGAAATCATTTTGAAGAATTTTGTTTATTTTTCATCTGGTCCGTGGTATAGAAGATATACACATCTTCATTAGGGCGGGTCATATTATGGCGTTCACGCACCACCTGTTCAATGGCTGCGGTGTCATTACGCAGGTCTGCGTTCATACGGCGATACTTCTCCACGGAGTCAGAAGTAGTTTTAACCTGGGCTTCCAGGCTGTCAATGCTTTTCTGAAGTGAATATCTTTTTAGAACGGAGGTATCGCTGAAAAAGAAAAGGTACGCCAGAAAACACAGCACAACCATACTGGTGACTGAGAAATAACGTCTCAACCAGGTCTTTCTATGGTTAAGGGGCTTATTACGGTGCGGTATGTTGTGGCTGTCCTCCATTGCGGTTTATTAGTGGCAAAGTTAATACATTGCGGCTTATCCGCAAAGTGTAGGCATTAAAAAAGCGGAATAGTTTCACAACTCTTCCGCTCCCAATGTTTAAAACCTTTATCTTAATCTAATACTATGAAAAACACACATGCAAAGTTAGTGATGATTCCCGTTTGAGCTAAGAATTAGGGAGGGAAAGATTTAGTTGTTCACTTAAATTAACAATACCTAAGGAATAGTGTTAATTTTATTAACAAAAGATAAATATCGTTGAGGGCTCTGCAGGTGTAAACCGGGGCGTGCGCACATGCGCTGTGTGACGGAAATTCACTAAATTTGCAGAAGGGGCTAATCCAAGGGTTTGTCCCATAATATAAGTTAAGACTTATTACCTAATAATATGCAGAGATATAAAAGTCTGGTGTTACCTGTGGCACTTATAGCCGGGTATTTTTTCCGGCAGTTATGTTCAGAGGTGTCATTTGCTGTTCCGTATGTGATATTCGGAATTCTGGTACTTACCTTTTCCGGAGTAAGACTGGCTTCCTTGAGACCGTCAAAACTTGACCTGTGTATAGCCCTGTTTCAGACTTTGGTCAGTATTTCCTTTTATGGTCTGATGAAGTGGATTACTAATGATGAGGTACTTGCTCAGGGTGCCATGATGTGTGTACTGTGTCCGGTGGCATCTTCCGTGACGGTAGTTGCCTCAATGCTTGGCGCTAATGCCATGCGAACTACAACATACACCATTGTGGGAAATCTGCTGGTGGCCGTTGTAGCACCGTTTTATATCTCAGTAATAAGCGGCTCAGCAGGCAGGGCCGATTTTCTCACATCATTTGGCTTAATCTTCAGTAAGGTTGCGCTTGTGATAGCGCTTCCTTTTATTGTGGTATGGCTGTTGCAGCGCTATATGCCGGCAGTTAACGCAGCAATAGCGCAGTATAAGCAGGGTTCTTTTTACCTGTGGGCGTTTGCACTGCTGGTGACCATTGGTCAGACTGCTGATTTTGTAATCATGCGCTGGAGAGAGAATGTGGAAAATGTTTTCTGGCTGGGTGTAATTTCCCTTTGTATTTGCATAATACAGTTTTCATTTGGGCGTGTGGTTGGGCGCCGATATTCAGATTATATTGCCGGCGGGCAGCTGATGGCTCAGAAGAACTCGGCCATGGGAATCTGGATGCTTAATACGTTCCTTAACCCTGTGGCCTCAGTGGCCATGGCTTATTATTCCATCTGGCAGAATGTTTTCAATAGCTGGCAGATTTACCGTGCATCAGGGAGAAAGTAACCCAAACTTACGGTCTCGCCATCTGCGGGGATAATAAGCCGTTCCTTTGAAATTCCGGCCTTATCAGCCTCATTGCGAAGAATACTGCGCGTGGTCTGGCAGTGGTCTATGGCCTCCATATGGACAGCTATGAAGTGGCAATATTCAGGTGAGCCCTTAATAAAATCCACCACATCTTTCTCGTTCATTATTAAGACCCCGTTCCCCAATATTTGAAGTGACCCCAAAAAGTTGGACGGGTTAAACACTACCCCGTTATAGGAAGAGT
>CAMWLS010000023.1 GCA_947175205.1 uncultured Porphyromonadaceae bacterium | reverse complement strand
ACCTGTAACCTTCTGATCCGTAGTCAGATGCTCTATTCAGTTGAGCTAAGGAGCCTCACCTTTTATGTTTACGGGCACAAAGGTAAGATTTTATTTTTAAACTGCAATGCCTTGGGTGTAAAAAATATGCTAAAGGGGTGAAAATAGTTATCAGGAGGGGTGAATTTAACATAGATATGCACGTATGGGAAAATATTGTGCCCAGCATTAGGGTAATTTTGCAGTGTAAAAAGAAAGATATCAATGAACACAATGATTAATACTATGAAAGGTTATGAAGAAAGCGGTATCAACCGTGGTGATGTGATTTTTGCCACTGCCAGCCGGGGCACTGAGACGCTGGCGCAGGTGCGTTTTTCCGGTGTGAACAGCGCTGAGGAGGTAATCAGGCGTCTGGGCAGGATTCTTGGAACAGTCCAGGGGATGATAACGGTGACACTGCGAAATGTCAGCGGTGGCTGGAGCGGCCGGCGCAACGTTTATATTCGTCCGGCTGAGGGCTGTCAGCTGGAGCTGGCGCTGTAAGTGTCACAATGTGTGGACTACGCCGGCATGATCCGGCATGATACTGTGTGTGCGGGTTGTGTTTCAGCGTGATAATGTGGCTGAGAGCGAGGGGAGAATGGAGGGAAGTTATTGTCTGTTGTGCAGGCAATAACTTTTTTTTATCTTTGCGCGTTATATCTTTGTTGACTTTTCCGGATGGAAGGGTTTATTCATTACATTATAGTATAAAAAGTACTGCAAGATATTATGACACAGCAGAGTACAGATTCGCAGGATAAGGTGAATGTGCTGGATATGCCCCTTAACGGGCGACATTACTGGGTATTGGGTGTATCATCTGCCGAGCAGCTTATAGGAGCTGCGCTTTCAACGGTGGTGGGAATAATGATTCCCATGCTCAAGATGCTGGACCCTCACAGTTCAGGAGCTTTGATTCAGGGTTTGCTGGGTGCGTCCGGGCTTCTTGGAATTGCTCTTGGTGCGCCGGTTATAGGCGCCATCAGTGACCGTCAGGGCTATCTGAAGTGGTTCAGGATTTGTCCGCTTATGATAATGGCGGGGTCGCTGCTGGTTTATTTTACGCTAAATGTGTGGCTGATCATAGCCGGACTGTTCATAATAGGCCTGGGTGTGGGCGGCGGTTATAGTCTTGATACTGACTATATATCAGAAATGATGCCTCACCGCTGGGCAAATTTTATGGTGGGTGTGGCCAAGGCTACCTCATCAGTTGGCTTTTTTGCGGCAGCTGCCATAGCGTGGCTGATGATAAAGAGTGACCCTAATCCGCGGATTGTCAACTCGCTGATACTGATAGTGGGTGTGGGAGGTCTTGTGACTTATATTGCGCGTCTGTGGTTCAGGGAGTGTCCGCGGTGGCTGATGGCTCATGGAAAGGCATCTCAGGCGCAGAAGGATACCGAGTACTTCTTTGGCAAGAACGCGGTGATAACTCCGCTTCCTTCAGAGAGTTTCAAGCCCACGCCATGGTTACAGATGTTCAAGGGTGAGAATCTGAAGAAAGTTATCTTTACGGGTCTGCCCTGGGCGTGTGAGGGAGTGGGTGTGTACGGCGTTGGCGTTTTCCTTCCGCTGCTGGTGCTGGCACTGGGCATAGAGACAGATGCGGGAACCGGAATGGCTGCCGTGATTAACAGTGTGGAGCTGACGGCGGTAATAAACTTTTTCACGGTGCCCGGTTTTGTGATAGGTCTGCTGATGGTGCGTAAGGTTTACCATGTGCGTATGCTCAGTGCGGGCTTCTGGCTTAGCGGTCTGGGTCTGGCCGTGATTCTGGCCGCATATGTTCTTCACTGGCCCATGTGGCTGTCAGTGGCCGGTTTTGTGCTGTTTGAGCTCAGCCTGAATGCCGGGCCGCACCTTATAACTTTTGTGATTCCGGCCCAGATATATGACATCCAGGACCGCGGAGCCGGTTCAGGCATAGCGTCCATGTTTGGTAAGATAGGGGCCATCTTAGGAGTTTTTTTCATGCCTGTTTTGTTGGATGCCGGGGGTATTTCACTGGTGCTGGCTGTGTGTGTGGGAGTGTCAGTGATAGGCGCTGTTGCCACTTCCTATTATGGACCAAAAGTTCTGCCTGACCGTCCCGGAAACAGGGGAATGTAAAGAGGACACCATTAATATTATTAGCAGTCATGGAGCACAAACTCACCGCGGCAGAGGCGGGGCTGGAGATTCAGCGCCTGCGTCAGGAGATTAACTTGCACAACCATAAGTATTATGTAGAGAACAGTCCGGAGATAGAGGACAGAGATTATGACATGCTGATGAAGCGTCTGGAGGCTCTGGAGTCAGAGTTTCCGGAGTTTGAGGACCCCCTGTCACCCTCGCGGCGTGTGGGCTCAGACCTTACCAAAGGCTTCATGCAGGCCGCGCACATATATCCCATGCTCAGTCTGGGCAACACTTATTCCACTGAGGAGGTTGATGCGTGGACAGAGCGCACAGAGAATGCCCTGTCAGGTCAGAATTCCACACTTGTGGGCGAGATGAAGTTTGACGGCACCGGTATATCACTGATTTACGAGCACGGGCGCCTGGTGCGCGCTGTGACACGTGGTGACGGTGAGAAAGGTGATGTGGTTACGGAAAACGTGAAGACCATAAAAAGCATACCGCTGCAGCTGATGGGTAGCGGCTGGCCCGAGATGTTTGAAATCAGGGGCGAGATAGTGCTCCCGTGGGAGGCTTTTGACCACCTGAACCGCGAAAGAGAGTTTAATGAGGAGCCTCTGTTTGCCAATCCCCGTAATGCGGCGGCCGGTACTCTCAAGACCCAGAATCCCGCTGAGGTTGCCCGTCGAGGACTGGATGCGTATTTTTACTATCTGTTAGGAGAGAATCTTCCCTGTCAGACCCACTATGACAATATGCTTGCGGCGCGCAGCTGGGGTTTCAAGGTTTCCGATGCCATGACCAGGCTTCACTCCATAGAAGAGGTAGATGCCTATATAAAGCACTGGGATACAGCCCGCAAGAAGCTACCTGTGGCAACTGACGGTCTTGTGTTCAAGGTGGATTCACTGCGTCAGCAGCTCAATCTGGGCTTTACCGCCAAGAGCCCGCGCTGGGCAATAGCGTATAAGTTTGCGGCACAGAGAGCACTGACCCGGTTGCGCTTTGTGTCCTTTGATGTGGGGCGTCTGGGGTACATCACTCCCGTGGCTAACCTTGAGCCCGTGCTGTTATCCGGAACCATAGTGAAACGTGCTTCCCTGCATAACCAGGATATAATGGAGGCTCTGGACATCCATGAGCAGGACATGCTGTACGTGGAGAAGGGCGGCGAGATTATTCCCAAAATTACCGGTGTGGAGCTGTCAGAGCGTATGGCCGGAAGTGAGCGTGTACGCTTTGTAAGCCACTGTCCCGCCTGTGGTACAGCACTGGTGCGGGTAGAGGGCGAGGCCGCCTGGGTGTGTCCCAACCGTTACGGCTGTCCTCCGCAGATTGTGGGCCGCGTGGAGCATTATGTGGGCCGGAGGATGATGAACATAGACGGCGTGGGTGAAGAGACCTCCGCGCAGCTTTTTAGCAGCGGTATGGTTAAGGACATAGCAGACCTCTACGACCTTACCGTGGAGCGCCTGATGACACTGGAAGGTTTTGCGCGTAAAAGTGCGGAGCGAGTGGTGGAGGGCGTTGAGGCCAGTAAGAGCGTGCCCTTTGACCGTGTTCTGTTTGCACTCAGTATTCCTTTTGTGGGTGAGACCACTGCAAAGAGAATAGCAAAGAAAGTCAGGAGCCTGGATCGTCTTATGTCCATGAGCCGCGAGGAACTTGAGGGCATAGAGGATGTGGGGCCCAAGATAGCTGAGAGCATTAAGGAATATTTTGCCTCTGAGATAAACCGGAACATCATAGAGCGTCTGCGGGCTTCCGGGGTACAGTTTGACCTGCCTGAGGAAGCGCAGACTGCAGGTGGGACAGCGCTTGAAGGCAAGACCATAGTAATCTCCGGAGTCTTCAGCAAGTATAGCCGTGACGAGTACAAGGCCATGATAGAAGCTTACGGGGGCAAGAACTCAGGGTCCATATCCAAGAAGACCAGCTATGTGCTTGCCGGAGAGAATATGGGGCCTGCAAAGTATGAGAAGGCCAGGAAGTTAGGTGTTCCCATTATCAATGAGGATGAGTTTCTGGCAATGATAAATCCCGGATAAAAGATCTTATTACATAATCAGGCCCCGATTCATGTGTGCCCCGGCCGAAGCCATATGATATGATGAGCTGTTAACATTTATTATCAGTCAGGGCCCTGTAAAATGGCGGCGGCTCAGAGTGTAACAGACAAAATAAATTGTATCTTTGCGGTTAATTCGTTAGTTATGCTCATGAAATTACGCAAAATAAGCGCTATAAGGCGCACACTGTTACCGGTGATTACCGGAGTGCTGGCCGCAGTAAGCGGTATGGCCCAGAACAATATTGTGGAAGAGGTGGCCTGGACCATAGGAGACCAGCCGATATATAAGTCAGAGATAGAAGAGGCTTATGCGGAGATGCGTCAGGACCGTATCAGCATAAAGGGTGATCCTTACTGCTATATTCCTGAACAGATGGCCATAGAGCGCCTGTTTCTGCATCAGGCAGACCTTGATACCATAGAGGTTTCAGAATCTATGGTGCAGCAGCAGATAGATGCCCAGATGAATTATCTTGTGGCAAATCTTGGAAGCCGCGAGAAGGTGGAGCAATACTTCCGCAAGCCCTTTGCGGATATCCGCGAGTCATATATGACCAGTATGCGCAACCGCTACCGCGTGAGCCAGGTGAAAAATGCCCTGACCAAGGATGTAAAGAGTACGCCCTCAGACGTGCGCCGTTACTATGACGCGCTTCCCAAAGACAGCATACCTTATGTGCCCCAGCAGGTGGAGGTGCAGATTATAACCATTAATCCGGTTATACCGCGTGAGGAGATAGACAATGTCAAGGCGCGCCTGCGTGATTATGCTGACCGTGTAAACCGCGGTGAAAGCGAATTTTCAACTCTTGCCATTCTTTATTCCGAGGCTCCCGAGGGTGTCCGCGGCGGTGAGATAGGATTCATGGGGCGTAACCAGCTGGTGCCGGAGTATGCCGCTGTGGCCTTTAACCTGAATGACCCCAAGAAGGTGAGCAAGATAGTGGAGACGGAGTATGGTTTCCACATCATACAGCTGATAGAGAAACGTGGTGAGCGTGTGAATACCCGTCACATACTACTGCGCCCCAAGGTATCAGACCAGGATCTGATGAATGCCGTTCAGAGGCTTGACTCAGTGCGGGCAGACATTGTGGAGGCCAAGAAGCTGAGCTTTAATGACGCGGCGCGTTATGTGTCACAGGATAAGGACACCCGTTACAGCAACGGTGTGATGGTGAACCAGCAGACCGGTACCACGCGTTTTGAAATGTCACAGTTGCCGCAGGAGATAGCCCGTGCGGTGGCCGGCATGCAGCCCGGTGAGATTTCCAATGCCTTTATAATGAAAGACCCGCAGAGAGACCGCGACATTGTGGCTATAGTGCGGCTTACAAGTCGTATTGATGCCCACCAGGCAAATCTTTCTGAGGACTATCAGCAGCTTAAGGAGATGTATGAGAACTCACAGAGAGAGGAGATACTGCGCAAATGGCTGGATAAGAAAATAGAAGAGACTTATATCCGCGTGGAGGACGGCTGGCGCGGGTGCGATTTTGAGCACAAGGGCTGGATTAAGTCCTCAAAGTAAGTGTCCGGCGCTAAGTGGTAAGGCATGAGAGAGCCTGTCAGCAAGCATAACATACAGCGTTTTTTACGTGGTGCCGTACCGGTGCTCCTGGTGTGTGCCGCAGTGCTGGCACTGGCTCAGAAGCCGGCCGGGCAACGGAGAATCAAGCCTCAGATAGTACCCGGCAAGACCGTGCCTACAGGCAACAGGGTGCTTCTGGAACGCGCCAATGAGCTTTTCAAGAATGAACGCGACTCATTCCTGATAGTGCAGGGGAATGTAAAGTTCATCAAGGGCGGGATGGTGATGTACTGTGACAGCGCCCAGTTTTATCCTGAGTCAGAGTCATTCAACGCCTTTGGAAATGTACGGATGGAGCAGGGTGACACCCTGTTTATAGATGCAGATGAACTCAGGTATGACGGAGTGCGCGAGGATGCCCGCCTGTATGCAGATTTTCCTAACGTTGTACGCATGCGCAACCGTGACGTGAAGCTGGTGACGGATGCATTTTATTATGATCTGCGCACCGGTATAGGGTCGTATGACAGCTGGGGAGAGCTTACGGACCCGCATAACGTGCTGACCTCCACTGCCGGAGAATATTCTACGCAAGACAAGGATGCCATCTTTACGTGGAATGTGCATCTGACCTCCCGACGCCCCAATGACACCCTTTATATCACCACTGAAGACCTTTACTATAACACCGTCACCCATATGGCAGAGATGTACTCAGACGGGCGTATAGTGAACCGCAGGGGTACCATTTACACTTCAGAGGCTATCTATAATACCGCCACTGACTATGCCGAGCTGTACAACCGCTCACGCGTGGTGACGCCTCAGGGCCGTTTCCTGACGGCTGACACCATTTACTATGACCGAGCCAGCGGGCTGGCACGCGCGTATGGTGATATGTTTCTGGAAGACACTGTGCGCAAGGTGGACCTGCGGGCTGATACGGGCTGGTATAATGAGCTTACGGACAGCGCCTTTGCCACGGGACGCGCTCTGGTGAGAGAATACTCCAAGGGTGATACCCTTTATATGCACGGCCGCTATATAGAGGCGTTTACTGTGGTTGACACAGTGGACCTGAGGGCTGCCGCCGCTGCTGAAGAAGATGATGGTGAAGCTGAGCCGGAGGAAGCTGAGCCGGAAGTTACAGCTGTTACTGACTCAACGGACAATGTCACTCAACTCTCAATGGCGGAGATTACAGAGAGCGGAGATGCCGTGCACGCAGGAGTGCTGCAGATTCCGGCCCTGAGATATGATACCACCCATGTGGCGGTGCTATATCCGCGAGTGCGCTTTTACCGCTCAGACATGCAGGGCCTGTGTGACTCCATGAGGTTTACGGAGCGCGACAGCATGCTGCGCATGTACGGGCATCCGCTGGTGTGGAGTGAGGACCGCCAGATTAGCGGGCGTGAGATTCATCTGCACCTGGCTGATTCCACTGTGGACCGCGCCTTTATTCCCGAGCGTGCCTTTGTGGCGCAGCATATAGAGGATATTCATTATAACCAGCTGAGTGGTAAGGAGCTGAAGGCTTTCTTTGAAAACTGCGACCTCAGGAGGCTGGAGATGGACGGAAGCGTGGAACTTCTGCTTTATCCTGAGGAAACTGACAGTACAATAAATAAGGTGGTGACGGCGCAGAGCAGTTACCTGACGGCGGATTTTGTTAGCCGTCAGCCCCAGTACATACGTATGTGGCCGGAAATCACAGGCGTGGTGACGCCCCTTTTTCTGGCGCGGCGCGAGAACTTTTTCCTCAGCCGTTTCAAGTGGTATGAGGGTCTGCGTCCCCGTAACGCTGCGGATGTGATGGTGATACCGCCTGAAATGGACAGGCTGATGGAGGAGCCTGAAGACAAATGATGAAAGATAATGCGATAAATGCGGCTTTTAAGGCCGATATAGATGCAGCGGTACAGACCCTCAAGCGTGGTGGACTGATACTGTATCCTACGGATACCGTGTGGGGTATAGGCTGTGATGCCACCAATGATGAGGCAGTAAGGCGTGTTTATGAGCTTAAGGAGCGCAGTGACTCCAAGGCCTGTATAGTGCTGACTGACAGTGTGGCCATGGTGGAGCGTACTGTGAGCGCGATACCGGAGGTGGGCTATCAGCTGCTGGACGTGGCGGTGGAGCCTCTGACCATAGTTTACGACCGTGGTACCGGGGTGTCCCCGCTTTTGTGCGCTGCTGACGGCAGTGTGGGTGTGCGGGTTACTGATGAACCATTTTCCAAGGCGCTTGTGCGCGCCTTCAAGCGTCCGCTGGTAAGCACGTCAGCCAATATTGCCGGGCAGCCCACGCCTATGTGTTTTAATGATATAGACCCTGTGATAGTGGACGGTGTGGATTATGTGTGCCTGAGCAGACGGGATGAGGCCCCGGCGAAGAAGGCTTCCACTGTAATGCGTCTGTGCGCTGACGGAAGTTTCAAGTTGCTGAGAAAATAAAGTACATGCAGAGTTTATGAATTTCACGCGGCGCAGGAGAATACAGTATGTGGCATGGGATTATCTGATGTTGAACATCGGATGGTTTCTGTTTTCTGTGTTCCGCTACGTGGTGATTCCTCCCCGGGTTTCTTTTGGGGACTGGTATATGAGCGGACCCCTGGTATTAGGTCAGGTGTCAATTCCGCTGGTGATGCTGTTTATTAACTGGCTGTCAGGATATTATGAGAATGTATTTCTTAAATCCAGGGTCAGTGAGCTGCTGAATACCGTTTTAACCACCGGAATAGGAACCCTGCTGGTAACTTTGGGCGTGCTGATTAATGATTTCACGGGCGTGCGTGCTGAGAATTATGAGCTGATAGCCGTTCTGTGGCTGTTCTTAGCTGTGCCTGAGTATATACCTCGTCTCTGCCTGACGGTTAACAGCACCCGCCGGTTAAGGCGCGGAGAGCTGCGTATAAATACCTTGATAGTGGGTGCCACCCAGGCTGCGTGCGAGCTTGCAAGGCGCATAAATGCCACCTCACTGCGCACCGGCATGTACGTGGTGGGTTATGTGGAAACTGTGCCTCAGAGCACCAGCACTGTAAATGATCTGCCGGTTTATGCCATGGATCATCTGCGCAGTGTATGCCTGCGTGAGAATATAAAGGCACTGGTGATAATTCCGCACCGGAACGGCATGAAGCAGACTGTGGACATGATAAACAAGCTTTATCCGCTGGATATGCAGATGTTTATCACTCCTGACATTCACCACCTGCTGACATCGCGTCCGCGGCTGTCATATCTCCAGGGTGAGATGCTGGTGGATATCACCCGGCTGTCTGTCCCGCCGGCCACTATGCAGCTCAAGAGGGCAGGCGATGTTCTTATCTCTGCCCTTGCGCTGGTGCTTCTGCTGCCTGTGTTTGCAATTCTGGGCATACTTATCAAGCTGGATTCCAAGGGACCTGTCTTTTACCGTCAGGAACGTCTGGGCTATCACAAGCATCCGTTCAAGATATTGAAACTCAGGAGTATGCGTATGGATGCCGAGAGCGACGGCCCGGCGCTGTCACAGGACGGTGACCCGCGTGTGACTGAGATAGGGCGCACGCTGAGAAAGTACCGTCTGGATGAACTTCCCCAGTTCTGGAATGTTCTGGTGGGTGATATGTCGCTGGTGGGACCGCGCCCGGAGCGCGAATATTATATACGTCAGATAGTGCAGCGGGCTCCATATTATACGCTTCTGCACAGGGTAAGACCGGGGATAACATCTCTGGGAATGGTGAAGTACGGATATGCCTCAGACGTGGACCAGATGGTGGAGCGTCTGGCATTTGACCTGCTCTATATTGAGAATCTGTCACTGTCCACAGACCTGAAGATATTGGCTCACACAGTTCGCACTGTTTTAACGGGGAAAGGAGTATGAGTAAGGACGGGACTACAGCATCAGGACATAAGTCAGTGAAGTCACCTCTTCATTTCAGACCACACGAGGGCCGTTTTTATGGGTTGTTCATGCGTTTCCTGCGCTGGCGCGAGGTTCATGTGAGTGAGCGTAAGTTTATCATCATCCTTGCTTTTGTGGTGGGTATAGGTGCGGGACTGGCGGCCATGGCACTGAAGATGGCCATTCATTTTATCTCCTCCGTGCTTACCTCACACATCAGCATCTCTTCAGGGAACTATCTCTATATTCTCCTTCCGGCTGCCGGAGTGGTGCTGTCAGCACTCTATGTGCGCTATGTGGTCAAGGATGACATAAGCCATGGTGTGACGCGTGTGCTTTATGCCATATCCCAGAACAAGAGCCGTCTGAAGCGTCACAATATGTACACCTCGCTGGTGGCCAGTTCCGTAACCATAGGTTTCGGTGGTTCTGTTGGAGCTGAGGGTCCCATAGTGTACACCGGGGCGGCCATAGGCAGTAATGTTGGGCAGTGGTTCAGGATGTCACCGCGCACGCTGATGATTCTGGTGGGCTGCGGAGCCGCGGCCGGTATTGCCGGAATTTTCAAGGCGCCTATTGCGGGGATGCTTTTTACGCTGGAGGTTCTGATGCTGGATCTTACTACGGTGTCTGTCATGCCGCTGCTGATAGCATCCATCACAAGTGCCACCATAGCTTACGCATATACGGGGTTTGATTTTGAATTTTTCTTTGCGCAGAATGACCTTTTTACCGTGGCAAAGATTCCGCATGCCATGGTGCTGGGCGTGATTTGCGGATTTGTCTCGCTTTACTTTACGCGCTCCATGAACAGGATGGAGAGCTTCTTCCGCAAGTTCAGTAATCCGTGGATGCGTACTGCCATAGGCTGCTGCGTGCTGTCGGCGCTGGTTTTTATATTTCCGCCGCTGTACGGTGAAGGTTATGACTCCATCATGCTTCTGCTGGCCGGTGACAGCTCTTCTGTGCTGGACGGATCTATGTTTTATTCGCAGTCAGGACATCAGTGGTTTGTGCTGTTGTTCATAGGTCTGGTGGTGCTGACTAAGTCTTATGCCACCTCTGCCACCAATGGCGCCGGAGGTGTGGGCGGTACTTTTGCACCGTCACTGTATGTGGGCTGTCTGACGGGGTTTCTGTTTGCCTCGCTGAGTAATTTCATGGGCCTGGGGCCTGAGCTGAGCACTAAAAATTTTGCACTGATAGGTATGGCCGGGGCAATGTCTGCCGTAATGCATGCACCGCTTATGGCCATCTTCCTAACGGCGGAGCTTACAGGCGGTTATGCGCTGTTCCTTCCGCTACTGATAGTTTCCACCATTGCATACGGCACCATTAAGATTTTTGAGCCGTACAGTATATATTCCACGCGTCTTGCGCGGCGCGGAGAGCTGCTTACCCATCATAAGGATAAGGCTGTGCTGACGCTTCTGAAAATCAATAATGTAATAGAGACGGATTTTCTGCCGGTGAAGCAAGATATGACGCTTGGGCAGATGTGTGATGTGATATCGCGTAGTAATCGTAATCTGTTCCCCGTGGTGGACTCTGAGGGGCGGCTGGACGGAGTGGTGCTCCTGGATGAGATAAGGAATATTATGTTCCGGCCGGACCTGTATAACAGGCTGTATGTGAGTAAGTTTATGTCATCAGCGCCGGCGCGGATAGTGA
Source organism: uncultured Porphyromonadaceae bacterium (assembly GCA_947175205.1). Taxonomy (GTDB): domain Bacteria; phylum Bacteroidota; class Bacteroidia; order Bacteroidales; family Muribaculaceae; genus CAG-873. Next base: position 26,140 of record CAMWLS010000023.1, on the reverse strand, counting down.
CCACACAGAGCATGGACTCTGTGATGAAGACTTTTGATGATACCAGGGCGTGGAACTTGCCAGTGGTGGACCCTGAGGGGAAGTATATAGGGTTTGTGAGCAAGAGCAAGATTTTCAACAGCTATCGCCGCGTGCTGAGGCATTACTGTGAGGACTGATTAAGTACGGACCCGGAAACCCGAGGACCTGGCGTCATATGCTGTCATATGCTGTCATATGCTGTCATATGCTGTCTTATGCTTCTTGTGCTGTCATATGCTGTTATATGCTGTTATATGCTTATTATGCTTTTGATGGAGTCTTGTGCAGTCTTATGCAGTCTTATGCTTCTTATGCGTCATATATGACTTATAAGGCTAATATAAAAAATGAGGTCATATCATCCCTGACCTGACCTCACCCTCTCCCGAAGGAGATTTACGAATAAATTTAAATTCAAAAAATCTTATTTCACTTGTTGCTTCTTTGCTTCAATCCAGTGTTGTGCGTTCTTTTGCGGGGTTGCGGAACGCGAGTTTGTGTTCTGTGTATTCCTGAGCTGCAATGAGAGTGGGCTTTGGAAGCTTCTCATAATAGCGTGAGATTTCTATCTGCTCACGGTTCTCATTAATTTCTTCCAGGTTATCATTGAGTGATGCAAATTCCTGGAGTTTCTTGTCCAGGTCATGCTTCATTTCTGCGGCAATCTGATTAGCGCGCTTTGCAATAATAGCAACGGTTTCATAAATGTTACCGGTGTCCTCTGAGAGCTCAATCATGTCTCGGGGGACAGTATTCAGCGGTGCATTGCTTTTCTTGTAATCCATATATATTATGCTTTACGTATTTGCGGGTTAATAATCAGATACAAACTTGAGTGCAATCTTGCGTATGTTCTCAGCCTCACTTTTGTGAGGACTTTCCGGATAATTGTTTACAAATGAGTAATATTCATCCAGAACTTCGCGGAAGCGGTCAGCCTTGCGTTCATCCACGCTCATGCTTGCTTCCTGGAAGCGCGCTTTGAGAACCAGCATTTCCAGATCTTCCTTGTATCGTGAGTAGGGATAATCCTTGATGGCGTTTTTAGCCACAATGACGCAACTTTCATAGTTGTTACCCATGTAGTTACCCAGGTTGTAATACAGCTGTGCGTTCTGGAGCTGCTTAAGAGTGAGTTTATCCTGAAGCTCAAAAATGGCGTTCTGGGCAATTGAGACTTTGGAGCTTCTGGGGAAAAAGTCCAGAAAAGCTTGAAGCTCTTCAATGGCTTTTATGGTCTCACTCTGGTCCAACTGGGGTTCCGGAGAATCAAGATAATAACCGTAGCCGCAGTAGAAGCGGGCATCCTCAGCGTATTTTCCCTTGGGGAAGCGGTTGTAGTACTGACGGAAGTAATTGGAGGCGTCAAAGTACTGCTTGTTTTCATAATTTGCAAGGGCCAGGAGGTAAAGGACTTCCTCAGCTTTCTCATTACCCTTGAAGACAGGGACACATTCTTCCAGGATGGTGGCAGCCTGTACGTACTGTTTGCGGTCAAAGGCACGCTTGGCATAGTCCAGCTTATACTCAAAATCACGGCTTTTCTGTACACGCTGATACTCCCCGCAGCTGTTGAGGCAGAGCAGGAGGCACAGAGATGCAAGAATGGCTGTGAAGCGAGTTATGTGGCTCAGATTCATGAATGTATCAGTTTACAAGGCGCATAGACCCCTTTTCAATCAACAAAGGTATAAAACTTATGTGTAATAATATATCGTGAGGGAATGATATATGATAAATTTAAATATTTTTAAGAAGCAGAGTGGTCTCTGAAGTCAGCAATAAAGGTGAGAGGGTTGCCCGGAGGTGTGAGATGCAGGCATCCGGAGCTTATGCGAGAGTTGGTGCAGGTGTACTGCTCCGGCGGTGCCAGCGGTGAGGGGCAGACTCTGAAGGTACCGGTCAGACCTTCAGAAACGTAGCGGTTGTAAAAGCCGGAACAGAGCATGCCCATGCTCATGCGCAGGTTTATTTCCACCACTGCATGCAGCACAGGAGTGTTGTCAGCAGGAATGAGGGCCACAAACATATCCACCCCCAGAAGTCCTGTGTAGCGTTTACCAAGACAGGTGGAGAGGGCCGTGCCCAGTGCCTGACGGACACTCTCAAGGTGGTCAGCGGGGTAGTGGGCGGTGATTATCTCACGCAGTGCGGATTCCGGGGCGAGTATGCCGTTCTCATAACCCTGATGCGAATTTACCGTAAAGACGGATAAACCCTGATACTGTGCAGCGCCGTCTTCTTTCAGGCGGTATATCATGGCAAAGTCAACGAGGCGTTCATAAACGGGCTCTATGATTACGGAGCCGTTGCGCCTGATGATGGGGGCGCACTGTTTTATGAGTGTCTCTTCAGTGGTGTTTTCAAAGGGTATGGTGCCGCGTCCTGAGGATGACCAGGGGAGTTTTACCATCACACGGCCGCCGCATGCACGGTACATGTCCAGAACTTCTTTAATGTCTGATGTTTCCCGGCCGGGCGGAAGGATGCTGAAGGGGAGGAGAGCCGCCAGAGTGTCACATATTTCAATTGCTGTACGGCGGTGTGAGAGTGCGCGGTATTCTCTGAGAGTCTCATCAGACGGCAGCGCCGAGTCTGGGAAGCCAGCGCAGCGGTAAATCTTGCGTGAGGCGGCAGACCATCCCCAGGGGGCTGCTACCATGTCAGGAGTGTAGGTGAAGTCATAAGGTGTGACTGCCACTCCGAGTTTTTGTTCAAGCGTGGACAGCCAGCAGTCATTCACGCCGTTGCAGATGACCATATCACCGGGGTTGCCGTACCAGAGGGGGAGCATCTCACCGCTGACGTGCAGGGCTGTAGCGGCGGCCGGGGGTGTGTAATTTGCGTTGTCGGCCGCCAGAGCGAGGTCGTTCTCAGGGAAAAAGAGATATACGTTTTTCATTGGACCGGGCTTTTGTGAGTGTCGCGTAGTTCCCACATGGTTATGGCAGCGGCGGCGGCCACGTTCAGTGAGTCAACGTTACGGAACATGGGGATACGGACAGTGTAAGTGCAGCTTTCTATTACTGCCGGATTAAGGCCGTCACCTTCAGTGCCGAAGACCATGGCAAGGCGGGGCTGCCGCTTGAGCTCCGGGTGGTCAAGGGAGACGGACTTACGGGTAAGTGCCAGCGCTGCGGTGCTGAAGCCGTAACGGTGGACGCTGCTGACCGGACCGTCAAGGAAGGCCCATGGAATACGGAACACGGTTCCCATGCTGACGCGTATGCAACGACGGTTAAATGGGTGGCAAGACTGCGGGGTGAGGAGTACGCCGTCAACACCCAGGGCGGCGGCACTGCGGAAAATGGCTCCTATATTGGTGGTGTCACATACGCCGTCCAGAATACAGATGCGTGTGGTTCCGGCGCATACCTGCTCAGCCGTCAGGGGCAGAGGCTGGCGCATGGCGCAGAGGACGCCGCGGGTGAGGGTATAGCCCGTCAGGGAGGCCAGAAGCTCTCTTTCCCCCGTATACACCGGCATATCAGCGGGACAACGGCTGAGGATGTCTGCGGCGTCAGCTGTGATGTGGCGGCGTTCACAGAGCATGGAGACGGGGGTGTATCCTGCGTCCAGTGCGGTGTTTATGACCTTGGGACTTTCCACAATAATCAGAGCGCTTTCAGGGCACAGGCGGCTGCGCAGCTGTGCCTCAGTGAGAGCGGCGTATGGGCGCAGCTCCGGTGTGTCAAGTGAGGTGATGTTGTGGATAATCATCAGTGAGGGCTGTATGAAGTAAAAAATTAAAGCGGTGTCAAAATTTTCATTTTGAATCACCGCTTTAAGCGTGTAGCGGGATCGAGAATTGAACTCGAGACCTCCGGGTTATGAATCCGACGCTCTAACCAACTGAGCTATCCCGCCTTTTGCGAGTGCAAAGATAAGCAAAGGTTTTTACCCGTGCAAGTGTTTCTTGAAATTTTTTTTGAGGGGGGTGGTGCGGGTAATATGACTTATATGACTTATATGTCTTATATGATTTATAAGTTGGTGTGGGGGGAGTTAGTTGTCTTCGTGGGGTGAGTGGTAAATGTGCGGGGCGTTCATGTTTTCCAGTTTTTTGCGTATCTCGCGCATTTTTTGCTGGTACTCACGCTTATCACCGGATTTGTGTTTCTCCGGGTTAATGTTGCAGTCAATAACCATGGACTCATAACGGTCATAGGATGTGGTGAGGGTTTTGATGGCGGAGTAGTTGGGCTGTTTGGCATCGGAGCCGCTGTTTTTAGATGAGCCGGATGAAGATGAACCGGATGCTCTTGGGCTGGAGTAGTCAGAGTTGCCATAGGAGCTACCGCCGGCTGAGAAGCTTGAAGACGCCATGGCGGTGTTACCGGAGATGGCACTGTAAGTGACGGCGCCTACGCTGATGACGGCCGCGGCAATCTGAAGACCGTTTAGCACGCGGTTCCAGCGGCGTCCGTTACGTTCTGACTTGGCTGCTTTCATATTAGCTTTATAATCCTCATTGTCCGGGTCAAGGCGGTGAGCCACCACAAAGTGGTTAATGGCGTGCTTGAGGTCGTCCTTGGATGAGGCATAATATATGCCCATGTTGTTGTGTGCGGCGGCGCATGTGGGCCAGATGCCAATGAGGCGTTCAGTGTAATAGGTGTCTTCTTCATCAGCGCTGTAACGGAGCATGTCTTCAATGAAAGAGTCCTCCACCAGGCCGTCAGCGTTCAGCTTGGTGGTGTGTGGTGCTACGGTGGCGGTGGCAATGCCGTTTTTAAAGTCTGTGACAGACTCAAAGACACCGGGAATGATCCAGCCTCCCGAACGATTCATAAGTCCTACCTGTGCGCGTCCGCCGTGCTTCTCGCTTTCTTCCACAACAAAGATGTGCTCAGCAGGCTGGTATTTTATGGATTTATACTGTGCCGGAATTATTACGCGGCCGTAAGAGTCCACTATGCCTTTCTTGTCATCCGCTGTCCAGAGGAAGTAGCCGTCAGCTATGGGTGTCACAGTGCCGGTGCTGACTTCAGGTGTCCCTTTTCTTACGGGATTATATTCAGCCTGTGACATGTTAGTGTTAGCATAATCCTCACTCTCATAAATGCTTGTGAGGAAGTCAGTGTAATATCCCTCCTGGAGGCGCTGCTTGGCTATTTTTTTTGCTTCATTGTAAGGCTTGTTCTTTATAGGGACGGTTTTCATGATTTCCTTGGCCAGCTGCGAGGGCACAACTACAGTGTCACCCAGCAGGTCAATGCATCCGAACTTGTTACCCACCTTGATGACGGCCAGCAGGTCAGTGCCGTAATTCTCCGCCTTATCAAACTGTGGCTTGAAAACAAATATGCCGCGCTTGTCAATGAAGCCGTATTTGCCGTCTTTTTTAACCGCCGCCATGCCGTATCGGAAGCCCTGGAGATCATCCATAGGCTCAAATTCCGGCTCAATGACAAAGCGGTTAAAGCGGTCAATGAAACCAACCTTGCCGTTTATCTCCACAGCGGCCAGGCCCTCAGAGAACTCCTTGGCGGCCTTGTCATATTGAGGAGAGATTACCCATTCCGTGCGGTGATCATTATTTAGTTCAGCTTTTTTTGAGCCTAATTTGTGAGCTTCCGCCCACCAGTATTGCTTGTCACCCACGTTCTCGTAGCCGTATTTTTTTGTTACAGGGTCTTTTTTTGCCTGTAGTATAATGGTCTGAGCCTGTAAGGAGGCCGCGGTGATGATTACTGAGAGGAGTAGGAGTAGTTTTTTCATGGCGTTGTATGCGGTTATTAGGCCTTGTCGTATAAAAAGGTGAGTTAACAGGCTCTAAGTTATTGTTGCAAAAATACTGCACATCAGCCATAAAACAAAATAAAAGTTTATAAAAAGATAGATAGTGTAAGGAGAAGTGCCGCACAGTGGGAGCTGAGGCAGCGGAGAGAGGAGAGAGTAGAGGGGTGAGAGGGTAAGCAGTGATGTGAGAGGTGAGGGATGATGAGGAGAGGGATGGATGGGTTAGGCGCGAGGCAGCGGTGAGAGGCGCGAGGTGAGATGGAGGATAGGTCTGAGGTATGGTGAGAATGGATGATTTAGCATCTGACCTGTTCTTATACACCTAAAGAGGGCGCATCAAAATTTTGCATTTTGATGCGCCCTCTTGCAAGCTGTAAGTTAGGGTTATGAATGACGGGCCTTACTGTGTCCGTCAGTTATCAGGAGGTACGGGGGTACCTGAAGATACGGTGTTATTTGCCTGTGTGCTCGTAACGGAGTGTGAGTGTGGGCTGGTCACATACTTCTGCCGGGCCAAAGTACTGTATGGGGCCGGGGTAGATGTAGCATGTGTTGTGTGCCCACTGGTCGCGCTGGGCGGCATACTTGAGGAAGGGAGCTCCGTCAAGGCGTACCAGAGCTTTCTGTATTACGGGCTTGAGTTCACCGTTGCGGCGTTCCATGTTCATGAGCATGGTGATGGGTACACCACCGGCAATCCACTGAACAGAGGGCTTAACCAGGTTACGGACTGATGAGAGGTAACCGGTAACGCCTGAATTGATGAGGCAAGCGGCGTTGAAACCTAAGGCGTAGCAGTAATCAGCATCAAAGTTAGAGGGGTCAGCGCAGCGGCCTTCGTAACCAAAGAAGTGGTGGAGTGCGGCAAATTTGCCCACGTATTTACCTTCTTCCTTCATCTGAGCCAGGCGCTTGCCCACCATTTCGCTGAGGAGCTTTTCTGTTTCAATGAGAGAAACCTGGACGTTACCGTGGGGGTCACGGTCCAGGGTGAGCTGGCGAGCCACGCCTTCAGGAAGTGACTCAAAGATGGCGGCGTTCTCAGCGCTCAGATGTGAGAGTACAAAGGCGCGCTGTTCAGCGGGAGTCTTCTGTGTGAAGTCAGCAGTTGCAGCCAGGAGGTCATTGAGCTCGGCAATGAGCTTCTTCATGGCGGGGATGAACTCTATGAGGCCTTCAGGAACCAGGACGGTACCGAAGTTGTTGCCTTCCTCAGCGCGGGCAGCGACAACGCCTGCTATATAATCCACTACGTCATTAAGTGTCTGGTTCTTGGCCTCAACTTCTTCTGAGATTATGCAGATGTTGGGCTGGGTCTGGAGTGCGCACTCCAGAGCAATGTGGCTTGCTGAACGGCCCATGAGCTTGATGAAGTGCCAGTATTTCTTGGCAGAGTTACAGTCACGCTGTATGTTACCGATTACTTCAGAGTAAACCTTGGTGGCGGTGTCAAAGCCGAAGGAAGCTTCAATCATGTCATTCTTGAGGTCACCGTCAATGGTCTTGGGGCAGCCTATAACCTGAACGCCGGCATTGATGCTCTTGTAGTATTCAGCCAGTACGGCGGCATTGGTATTGGAGTCATCACCACCAATGATTACCAGTGCGGTGATACCCAGTTCTTTGAGGATTTCCAGACCGCGGTCAAACTGTTCTTTCTTTTCCAGCTTGGTACGGCCTGAACCAATGATGTCAAAGCCGCCTGTGTTGCGGTACTCGTCAATGATGGGAGCGGTGAGTTCAATGTAATTGTGGTCAACGAATCCGCCGGGACCCATGATGAAGCCAAAGAGGCGGCTGTCACGGTGAATACGCTTGATGCCGTCAAAAAGGCCGCTTATAACGTTGTGTCCGCCGGGGGCCTGACCGCCGGAAAGGATTACGCCCACATTGAGGGGACGACCCTGAACGGGAGCATTGTTCTTTTCAAAACGTATTTCAGGCATGCCGTAAGTGTTGGGGAACAGGTCATGTATGGCCTGATGGTCAGCGGCAGACTCAGTGGGGCGTCCTTCCACCATCTTTACTGCACCGGTGAGAACTATGGGCAGCTTGGGCTGGTAAGTGGCGCGGGCTTTCTGCAAAGCACTCTTTTTCATCTTGTTAATTGATTTTATCGGATGTTTATAAGATTCAGTTTGTGGTATATGATACAACGGCTGCAAAGTTCGTAAAAAAATGTGTAAATCTCAACTTCAATGTTAAACAGGAGGTGAAGTTTATGTATTAAATTTTCTTAACAGGGTATGCAGACGGCTGTGAGATAATTAGCGGGAATGAGATATTTCTGCGCCATTTCAGCTATTGTGTCTGAGTTCAGGGTGTGGAGGTCCTGCTGCTGACGCTGATAGTATCCGGGGGGAGTACCCACCTTCCAGGGTGCGAAGTGAGTCTCCATTACGGCTGCGGGGCCGTCAACGCATTTCAGCAGCCCTGAACCCAGATGGGCTTTGAGCTGCTGCAACTCAGCTCCCGTGGGGGGATTAACGGCAAGGTTTCTTATCTCGGCGTCTATCTCTTCCAGCACTGTGCTGCGTGCTGAGGCGTTAAACTGTGCGGTGATGTTGAGGAAGGCTCCCTCATGCATGCCCAGCAGAGAGCTGTCAATGCCGTATGTCAGGCCTTTTTTCTCGCGGATGTTCTGCATCAGGCGGGACCCGAAGTATCCGCCCAGGGCTGTGATGGTGAAGCGCAGCATGTGATAGTCTTCTGAATCACGTCCGGGCATGGGAGCCACCATGTTTACGGCGCTCTGGAGCGAGCCCTCCAGCGGACGCTCGCGCACGGCGCGCTTTGCCTGCGAGGGTATGGGGACAATGTTTTTGTAAACAGGAGCCACGTTTTCCGCAAGGGTGAACTGTCCCCACAGATGTGATACGGAGTCCAGAAGAGAGTCAGTGACGCGGCCGCTCAGAAGGATGTGAGTACCGGCGGGATTCATGGTGCTCATGTGAAAGTCCATGAGTTTCCGGCGCGTGATGGACTTTATGTCAGCCGCTGTCTCAATGCGTGCCAGAGGTGCCTGTGGGTTTCCCATGAGCATAATCATGGCATCATTTGAGGCCCACCACATGGGTTTCTTACGGTTCATATCCAGTAAGGTGAGGGCCTGGCCCGTGAGCGAGTCCAGGACCTGCTCAGGCAGCAGGGGGTCAAAGTGGCAGCGTGTGATATCCGGCAGTACATGGATAATGTTTTCCGGGAGTCCGGTCATGGCCAGGCCTGTATAGTGGCTGCCGATGACTGCGTCAGTCTCCACTCCGTTATAGTCCAGCAGGTCAGCCATGGCTGCACTGTCCATCTCAGAGTGTCCGTTACGCAGGGCCTGGCTCAGAAACAGCGGCAGTGAGGTGGTGGGGGCATCCAGGCGGCCTCCGGTGCGGAGTATGGTGACGGTGGAAATTTCCTGTCCGGGAGTGTCCAGATGGTGAACCGTGACGCCGTTAGACAGCGTGAGCTGATGTACATGAGGGAACACTATGGGAGGGTTTGGCAGTATGGCAGGTGCCTGGGTGCGGTCAGGGTTGGTATTCATCAGTAGTCTATTTCAGTAAGGTAACGGTTTGCGGCTTCCAGGTCAGCGGGTGTGTCAATTCCCACGGTGGGATAAACGGTGCGTGCCACACGGATGCGGTAGCCGTTCTGGAGCCATCTGAGCTGTTCCAGTGATTCAGCTTTCTCAAGTGGCGACTGCTCCAGGGAGGCTATTTCCTCAAGGACTGCGGCGCGGTAAGCATACAGCCCCACGTGTGCCTGATACAGGCCGGTGGAGGCCAGTTCCTCAGGGTGGTTCTGCAGCTCGCGGTCATAGGGGATGAGAGAACGTGAGAAATACATGGCGTTGCCTCGCAGGTCAGTAACCAGTTTGACGGTGTTGGGGTCTGCGAGTGCTGAATATGGCGCATCAGCAGGGAATGGGCGGCAGAGGGTGGCAATGTCCACCGTGGGGTCATCAAAACATTCCATTACAGCTTTAATCTGCGAAGGGTGAATGAAAGGCTCATCGCCCTGGATGTTTATGATAATGTCTGCGTCAGAACCCGTGTTGCGGTAAGCTTCCAGACAGCGGTCAGTACCGCTGCGGTGATTTTCAGAGGTCATCACGGCACGTCCGCCAAACTCTTCCACGCAGTTTAAAATGCGGAGGTCATCCGTAGCCACCACGGTCTCAGCCAGCACAAAGCCCGCGCGGCGGTATGTGTGTTCTATAACGGGGCGGCCGCCAAGCATGGCCAGGGGTTTGCCGGGAAAGCGAGATGAGGCATAGCGTGCCGGAATGATGCCGATGAATTTCATGCTCATATATGTTTATTTTGGGTTTTGGAGGCTTTTTACGTAAAGCTGGGCGCTGTTATATGATGTGACAGTTACTTCCGTTCCCTCACTGATGAAGCCGCTCTGTGAGACTGCGTCGTACACCTGGGAGTCAATGGTTATCTTACCTGAGGGGCGGAGGTCAGTGGCGGCTATGGCGGTGCGTCCCACCAGTTTTGTGGGTGTGGTATCCACTGCAATGAAGCCGTCCTCAGTGGAGAGTGTGGTTTCAAGGCTGCTGTTTCTGCGTGCCCATGCCGGGCCGTGTGAGGAGGTGAGCCACCAGATGAGAAGAATAGCCAGCACCAGGCCTGCGCCCACGGTGAGGATGGATCTGCTGAGTCCGGTGGTGTCAAGGCCTGTGATGGAGTCAGCGCTCAGCAGGGCTCCTGTCAGTGAGGCCAGGATGCAGATGATTCCGGATATGCCTGTTACGCCAAATCCCGGCACCACAAATATCTCCAGTGCCATGAGTATGACTCCGGCAATGAATACTATCAGCACCCATGCCGGCAGGACGCCGGGAATGAGCATGGGGAGGAAATAAAGTACAGCGCAAACAAGAGATACGGCGGCGGCAAATCCCAAACCGGGGGTGTGCATCTCCATGTATATACCGCCGATGATGAGCATGATGAGGATGCCCTGCACCACGGCGTTAGAGAGGAAGCCCAGGATGGAGTCGCTTATGGCCGGCTCATAATATTTTACATCAGCGTGAGAATAACCGGTGTCCTTTAGAACCTGGTGGACTGAGGTGGCTGTTGCGCGGGCCAGTCCGGCGCTCACAGCCTCTTCTGCGGTGAATGTGAGAACGCTGTCCGGTCCCACCATGCGGGATGCCATCTCAGGGCTGCGGCCGGTGCTTTCAGCTGTGGAGCGCATTATGGAGCGCATGTATGACTGGTATTTGTCAGGGAGTGGCGTGCCGTTTCCGTCCACCACTGTTGCCGCTCCTATGCTGGCACCGGGGCTCATGTATATGGTGTCACAGCTGAGTGCAATCAGAGCCCCTGCGCTGGCGGCGTTATGGTCAATGTAGGCCACCACGGGCATGGGCATATTCAGCAGGGCGGTGCGGATGGAGTCAGCGGCATCCAGGGCGCCCCCATAAGTGTTCAGGCACACCAGCATCATGTCAGCGCCGGCGTTTCTTGCTTCCTGGCATGCGCGGCGTGTATGCTGCCAGGCGGCTGCGTTTATCTCTTGCTCAAGCGGAAAGATGAATACCACGCTGCGGGCCGTCAGCTGCATCAGGCAGCCTGTCAGCAACAGGAGCAGGGCTGTGAGGATTCTTTTCATTTTCTTATTTGGATGTTAGCGCTTGTTTTTCTGTTTTTTTGGATGAGGCTCTGAAATAAGACGGCACCAGTACTGTTCCCGCACCAAGATATATGTAGTAACTCAAGATGCGCCACAGCAGTGCCAGCATAAGTGCCAGCGAGAGGCTGTCTATGAGGTCTCCATAATAGTTGGTGAACAGCCACTCACTGACGCCGCTTCCGCCAGGGGTGGGACTTACCATGAGTACCACCCAGACCACAAACTGGCGTCCAAAAACCACAGCGCCGGAGGCTGCCGGTACAAAGGCCCAGAAGATGGCGTTCACCACCAGATAGCGAGAGAACCAGGAGAGGGTGGTGGCGGAAAAGACCTGCGCCCACCAGCGCAAATTCTTGCGGCGGACCTCTGCAGAGGTGGCCACCATGTTATCAGCAGTCTCAAAGGCACCTTTCTGCCAGCGGCTGAGCCAGCGGAAAGAGAAAAGTCGTTTTATGGCCGCAGCCACGGTGTGTGGCTTGAGCAGTATGCCGCAGAAAAGGAGCAGGGTGTAAATGACTATGCCGGCATATACGGTCCAGAATATGAGTTCTATGCTTCCCAGAAAAGTCTCTATGGCGCTGTTTCCGATACTTACGCTGCCAAAGAGTGCCTTTGCGGGCAGGGCCATGAAAATTATGGGGCAGAAGACCACAAAAAACAGTTCATCTAAGAGCAGAGTGGTTAGGGTAAGGGTGGTGGCGCGTCCCACGGAGATGCCCTCGCGGTTAAGGTAGAAAACCGCCAGCGCGCTGCCTCCCATGGCTGATGGCGTTATGGCGGAGGTGAAGGCGCACATAAGGTCCACGCGGAAAGCCTGCTTCCAACTGATGGCCTTGTCAGTAATTATGCGGAAGCGCCATGCCAGCCCCAGATCACGCCCTATGACGGCAAGGACGGCGGCTACCAGTCCGGCAAGCACATGTCCGTTCCATTTTATGGAGCTGAAAGAGGCTGAACTGAAATCCTTATGAAAGAGCCATATGAGCACAGCCACCCCAATCAGGGTGGCTATTATGACACGTTGGCGTATGGCTGAGGGCGAGAGCTTCATACTTTTTCAGCGGGCGCTGAGGCTATTCAGAAGGTCGCTGCAGGCCTTTACGGGGTCGTGAGCGGCAAAGATACAGTCAGTGGCTACCCCGCTTACGCCGGTGCTCATGATGTTTTCAGGCAGCTCTGTGCCTATGGCTGTATAAACAATGGGTAACTCCACTCCCATGCCGCGGACTGCAGTGACGTATTCAGCGACCTGTGCGGGCTCTGTGCCTGAGGGGAGTGCAATGTAGTCAGCATCCATGGCTGCAATGGATGAGGCTGCTGTGGGGGCTGATGAGGTAACGCCTATAATGGCTTCAGCTCCTAACTCTTCTCTCACAGCACCGGGTGACTCTGTCCCGTCCAGATGCACGCCATGGATGTTCATCTGCCGTGCCATCTGCGGGTGATTGCGTATGGTGAGGAAGGAGCCTGTCTCCTCACAAAGAGGAATTATCTCAGCAAGACAGTCTCTGATGAAGCTGTCCTCAGCGTCAGGGAGGCTGAGTTCCAGCCAGCGCGCGCCGCCTTCCACAGCCATCTGAGCCTGCTCAGGAATGGAGAAGCGGTTGCTTGTGGTAAGTATTACTTGTAACATAGCCCCAAAGATAGCAAAAAATGCTCAATGCGGGGAACGGGAGTATATAAAAAATAAAAAGGAGCTCTATCACAGAGTTCCTTTTTATAAGTTTCCAATAGGTACAATTTCTAAGGTAAAAAAGATTGTTTTGGTTTGCACTGCAAAGGTAAGCCTTTTTTTGCGGGCGTGACAAATCTTTTTGTATGTTATGCGACATGTTTTCTAAACACCCTAAATGTATGATATTTATTAATGGTTTGTGTGATAAGTGTTTATGTAATTTTATAACGTCAAAGAAGAAATTAAAAATATGTGAAATATTGTTAAATCAGCTATTTTAGCTTTCAAAATGTTGCAGTTTCATGCTGTCTCCGTCATAGACGGCATAGGTGAAGCGGGTGAGCCAGTCGCCCAGAATAATCAGGCGGCAGTGCTGATTCAGACTTATGTCCTCAGCCACGTGGTGGTGGCCTATCACTATATAATTAAGTTCAGACCGTTTATCAGCAAGCTCAGATGTCCATTCCATGATGTCCTGCATGTGCTGCGGGGTCAGCTGTCCTTCATCAGGGTGAGAGGCACGACTGTGGCGGCTCCAGGCAAGAGCAAAGCCAACTGTCCATCTGGGGTGAATGGCAGAGTACAGGCGCTGGCAGATGCGGTTACGGAAAACGGAGCGTATGAAGCGGAAGGAGGCAGGCCTTTTGCCAAACCCGTCACCGTGGGTTATGAAAAACTTTTTCTCTCCTAAGGTGACCGTCATGTCACAGTCCACCACAGTGAGACCTATTTCATTGCTCAGGTAATCAAAGAGCCATATGTCATGATTTCCCTTAATCCAGAATATCCGGGTGCCGCAGTCCGCCATACGTGCAAGGGCGCCAAAGAAGCGCGTGAAGCCTCTTGGGACCACAGTCTTGTATTCATACCAGTAATCCAGTATGTCTCCCACCATGAAAAGGTGTGAGGCGCGGTGAGTTATGGAATTCAGAAAGCTTACCACACGTGCTTCTGATTCTCTGTCTCCGCTGATAAGGTGAAGGTCACTTATGAAATAGGCTTTGTTTCCCATGAGTTCAGAGCAGTCCCAGTTCCAGCTTGGCTTCCTCAGTCATCATGTCCTGGTTCCACTCCGGTTCAAACACAATATTTATATTCACAGAGCTTATGCCTTCTATGGTTTCCAATTTCAGGCGTGCGTCCTCCACCAGGAAGTCTGCGGCTGGACAGTTGGGAGCCGTGAGGGTCATGTCCACGTTCAGGACTCCCTCATCTGTCACATCTATCTTATATATAAGGCCCAGGCTGTAAATGTCCACGGGAATTTCGGGGTCAAAGACGGTGCGCAGAAGCTCCACCACGCGCTCTTCTATTTTCAGTTTCTCTTCAGGTGTCATGTTACAAAAGTAATTATTTTTTTTCTAATTCATTCAAGTGATTCATTTAATTGCTATATTTGTAGTCTCATTGATATCATAATTACATTACTTAAACACTTATCCAGTATGAAATTATTAAAGAGCGTGCTTCTGGCAGCTGTAGCGGCCGTTGCTCTGGTGGTTCCTGCCAAGGCTTCGGCTCAGATTCGCTTTGGTGTAAAAGTGGGTACTGAGGTTAACAAGATGAAGTTCAGCAAGGATGTGCTGAAAACAGAGAACAGAGCCGGATTCACCGGTGGTCTTATGCTTGAGGGAACAGTACCCGTGGTGGGTATAGGTTTTGACCTGTCAGCCATGTATGTTCACAGAGTTAACTCAGCAGTAACTGATGCCGCCCTGAATATGGACAGTTACCGCAAGCGTGATTATATAGAGATACCTCTTAACCTTAAGTGGAAGATAGGTATTCCCGTTATCAGCCGCATCATATGCCCTTATATCTTCACCGGTCCTGACTTTGCGTTCCTGTGCTCGAAGAAAGCCATAAGCAATGCTTATAAGAACAAGAGCGTGGATATAAGCTGGAATTTCGGTCTGGGTGTACAGCTGATAAATCATCTTCAGATAGGTGCTTCTTACGGTCTTGGCCTTACAGGCGCCATAGAGACCCTCACATCTTATGAAGGTCAGAAAATTGATGGTAAGAATAACTACTGGACCATCACAGCTGCGTGGCTGTTCTGATAAGTAATTTAGCTGAATTTCTTTGTGGCTACCCCCTGTTCTTTCTGCTGATAGGGGGTGGCCTGTACTTGTTTATAAGCTCCGGCGCCGTGCCGCTGCGCCGGCTGCCCGACACTGTGAAGATACTGCGGGAGCGTCCGCAGAGCGGGCAGGGGCAGATTTCATCTGTCCAGGCGCTTGCGTCTGTGGTAGCGGCCACCATAGGTCTGGGAAATATAGCCGGTGTAGCCATAGCCCTGGTAATGGGCGGTCCCGGTGCCATTTTCTGGATGTGGGTAAGCGCAGTGGTGGGAATGGCCACCAAATTCCATGAAGGAGCGCTGGCCATAATGTATCGCGGAAAAGCTCCTGACGGTACCCCGCGCGGGGGCACCATGCACGTTATAGAGCAGGCCGGGGGGCGCCGCTGGCGTTTTGCGGCGGTTTTTTTTGCCGTGGCGGGTATGTTCGGCACGCTGTGCATAATGAATGCTAATCAGCTCACGGAAGCCCTTATGACCACCTTCTCCAGTCCCGGAGCGGTGGAAGGAAGCCTGTCACTGGGCTCAGTGGCGGCTGTGACAGGCCTCAGTAACGCAGGTGTGCTGCGTCTGATAATAGGCATAGGCATAGCCCTGATAGTGTCTCTGGTGATATTCGGGGGTATTACACGCATTGCGCGCGTGGCCGCTTACATGGTGCCGTTCATGGTGGGCGTTTATTTCCTGATGGTGCTGTATATAATCCTGACTCATGTGCATGAGGTTCCGGGTGTGTTCCAGCGTATTTTTTCAGAAGCTTTTAATCTGCGGGCCGGTTTCGGAGCCTTTGCCGGAATAGCGGTGATAGGCGCGCGACGCGCAGCTTTAGTGAATGACGCCGGAATAGGTACGGCAGGTATAATGCACGGCAGTTCACGCAATGACAGTCCGGTAAGGGAGGGCCTTGTGGCCATGTTAGGGCCGGCCATTGACTCAGGACTGGTGTGTACTCTGACCGCCGTTGCCATACTGCTGTGCGGTGATATAAACGTGGAGGGAGTAAAGGGTCTTGAAGTGGCAATGACGGCATTCCGCAATGCCATTCCGCTGGGTGATTATCTGCTGGTTTTTGTGGTAATCTGCTTTGCGCTCAGTTCCATGTTCTCATATTCATATTACGGCAGCAGTTGTGCCGGATATCTTTTTGGAGAACGCGGTGCCGGGTGGTTCAGATATTTCTTTGTGGCCACGCTGGTGGTGTTTGCCATAATCCCGCTGGATACGGCTGTGGCCCTGTGTGATGTGTTTTATGCTCTGATGGCAGTCCCCACCATGATAACCGTACTGGCCCTGAGCAGCCGCGTGCGCGCGGCCATGAAAGTATATTTTGAGAAAAAGACTCTTGATAAGAATAATACTGAATAATAATGACTGAAGGACTTCTTGCATCATATATAACCTGGGATGTGTCACCTGACGTTTATAACGGCATTATAAACGTGCGCTGGTATGGCCTGATGTTTGCTATAGGCTTCTGGGTGGGTTTTAATATTGTGGCGCGAATGTTCAGGCATGAAGGCGCGCCTGAACGCTGGTTGGGCATACTCCTTTTGTATGTGGCCGGCGGTACCGTTGTTGGCGCACGCCTGGGTCATGTGTTCTTTTATGACTGGAGTTATTATTCACAGCATCTTACTGAGATTCCCGCCATCTGGCACGGAGGACTGGCCAGTCACGGCGGAGCCATAGGTGTCATCATTGCCGTGTGTCTGTTCTCTTTCTTCACAGCCAGGCGCAGTCCTCTGTGGACCTTTGACCGTCTGGTGCCCGCCATAGCCCTTGTGGGTGCGCTCATCCGTATAGGTAATCTGATGAATTCAGAGATATACGGTCACGCCACCACGCTCCCCTGGGGTTTCTATTTTGTGCGCTCTGCCCAGTGGTGGAGAGAGTATGCCGGACAGGCATGTCATCCCACGCAGATATATGAGGCGCTTTGTTATCTGGCGCTTTTCGGGCTGCTGATGTGGATGTATTGGCGCCGGAATGCGGAGGAGCGCCCCGGTCTCATCTTTGGCGTGTTCCTGATAGGCATTTTCCTTCCGCGCTTTTTTATAGAGTTTATAAAGAATAATCAGGAGGCTTTTGAGGAGGGGATGATGCTGAACATGGGTCAGCTGCTGAGTATTCCCTTTGTGCTTGCCGGTGTGACGCTTGTGGTAAGGGCCATGATGCGTCCGCGACTCAAGCTGTCTTTCCCTGATAAGTTTGCTGAACAGCTTAAGACCAAGAAATAATATGGATGCCGTAGAACTGTTGAACAGTGGAAATGCAGAGGAAGCTGTCCGTGTGTCAGCTGAGAAACTTGCACGTGCTGACGAGGCCCTGCGTCAGGCCCTGAATGTTAAAGACGGGCGCGCTGATGCAGAGGCATCTGACAGCTCCTGTGTTAATGAATGTGTGGCGCGGTTCACGGCTGCGCTTCAGGAGCACAGCAACATCCTTCTGGCCATAGACCCGGACGTGACAGCTCCGGAGGTTTTCTCACTTGCGCTCTTCGGGCTTATGTTGCTGGATGTGGCGGCCTCGCGCGGAGCTGATGCGCGGAAGGAGCATCTTGCGGTAGCTGTGCTTGCCATGGTGGCTTTCTCAAGAGTGTCAGGGACGCTGGAACAGGATGAGTTCACCATGCAGCATGTGCCTGAGATTTTCAGGCTTCTGTGCTGCGTCATAAACGGATATATGACTGAACTGCCGCGCCCTGTGACCACAGCAGAGGCGGCTGAGGAATACGAGGGTATAACAGATACCGCTACCAATATTCTACATAGTTTTGCGCCGTACCTGACCTGTGAATACCCGGAGGTGACGCTTGCTGACGGCCGGAAAGTGCCTTTCAGTTCCTCTGATATTCCGGGTGACATCATAGGCCGCAGCCGCGCTTTAGGTGTTTTAAAGGCTGATTAAACTTGGTGATTTGCCGCCATTGTTGTATTTTTGCAGTAATGATAACAAAGATGATAAATCAGGCTGAGCTTAAACGCCTGAAAACATTGCTTGAGAAGGCCCGTAAGGTTGCCATCACCTGTCATATATGCCCTGACGGTGATGCGTTGGGGTCATCACTGGGACTGGCCTGCGTGCTTTCCGGTCTTGGGAAGGATGTAACTGTTATAACGCCGGACTCACCCACCAAGAGCCTGAGTTTTCTGCCCGGCTACAAGGAGATTATTGACGGTAACAGATATGCTGACTACGCGCGCCGCGTCTTTAATGAGGCGCAGCTCATATTCTGTCTGGATTTTAACGGGCTTAAACGCATTGACCGTCTTGCGGCCGCTATGGCTGATGCCAAGGCCCCGCGTGTGCTCATAGACCATCATCTTGACCCTGAGGATTTTGCAGCCGTGACGCTGTCATATCCCTCCATGGCATCAACCTGTGAGCTTCTGTACCGTACTCTGTGCGGTCTGGGACTGTATGATGCCATTGACCGCCAGGCAGCCACCTGCCTGCTGGCAGGCATGATGACTGACACCGGGAACTTCACCTATAACGCAAATAACCCTGAGGAGTATCTCATTGTGGCTGAGCTGGTGCGCAAGGGCGCTGACCGCGAGATGCTTTATAAGCGTCTTTTCAACACTTTCAGTGCCTCATGTCTGCGTCTTAACGGTTATGCCATGTCAGAGAAGTATGAGCAGTTAGCAGACGGACGTGCCGCTCTGATTACACTGACCCGCGACGAGCTGAACAGGTTCAATTACAGCAAGGGCGACACAGAGGGCCTGGTCAACAAGCCGCTGGCTGTCCCCGGGACTGTGTGCTCATGTTTCCTCAGAGAAGAGGAAAATCAGATTAAGGTTTCCATGCGCAGCGTGGACAGCTTTGGCGTGGACAGCGTGTGTGCGCGCTACTTTAACGGCGGCGGACATAAGAACGCTGCCGGAGGCGAGTTCAAGGGCTCTATGGAGGAGTGCGCAGCCATTTTCAGAGAGCATATTGCCGCAGAGCTTGATGCGTGGCGTGACGGAAAAAGCTGAATACCTTTCCCTGAGTGTTAAACTGTTTTTTTTCAAGATTAGACTTATAAGAAGTATATTAAGATGAAAACCGTAATTACCGGATTACTAAAACTCTCTGTGCTTGCGGTGGCTGTGCTAATGGCAAGCTGTTCAGACTCAAAGAGTTATTCAGAGCTGCTGACTGATGAGGGTCACTACATCAACGCCTTTTTAGCTGATCAGCGTGTGAGCGGTTCCATTCCCGCAGATACCGTCTTTGAAACGGGTGTAAATGCACCTTACTATAAGCTTGACGAGGACGGATATGTTTACATGCAGGTGATTAACCCCGGAACACCCGGAAATAAGGCCAAGGATGATGACCTGATTTATTTCCGCTTTGAACGCTACAACCTCAAGACATATTATGAAGACGGCAAGTTAGGCTCACCCTGGGGAAATCAGGATGACGTGGCGCTGATGAACTCCTCATTCCGCTTCAACAATTATACCCTGCAAAGTTCGGCTCAGTGGGGTCAGGGCCTGCAGATGCCTCTTAAATTCCTGCCTGTTGACTGTGAGGTGAATCTGGTAATCAAGTCAGCTTACGGACTCACACAGGAGGAAACCAATGTGCTGCCTTTCCTATACCATGTACGTTATTTCAGACCACAAATATAAGAGATCTAAAATCCAATGACACTTATTAAATCTATTTCAGGCATCCGCGGCACGATAGGCGCGGCTCCCGGCGATGGTCTTACTCCGCTGGATATAGTAAAGTTCACTTCTGCTTTTGCAGCATTCATCATGGAAACCTCGCCCCTGAAAGGGAAGCGTATAGTGGTGGGCCGTGACGCACGCCTGTCAGGAGATATGGTGACACGTATAGTCTCCGGCACGCTGGTGGCCATGGGCTGTGAGGTTATAAACATAGGTCTCGCAAGCACTCCCACTACAGAGATTGCCGTGACAGCGGAGCATGCTGACGGCGGCATCATTCTTACTGCTTCACATAACCCCCGCCAGTGGAACGCCCTGAAGCTGCTTAATCACCGCGGAGAATTCCTCAATGACAGCGAGGGCCGTAAGGTGCTGAAAATGGCAGAGAACGGTGCATACACCTTTGCGCAGGTGGGCGATTTGGGATGCGTTTACGAGAACAACACTTATAACCTCAAGCATATAGAGCATGTGCTTGGACTGGAGCTGGTGGACACTGAGGCCATACGCCGTGCCGGCTTCAAGGTGTGCGTGGACGCTGTTAACTCAGTGGGCGGTGTGGTGATACCGCAGCTGCTGCGCGCGCTGGGTGTGGAGGAGATAGTGGAGCTTAACTGCGAGCCCAACGGCCGCTTTGCACATAATCCCGAGCCCATTCCTGAAAACCTCACCCAGATTCAGGATGCCGTGCGTGATAACGGCTGTGACCTGGGAATTATAGTTGACCCTGATGTGGACCGTCTGGCTCTGGTGATGGAAGACGGTGAGTTCTTTGGTGAGGAATATACCCTGGTGGCTGTGGCTGACTATATCCTGAGCCATACACCCGGAGCCACAGTAAGTAACCTGAGCTCTTCACGCGCTCTGCGTGACGTGACAGAGGCCCGTGGAGGCAAGTATACTGCCGCCGCCGTGGGTGAGGTGAATGTAACCACTGAGATGAAACGCACCGGCGCTGTCATTGGAGGTGAAGGTAACGGTGGTGTGATTTACCCCGCCTCACATTACGGCCGCGATGCCCTGGTGGGCGTGGCTCTGTTCCTGACACTTCTGGCCAAGTCAGGAAAAAAGATGACAGAACTGCGTGCCGGTTATCCGGCTTATTACATTCACAAAACCAAGATTCAGCTCAGTCCTGAGATTGATGTGGATGCCATCCTGCGTGAGGTGAAGACCCGCTATGCGTCAGAAAAAATTACTGACATTGACGGTGTTAAGATAGACTTCCCGGAGAGCTGGGTACATCTGAGAAAGAGTAATACAGAGCCTATCATCCGTATTTACTCTGAGGCCCATACCGTTGAGGAGGCTGAGAAATTAGCTGATGCCATTAAAGAAGTAATAGAATCACTGTGACAGGGCTTGACAAGTCCGTGAGGTGATGCTCCGCGCACAAGATGATGAATCACGTACTGAGAACTGTTATAATCCTGTTGTGTCTTCTGCTGCCACGGTATGCAGAGGCGCAGCAGGATGTTTCTGTATATAACAGTGCCGCACAACTCACGCTGTGCGGCACTCTGGCACTTCCCCATGACACTCCTAAAGCTATACTGGTTCTGGCTTCCGGTTCCGGCGACCAGAACAGGGATGAGGAAGTGGCCGGACATAAGCCTTTCAAGACCATAGCTGACTCTCTGGCCGCTCACGGATACGGAACACTGCGCATGGATGACCGCGGGGTGGGATGCAGTGAGGGAAGCAACATAAACTCCACCATAGCTGACCGTGCTTCAGACATCAGCGCTGCGCTGGCATTTGTTAAACAGCAGTTTCCTGATGTGCCTACAGGCGTATTAGGCCACTCAGAGGGCGGTCTGAGCGCCATAATGAACGCCGTGGAGTGTCCTGACTGCGAATTTATCATCACTCTGGCTTCGCCGGCGTGGC
This sequence comes from uncultured Porphyromonadaceae bacterium, assembly GCA_947175205.1. Classification (GTDB taxonomy): domain Bacteria; phylum Bacteroidota; class Bacteroidia; order Bacteroidales; family Muribaculaceae; genus CAG-873. The sequence continues at coordinate 4,425 of CAMWLS010000023.1, read as the reverse complement.
CCACGGACAGCATTGTTATGTCCCAGGTACGCTCCCTCAGCGTGGCCTCAACGGGGAAGTGGGAGCAGGAAGCGCTGGAAAGACAGCTACTGGATGTGGCCATGTCTGACCTACCTGATTATCAGGTACGTGCCATGCTTTCCGTGAGTCTTAATCAGGCGTTGTCTCCGGAGTTACGCTCCATACCCAAGATGCAGGAATATGTAAACGCCCAGCTTGACGCCATGTTATCACCGTGGTTCAGAAGTCTGTTAAGACTGGACCCAGCATCTTACATCAGCGCTGTGAAGGTTCCGTGGCTGGCTCTGAACGGGACCAAGGACCTTCAGGTTCTGCCCGGGAATCTCCAGACCATAAGTGAGCTTAATCCTCAGGCTAACACTGTCCTGCTGCCTGATCACAATCATCTGTTTCAGGTGTGTACCACCGGCCTTCCGGATGAGTATGCGCGTATCAGCGGCGATATTTCACCCATGACCATACAGGAGATAGTGAAGTGGCTGGACGGGCATTACTGATTTTCCAGCTGCCGGCGCACTGATTCCTCGTGTATGTTGGAGAAAAGGCGTTTCATGAATGCCGGGTCCAGCCCCAGGGGGATTCCCTGTCTGACTCTGTTTTCCAGCAGACGGCTGTAACGCTGTGGCTGCATCACAGTGAGGCCGTTTTCCTTTTTATATGCCGCTATGCGCTCAGCTATGTCCATACGGCGTGCCAGAAGGTTAACCAGCTCATAATCAAGGGCGTCAATCTCTTCACGGAGTGCTTCAAGGTCAGCGCTGCTGTCATCAGTGATACTTGTCCCGAATTTAACATCCTCCAGAATTTCTTTCAGTCTCTCAGGCGTAATCTGCTGTGCGCTGTCAGAGAGGGCAGCCTCAGGATTACAGTGAGACTCCACTATCAGACCGTCAAATCTCAGCTGCAGTGCCTGCCGTATCAGCGGCTCTATGAGGTTGCGCTGTCCGCCTATGTGGCTTGGGTCACAGATAAGGGGTATCTCAGGATACAGAGACCTCAGTTCAAAGGAGATGCGCCAGTGCGGATGGTTACGGTAAGCAGAGCCGCCAAAGGCCCCGAAACCTCTCAGGACCGCACCTATGCTTCTGACCCCCGCCAGTCTGAGGCGTTCTATGGCCCCCGCCCATAGCGCGGTATCAGGGCTCATGGGGTTCTTAACCAGCACGCTAATATCCGGTTTTAATTCTGTCAGAGTGTCAGCAATTTCCTGGACGGCAAATGGACTGGTGGTGGTGCGCGCACCCAGCCATATCATGTCCACGCCGGCCTCCAAGGCGGCTATAAGGTGTGAGCGGTTAGCCACCTCAGTGGCCACCGGCATACCCGTTTCCTTTTTTACCCGCTGAAGCCAGGGAAGCCCGGCTGAGCCCACACCCTCAAAACATCCGGGGCGGGTGCGTGGTTTCCACAGTCCGGCGCGGAAAATATCCGCAGTTCCTATAAGGCCTGTGGCTGTGTCCATTACCTGCCGCTCACTTTCAGCGCTGCACGGGCCTGCTATTATGAGTGGTTTCTTTAGAAGGTCCATGACGGGTTCTGCAACAGGCGTATAAGTGCTATTATGGCCTCAGTGGTGGTGCGTTCTATGATGTTGGTCCGGGACCCGCGCAGATGCAGGCAGTGAGTAAGCAGGGCCTGAGGCGTACTGATGCAGAGCCAGACCGTACCCACCGGCTTCTCCTCTGTGCCGCCGGAGGGTCCGGCAATGCCTGTTGTGCTTATGGCGCAGTCTGCGTCAAGCTCTCTCAGGGCACCCACGGCCATCTGTTTTGCCACAGGAAGTGAGACGGCACCAAGTGTTTCTAATGTAAGCGGGTCAACTCCCAGAATCTCCTCCTTCACAGAGTTTGCATAGCTCACCACAGCACCCTTGAATACGTCAGAACTTCCGGGAACGGTGGTAATGGCATGAGCTATGTTCCCGCCTGTGCAACTTTCAGCTGTACCCATAGTGTAGTTGCGTTCACGCAACAGATTAATCAGGATTTCCGCCGGTGTATGGTAGCCGTGAGTGAGCAGATAAGGCCCAAGTTCTGATTCCAGCGCTGTGCTCAGCGTGTGAGCCTGCTCATCAGAGCCACCGCTGATGTCAAGGCGCAGATGTATCCACCCGCCGTTGGGAAGATATGCCAGGTGTGCCTCAGCAGGGAGGGCGTCTTCAAAAGCGTCCAGTTTCTGGGCCAGGGCGCTTTCAGAGATACCGGCCACAATGTAGCTGATGTGGCGCGTGTCAGAAGGCGCATGAAATTCCTCCACCAGTGTGGGGACCACTACATCAGGCAGCATGCCGGCTGTCTCTGATGGAACGCCGGGGAGGCATATGACCCTCTGTTTCATGGTGTCATCCCGGCGTGTGAACAGCAGTCCCGGGGCCGTTCCAAAACGGTTCATGAGCACCCGTGCCGTGTCAGGGACCCACGCCTGAAGACGGGTGAGCGGATTCAACTCCAGCCCGCGGCGAGAGAAAACCTGTTCTATGTTCAGGGTCACCTCGGGGTCCTCTTTAAGGGTCCCGCCAAAGATTTCCATGAGTGCTCCGCGTGTTATGTCATCCTTTGTGGGCCCCAGACCACCGGTGGTGATTACCAGCGGTGTCAGTTCCATGGATGTGTTTATGGCGCTGCGGATATCCGCGGCATTATCTCCCACGGTCAGGACCTGACGGCATCGGAATCCTACCGGTGCCAGAGCACGGATTATGGCTGAGGTATTGGCGTCAGAGACCTGACCCAAAAGAATTTCGTCACCTATGATGACTATACTGAACTCTATTTCCATAACTGTATCAGACTTCTACGCGCGCAAAGGGCACGCTGTCATATCGGCAGAATATGCCGTCAAGATATTTGTAATATCCGGCCATGGCAATCATGGCCGCGTTATCAGTGGTAAATGTGCGTGAGGGAATGAACGCCTGCAGTCCGTGGGCATCACAGTAAGCCTGAATGGCCGCGCGGACACCTGAGTTGGCTGAGACTCCGCCACCAATGGCCACGGTGCGTACGCCTGTCTGACGCACTGCCTTGTCCAGCTTATCCAGGAGGATGGCTATGATGGTGTGCTGCAGCGAGGCCGCCAGGTCTGCCATGTTTTTCTCTATGAACTGAGGGTCAGTGCGCATGGCGTCACGCAGGGTGTAAAGGAATGATGTCTTCAGACCGCTGAAGCTGTAGTCAAGGCCGGCAATGCGGGGGCGTGCGAATTTGAACGCCTCAGGATTTCCCTGAGCCGCCAGACGGTCAATGTGAGGTCCGCCGGGGTAGGGGAGGCCCATCACCTTGGCACACTTGTCAAAGGCCTCTCCGGCTGCGTCATCAATGGTGGCACCCAGGACCTCCATGTCATTGTATGCGCGTACCAGTATAAGCTGCGAATTACCGCCAGAGATGAGCAGGCACAGATAAGGGAACTGTGGCACGCGGTCATCTGCCTGTGTGCGTATGAAGTGTGACAGCACGTGCCCGTGCAGATGATTCACATCCAGGAGCGGAATTCGCAGGCCCAGTGACATACCCTTGGCAAAGCTGGTGCCCACAAGCAGAGAACCCAGAAGACCTGGACCGCGCGTGAAGGCAATACCGCTCAGCTGTTCCTTGGCTATGCCTGCGCGGCGGAGCGCGGTGTCCACCACGGGAACAATGTTCTGCTGGTGGGCACGTGAGGCCAGTTCAGGGACCACGCCGCCGTATTCTTCATGAACACTCTGTGAGGCTATGACGTTGCTGAGCAGCACGCCGTCACGGATGACTGCGGCCGAGGTGTCATCACAGCTGGATTCTATTCCTAATATATATATGTTTTTCTCTGAATCAGAAGACATATGCAATGGATGCAGTTGCGTAAAGTGAGCTGTATTCTTTAATTAAGGTGTATCTGGCCTCAATGCCCAGGCGCAGGGAAGGCTTTATGTAATACTCAAAACCGGCGCCAACGTTAACGCCGAAACGGCTCTTGCGGAAAGTGGAATCATCAGATATAGTTCCGTAATCTCCCTTTCCCAAGTGAGTGGCCCAGGAGTTGAATGCCACACCCGCCAGAGGGTAAAGAGCCACGCGGTCATTGGCAAGGCTCAGGGGAAACTGGAAATTGAGACCGGCCACAAGAGCATCCTTGGTGTGATGCCTTACGGCAGCGCCAATCTCAGGCGCTATCCTGAAATAATCAGAGAAGGCATACTGGAATTCCAGACCAACGTAAGCAGAAGTGTTCTCAGAGACAAAACCTAATTTGGGACCGAAAGATTTATCCCCCTTGTGCATCTGGGCCGCCACGCTCTCAGCCATAAGCAGGCACAGCGCCACAGCTAATAATTTTAAGCAATTCTTTAACATCAGTGACTGTCTCTTATCAACATCTGACGCTGCCGACGAATAGAGAGGTGTAGATCTCGGTGGTCGCCGTATC
>CAMWLS010000022.1 GCA_947175205.1 uncultured Porphyromonadaceae bacterium | reverse complement strand
ATACGAGATGATAAGACACAGCGTAAATCTTCATCGCGGCTGCTTCGGGGGCTGTGCGTTCTGTACCATCTCCGCGCATCAGGGAAAGTTTATTGCCTCAAGGTCAAAGGAGTCCATACTGCGTGAAGTTAAGAAAGTCACCGCCATGCCTGATTTCAAGGGCTATATCTCAGACCTCGGAGGTCCCAGCGCCAATATGTACGGGATGCGGGGACGTAACCTCAAGGCATGCGCGGTTTGCCGCCGACCCTCTTGTCTTCACCCGGCCGTGTGTCCCAATCTGGACACAGACCATTCCCGGCTTTCAGACATCTATCGCAGCGTGGATGCCATGGACGGTGTAAAGAAATCATTTATAGGTAGTGGTGTGCGTTATGACCTGGCACTTCATAAGAGCGGTCTACCTGACACAGATGCGGCCAACGCCCGTTACTTGCGGGAACTTATCACCTCTCATGTCAGCGGGCGCCTTAAAGTAGCACCGGAACACACATGTGATAATGTGCTTAACATAATGCGCAAGCCCTCTTTTAAGCTATTCCATCAGTTCAAGGATATTTTTGATGATGTTAACCGCCGCGCCGGTCTTAACCAGCAGCTTATTCCATATTTCATAAGCAGTCATCCCGGGTGTACTGAAACTGACATGGCAGAGCTGGCAGTAGAGACAAAAAAGCTAAACTTTCATCTGGAGCAGATACAGGATTTTACGCCAACGCCCATGACCGTTGCTACAGAAATATATTACTCCGGTGTCCATCCCTACACCGGTGAGAAGGTATATACAGCGCGTACGCCTCAGGAAAAATTAGCCCAGCGGAGATATTTCTTCTGGTATGACCGCAGCCAGCGGGCAGAGATAGAGAAAGCACTGCAGAGACTTCACAGGCCGGACCTGGCGTCAGCTCTTTTCAGGCGTTCTCCTGAAAGACCTCCATACCGCAACGGCCGCAAGTAAACTCAAGGCGATAAACAAGCTTACCATGCCTCAGATAAAGTGGCTCAGCCTTTAACTGCGGATTCATGCGCGGACACATTCCCAGTTCAGCGCGTACGCAATAGCGCGTGGTCATGACACGTGGTATGCCTCCGGGCATTTTCAGCTCTGCGGCAGGCATTATCACTCTGACGCCATGTGATTTATAGAATTCCTCAGCATTGGAATTAGCAACATTAGCGTGATAATCTACTTCCGGGACCGGATACGACGTGCCTTCAAGAGCCTTACGTCTGTATTCATATTTATATGTGGCAGCACGTGCATGCTTCAGTGCATCCACCGCATCTCTGCGTAACTGAGTCAGCACTGAGGCAGGAATGAATATATCACCGGCGCAATCTTGGAAATTCTTAAGTCTGAAGTCTGTATCACCAAGCTTGGACATAACATTATGTCTGGCAGGTCCCTGCTCCGTACGAGCCTGTTCAAATGTTCCCTGTAATGTCACAGTGACTTCATGTCCGTATTCATCATTACAGGTCAGCCGCAGGCACCCACTCTCATAATGCAGTTCCATAACCACCGGGATATAACGCTCTGCTGTCTTACGACCCATCTGTGTAACACGCGCGGTATTCAAATTCCTGAAAAGTTCAGTACCAGCCTCCATGCGCACCTGAGTATTTACAAGGAGCTTACGACCTTCCACACGGTTTACGCGTATGCCGGTTAACTCACCGTCATTATTAAAGAAGCATAGACCATCTCCGTTATTAAGCTCATATGCTTTATCCGTAACAATACATTTCCCTTTCACCTGCAGGACCTTACCAACCGGCACTCCAACCCACTTGGGTGTGCGCAATGAAGCCATGCCAGGGCCATCATGAAATGCTTTTTTAAGATAGAATGGTGTAAAACCTCGGTTAAAAGCTGCGGAAACATCAGGATTAAAACTTAAATCTGTGACACCATCAGATGCCCGTATGTATTTACCGTTTGAAGAACTCACAAGTCTGTTCAGTGCATTGCTGTATGCCGCAGTGACATTCTTGACGTATGCACTGTCTTTCAGACGGCCTTCTATCTTGAAAGAACTAATTCCCGCCTCCGCAAGCTCAGCAAGGTGCTCCAGACGGTTTAAGTCGCGCAGAGAAAGGTAATAGGCGTCAGGAGCAACTTTCTTGCCATTCTTGTCAGTGAGCGAATAGCGCAATCTGCACATCTGGGGACATTCTCCCCTGTTGGCGCTACGCCCGGTGGCACACTGACCGGCATGACAGTCTCCGCTATAACTTACACACAGAGCCCCGTGAACAAATCCCTCAAGCGGTACATCTGTCACCTTACAAACCTCCTCAATCTCTGACAATGTCATTTCTCGCGGGAGAACTATCTGGCTGAATCCCACATCCTGGAGGAAACGCGCTTTCTGCGGTGAACGGGTGTCACACTGTGTACTGGCATGTAATGCTATTGGAGGAAGGTCTAACTGCAATATGGCCATATCCTGCACAATGAGGGCATCAACTCCGGCATGATACAGCTCCCATATGAGAGCGGTAACTGCATCCAGTTCACAGTCATATATCACCGTATTCACTGTAACGTAGACGCGCACGTTAAAGCGGTGGGCATACTCTGTAACACGGCGTATGTCATCTATACTGTTGGTTGCTGCGGCACGGGCGCCAAATGCACCGGCTCCCATATATACAGCATCAGCACCGTGTGTTATGGCATCTATAGCTACGTCAGCATTACGTGCAGGGGCAAGCAGTTCCAGCCTTACAGGCGTCACATATTCCTTATTCTCCATAAGAGAAAGCATCCATTAAGCCGAATACATATTCACGCGAGGCGTTCACCTTATGGGGCCTGTGAGCATCACTGTTAACCAACAGCGGTACTCCGGCACGCACCAGACTACGTATGGTGGCTATATCAGGGAACAGAGGGCCTCCCTCAGCATGGAGTTTAGTATTAACCTCAATCACCACGCCTGAAGCAATGGCTGCCTCAGTAGCTTCCTTTTTGGAACTTATAAACCAGGGTTCTGATTCCACACCGGGACGTACAGCAGAAGCATTACGGGTAATCTTGTCATAGTGGCCTATTATATCAAAGCCTCCGGATTCAAGCATAGTGACTGTTTGTCTGAAGAAGGTCCGCACCACATATTCAAGATCATCATGGAACTGCTCATGCAACTTAACCCTGAAAGAGTCCGGGCTACCGTCTACATCCACAAGAGCATCATCCTGCGTAGGGATAAAATGGACTGATCCAATTACGTAATCCAACGGAAGTTCAGAAAAATACTTATGTGCCGGACCCCACATGCTACCCAGATAGTCCACTTCCATCCCCATGTAAAGTTTTATCTCTGACCCATATTTCTGCCGTAATTCAGCAAGTTCAGCCATATACAGGTCAACGTCAGCTGCGCTCATATTACACGGGGAGGCAATGGGAATGGGAGAATGTGGCGTGAACCCGTAATGCGTAAAACCGGCTTCAATGGCCGCATTCACGAATGCCTCCATTCCGGCACGACCGTCACAGTACTGGGTATGGCCGTGAAAATTGTACTTCCGGCTTCCCCCAAGGTCATCCAATATTTTTTTTATCTTATGAGCCATTAACGCTTTACACTATCTGAGACCTCGCTGACCTTCCCCAGGCTCTCACGCATGTTGGTGTCAGCCTCCATATTTTTCATTCTGTAGTAATCCATTACTCCCAGATTACCATCTGTGAATGCCTGAGCCATGGCTCGGGGTAACTCAGCCTCAGCCTCAATCACCTTGGCACGGGCTTCCTGAGCCTTTGCCTTCATTTCCTGTTCCAGGGCAATGGCCATGGCACGACGCTCCTCAGCCTTTGCCTGGGCTATATTCTTGTCAGCCTGCGCCTGGTCAATCTGAAGAGCAGCTCCAATATTCTTACCTATATCAATGTCAGCAATATCAATGGATAGAATTTCAAATGCCGTACCAGAGTCAAGTCCCTTTTTCAGTACCAGCTTGGAAATGCTGTCAGGATTCTCCAGAACAGATTTGTGTGTCTCTGCTGAACCGATTGAAGAAACTATACCTTCACCAACGCGTGCCAGTACAGTGTCTTCACCAGCACCGCCCACCAGCTGGCGGATATTTGCGCGCACGGTAACGCGAGCTTTGGCTATAAGCTGGATGCCGTCTTTTGCAACTGCAGTCACGGGAGGGGTGTCTATAACTTTTGGATTAACGCTCATCTGCACAGCCTGGAACACATCACGGCCGGCAAGATCTATGGCGGTAGCCATCTTGAAACCGAGGTCTATATTTGCTTTAGATGCGGAAACAAGAGCATGAACCACCTTTTCTACATCACCGCCGGCAAGATAATGAGCCTCAAGATCATCACGTGTAACATCCTGAAGACCGGCCTTATGCGCTTCAATAAGAGCACGCACTATAACTGATGCGGGGACCTGGCGAATACGCATGAGCACAAGCTGCATGAGTGAAATTTTCACACCGCTTACACGGGCAGAAATCCACAGGAAAAACGGGCAGTAGTAAAAAAACACTAATAACACAAGTGCTGCCGCAACGCAGATAAGAATAACTGTTGTTTCCATTATATATCTTATTAAAAACTGTTTCTATTTTAATACCAAGATTTCTGAGACCTGTTATTTCTCAAGTTTTATTACCTTGTTCACAGCTGCCTGACGGCTTTCATATGCCTTCTGCTGCCTGCGCTCAAGGTTAAGAATATCGCCCTTTACAGAGGTATCTCCGTTCCCAAAGCGGCTCCTCAGCTGCTGAAGACGAGCTTCCGCATCAGCAAGTTCTTTATTGAGCTGTTGCAGTTCAGCCAATGCCTGCCGGGCCTGCGGATTATTTAAATCAGCGCCACTGAAAACCATTTTACCACCCGGAATAATCAAAATACATTCTCCTGTACTACGTTCTTCATCAACCGCAAGGCTGTCCAGTGAGCGAGCCAGATCCGCGCGGTCAGGAGCCAATGAAACCGAAACGGGATTTAGTTTTGCTCTTGCACGCAAGTCAGAATCATCAATCTCCACATTTACACGGCCCTGTGGTAATTTAAAAAGGTAAACTGTCACTTTCCCGGCATCTTGATTTCTATCAGTCACCCACCAGCCCAAACCACTTTCGTGGTCCTCAACATAGAGGAAATCATTATAGGGAGAATTAAAGGGCATACCCATGTTCTGTGGACGAGTAAATGTTCCGTTCTCAGTTCTTCTGCTCATGAATATGTCAAGCCCTCCGATAGAGTTCTCTGAATCAGCTGCAAAATATAGTGTCTCACCATCATCGGCAAGAACGGGGTAACGCATGTTAAATTCAGCATCATCAGCATCATCTTCACCGGCATCAGCAAAGCTAATTTCATCAAGCACCTCACGGGTTCCATCATCAAGAATACCACCGCTAACCAGTCTAAACCAGCCATCCTTATTTTTTCTTTCTGTGAAGACTTCTCTTGCACTCTCCGGTATAAAGGACATTATTCCTGTGGCATCTATCCCAGGCTTTCCGGCTGACGCACTCAGTCTGAAACAGTCAATGAAGGCCGTACTATCAACCGTAAAAGTATCCACTACGGCTATCTTCTGAACGCGATCCAGCATATTGTTCATGGTTACAAGACGCGATGCCAGTATCTCAACCTCAGCCGGAGCGGGCTTCTTGCTCTTGCGCAATGATGCTTCATATTCATCCAACAGTTCAGTGGCCTTTTCCGGATTATAGTTCCTTATAGCCTCCTGAACCTCAGCATAAATCTCTGAAGCATCTTTAACCGTTTTCTTTTTAGGCGCTCCAAATCCTGTTAACCCGGCTAAAGCTATGATACTGCAAATGAAAAAAGGTCTTTTCATATTCTTAATTTGTTCTCAAAGATACAACATTATCCTGCGAGACTGAAATATACGCTGTTAAAATATGAAAAAGACTTCTATGAATGGAGTAATGTTAACAAGGCTATGTGCCATAATAGGCCATCTGCGGTGATACTTTCAAAATTCGGCTTAGGTCACACTCTTCTGTATGCTCCCTCAGCGTTATCATCAGTGCCTTGCATCTGACCTATTCTTACACAACAAGGAGGGTGTAGTTCAAAATTTGCATTTTGACACACCCTCAAGGCACCGGTCCGCAATATTTGGTATTGCCGGAGAACGAGGTCTAAAATAATGAAAAGCTGTTTTTATTTCTTAAGAATAACCTTAATGGCCTTTTTATTCTTGTCAATCTCTATAGATGCTATTTTATCAGGAGCTAATCCCTTTAACTCAGACTGCGTGATCTTTTTGCCATCAACATAAATTTCCATCCCGTCAAGGCCTTCTGAGTCACTACCGTGTATAACAAAGGCATTGCCCGGCTGTTTTCCTGCTTCAGAGTTTACAGATATGGTCTGCGCGTTATTGAAAAAGTTTTCAAGATTAAAGGGTATTTCTTCTCCATTTACCTGCAGCGTCATGCTTGAGTTCTCATACTCATCAGTAAATGGGAACGTGGCAATAATGGTGGCTTTCCCATTAATCAGTGTACATCCCAGAGCTGTTGCATTATAGGTCTTGCCCAGAGTGGTAAATGTTCCGCCTGATACGGTAAGGTTATCTCCGAGTCCTTCCCCTACAATGGTTACATTGGTTACATTGCCATTATTATTGATATTGGTAACTCTGAATATCTTGACAGAAGCTTTGTCAGACTTGTCCTTTTGGCTATCTTTGCTGACAATAAGTTCGCTGTTGCTTATGGTAGACACCGCAGCCTTCACTGACGGGACTGCTACCACTCCAATAGCCAACGCGAACGTAGGCACAAGTGCAAGAGCTTTTAATTTGCTCACTGCACAACTTTTTTCTTTGTACATCATGGTTATACGTTTTTTAAGTTTACTATGATTCAGGCTGTTGGCTAAGGACGGGAATCTGGCGCCAACAGCTTTCTTTATTAATAATCTCTGATATTCAGGTGCATCATAACCACTGTTCATTACGGCCATATCTGCCTGATATTCATGCGTGAGCATTATTTCATCACGCATAAGCCATGCCACCGGATTAAACCAGTTTATGATGCATACAGCCTGGGCGAGTAATAAATCCAACCAGTGCCGGCATGAAATATGTTTCAGTTCATGCGTTATAATTGACCTGTTATCTTCCTCATAATCCCTTTTGCTGATGACCATATATCTTATCCAGCTGAACGGTGAAAAGCGGTCACTGTCAACTATCACAAGTGTATAGCCATCACACTTCATCTTCTCCCCTGTATTAATCACCTTCCTGAGAAGATACCACGTTATAAGTGATTTAACGGTAATGACAAGCATCCCGCCCGCAAAAATCCAAATAAGAACCGTACCCCATAATGGAGCATCAACGGTGACAACCGCTGAGCCGGGTATATCTATGTTTCCCATACTCATTTGCGTTGCTGAAGATTCAGAGAATAAGTCACTGAAAGCTGACGCTATGGTTAAGGACAAGAATGATATCCCATAAATAAGCAAGAGAACAACTCTGTTAAAACCATGCTGGTTCTCTCTTGCCAGGAACACGCGGTAAGCAAGATACATTGAGAGCATAAAAAGCCCGCTGATAAGTGAATAAGATAAAAAAGCGCCCATCTTATTTGCCCTTTTGCTCAACAAGGTTGAGCAGTTCTTTTAATTCTTCTGCTGTTATCTTATCCTCAGCCACAAGCGCTGAAACGGCTCCGTAATAACTGCCACCGAAATAATTCTTTATAAAATTCATGAAGCTCCGGTTTCTGAAATCTTCTTTTTTAGCTATGGCATAGTAGTGATAGGAACCTCCTACATCATTGTGTCCCACCACACCTTTTGCCTCCAGACGGCGCATAACGGTTGATACCGTATTGAAATGAGGCTTGGGGTCGGGATAGAGTTCTATAAGTTTAGAGATTAGAGCTGGCTCGTTCTCCCACAAGATCTGCATAAGTTCCTCCTCCTTAGGAGTAAGCTGGTCCTTGGACATCTTTCTCATAATTATTTATCTAATTTGTAATCAGGCTCAATATTGTGCTTGAGGCCATCGTATTCAGGAGTCTCAATTTTATTGCCCTCATCATCTGTAGAGTATATTTTAACATTTTGGCCTTGGGCATTCATAATGCGTTCTTCATTGTTGGCAAAATATTCAGCATTTTTCAGAGCCTCTTTACGGTCAACTCTGGAATAGTCTGCCTGCATATACATGGGTGACATAATGCGGTCTGTGCGTTCAAGTCCTGTGGCCACAAATGTGAAACCGCCATTGGCTTCAGCTTTAAGAATGAGGCCGGGGAGTCCGTGAAGTTTCCACGGGCCGAATTGCAACGGCAACTCCGGCGTAAACCATGCTTTCCAGTGCCGCCCGTGATAATCACTTTCAGCCATTATGCATTCATAGGCAAGAACAGTGGTGATGGAATCTTCCACAATAGTCCATTGCATCTCAGACAGCGGTTCAGTATAATATCCATAATCTTCTCCAAACTTATTGTAATGCGTCAGAGACTCACCGGCAAGATTAGTGAAGACATAGCTGTCAGTCTGTTTTACCGGACCTTTACTCAGGTCAAATGAGACTGTACCGTCAGGCTCAACAGTCATGCACGTTTTCTTGATTATCTCCTTGTATTGAGCCTTTCCCTCCGGGGTTGACTTCAACGAATCCACCCAGAGGCTTAATTCGTTGAAATACTTGGCATCTGTTGAAGAAGCCAAAAGCGACATTTTGCCGGTGATGACTTTACCGAATTTGTTAGGGTACGATGTGTCATAGCTCACCATGATTTCAGCCTTGTTCTGTGCCATGGCTGCCACGGCTACAGAGCACATGAAAATTGTTTTTATTAGCCTGTTCATTTTCTTAGGGATATTGAGATTAGAAGTTCACGTCCTCGGAGCCATCGTTGGCTCTCAAATGAAGATATTTGATTGTAAATGGTGTAATTGTAAATACGCTGATTGAATATGTTGCTCAACACTGCTGAAAGTTCCAGGCGTTTATTGAGCCTGTATATCAGCTTTGTGTCAAGTAAAAACATGCTTTTGAACTGGTTTGAAGTCAGCTCGTTACGGTAGTACTCACCACTGACGTGCCATTCCCATTTGCGGTAGGGCATGATATTTAATAATAGCTCATTCTCCATGTTTCCAAGCCATGATGCGTTTGTACCATTTATGGAGAGTTGATTTGAAGATAACAAAAGCCTGTAATCAAAACTTAGCCATCTGAGAGGAGAACCGTTAATCTTTGCTCCTACGGACCACACTGTTCCTACTGAATTTACAGGGCTCATTTCTGAAATCAGGTGTGTTTTATGGTTGCTGAATGAACCACTGATATTTGCGCTGCCACGTATAAAATCAAGAGTCTTGCCTATGTTCCCACTTGCCATAAATATACGGCCGTGGTTTTCTGCCGCGCTGTAGGAATAAATTATATAATCGCCGTACAGCTGCTGCTCCAATGTATAGGGATTATGGGACCAAGAGTGTAAGACATAGGCATTGGCAAACAGTCCATGCCTTGTATGTTTATATGACAGATTTGCAGACACGTTCCGGGCGGTGGAGCTGCAGAAAGCATCCATTCCGCGCCGGAATGATCTATAATCTGTCATTATGTATCCCGGATGTATGAGATTCAAATCCATGGGAGAACGGCCTGTGCCACCACGAAGGCTTACAGAGACCGGGTTGTTTGGTTTCCAGTTCAAGCTCAGTGATGGCGAAAAATATACCTCGCTGCAGTTGGCGAGAGCCTTGTTGAAAGTATAATGAGCAAAGCTGACGGGAGTACTGAGCGAGAAATTCACCCGTTTTACCCAATACTCAAATTTCGGGGTAGCATATAGTGTTAAATAATTTGTGCTGAGCACATTGGTTGTCATACCGGGTATTTCTTCAGGCATATCAGGTAGCCCGGTGTTGAGGGTGCGGAAATACCCTTTTACGCCTCCTTCAAGACTGATTGTGATACCCTTGACGGAAAAAGCGTAAGCAGCACTCTCGTTGGTATAGAAAGCATGGTCTTTGACATGCTGACGCATAAGCCCGTCATTTATCGACACGGAAAGGGTCTGCGGCAGCGACTCCCATTCATTCTTGCTTATAAAGGTCACTAAATGCTTGCCGTTGAATCTCTTTATAAGTTTGAAGTCATTGCCGACATAGTAGTCGGGGAGCGATGCAGTCTGGTCGTTTGGCAGTGAGCCGGTAACGCCGAGGCGCACATCATCCCAGTCGATGTTGGTTTTCAGGGTGTTGTTAATGAACGCTGTCTTCTGGTTCAGCTCATAGATAAACTTGCCCGACAGCGAGTGTGAGCGTTCAACACCGCTGCGGTTCTCGGTAACGACACGGTTGCCTTCATTGAGAAAATATGTCGTTATGTTGGCTGCGTCTGCCGTAACGCGATTGAAAGAGTAGTCAATCTGAGCCTTGAACTCGCCACGCCCGAGTTTCCATAGCGCATTGGTCGAAACAAGTGCGGAGCGGTTGAACAGCGTGCGTTTCCGGTTGAGATTAGGCACTCCGGGGAGCGACACACTGACATATTGGCTCAGGTCTGTACCACGACGAGAAGCGAAAAAATCCGTGGCCTGAGCCGAGAGGTCTTCTCCGATGTTGTTGGACTTGAATGTCGTAATATTCTGGAAATTGGGCATTACTGCCATAGCGAACAGCTCGCCATCCCATATCGCACCTTCGGGCTGCCATGAATAGCCGCCTCCGGCATCACCGTGAAAACTCCATGTAGCCTTTGTCTTGTTCTTCAGTTTGAGGTTGATAGCAGCTTTGTCGGAGAAAGATATGCCCGACAGCACCTGCATCGGCTGATGGTTCTCCATCACCTCAACCGCACCCACATCCTCGTGGCTTATACCGTTTGTGGCTATGCCGTATTTGCCACCCAGCAGATCAGAACCTTCAATGTAGAACTTATTTATATCCTCACCTTGATACTGTATCTTTCCTGAGCTCTCCACATTTATACCGGGCATACGTTTAAGAACATCGCCTATAGAGCGGTCTTGCTGTTGCGCAAAACTTCCAACGGTATAGGTTATGGTATCACCTTGCTCCCTAATCCTGTCAGCCTTCACCGCGAATTCTTTCAGAACCGTTGTTTCCTGTTCAAGCAGGATTTCAATAGGGAAAGATACATTGTCAAGAGGTATAGTTTTTTTGGCGTAACCCATCACGGACACCTCTAACTGACAACCGGCAACAGAAGGCAATGACATAGCGAAACCACCATTAGCCTTGGATATAGAATATTTCTTTATCTTGCCGTCAGCTCCCTTAACAATAACAGAGGCACCCATCACCGGCTCATAAGTCTCCATCTCTATAACCGTACCGGCCACATTAACTTGCGCTGCGGCAACTGCCACAACAAACTGCAAGACCAGGTATGTAATGAAGCCTTTCATCTACAATATAAAGATTGCCTAACGATAATTCTTAATAGTGGATATTAAACAATACCAGATGCAGAGAAGATTCTACAAGCAGCCATCTTCATCAGCGTCCATAACTACAAAAATAGTTACACGCCGCAAAGGTATAACTATTTTTATAGTTCACAATAACTCTCAAGATATTTAACTATTCTTAATAAATCGTATTGACATCTCATTGGTTTTATTGAAAATCGTTCTCAAATGATGCTGTATGTGTATACCAAGAGAAACTTATCACATAATAGATACCAGTAAGATGGAAAATTTTCAGTATTTTTGCAAGACATTAGATTATACGCAAACCGCACTTTCCTGTATTTAAGAGTATGGTCACAAGAAATCTTTACACAAAAATTTTGCCAGCGGACAAAAAGATATCAAATAGAGCTGAGTGGATTGATATGATTAGAGGCGTAGCTATGATTTTAGTAGTATATGCTCATTTGTGCCACTCTCAAACCTTTTTGAAATCAATTATTTCTACCACTCGCATGCCTCTATTCTTTTTTATCAGTGGATTTTTCATGTATAGTATAGAATACAACAGTCAACTGATATGGCGCAGGACTAAAAATAGAGTTATTAAGCAATTGTGCCCTACAATAATATTTTTCTTATTATTCGTGGCAATTTTCTATCATTTTGACGTAATAGGGGGGGGGTATGATGAATTTAAAGTTGGCTATTGGTTCACGTATGTATCAGTACTATATTTTTTCACACTGATTCCAATATTATATTTATTTACAAAAAATAGAGTTAAAAGTCACGTTAGAATTCTTGCCTTTACGCTATTAATATTAATTTCTGTTGTTTGTCAAAGTTATGTGGCCAGTCATACATCATTCTATTCAACGGGGCTGAGTAATCTTCTCAGTTTTGAACACTATATTTCATATCTCAGATTTATATTTCTTGGCTGTATATTTAGAATACTCTGGAATAAATACAACACAAAATTATTAAAGTGGCCCTACTTCATAATAAGCGCCATCTCTTTCGTATTATCATTATACATTGGGGGCTATCTTATCCTTCTCACTCCGGTTGCCGGTATTTACATATTGCTTTTTACCTTCTACAATTTATCCAGGAGTTTCCCTAATCATGTAATTCTTAGAGCACTTGCTTTTATTGGATCATTGACTTTGGAAATATATCTAATCCATTATTTTGTACTTGCATATTTTGAAACTCCTGCAATCCTCCGTTTTATAAAGTCAACTTATAATACTATTTGGGAATTCCCCATAGTAACCTTAAATTCCTTAATAATTATACTATGCTGTATAATTATTGTCTGGGTCCTTAGATGGTCTAAAATATATAGCCTCCTTTTCTGGAAGAAATAATTGCTATTCTACAAGGGTTGGAATAATTAAAAAAAATAGGATTGGTCCTACTGTGAAGGGCCAATCCTAACTATATTAATTAATCGGATTTTATAACAGTTGGAAACAGCTTTGATTCTATCGCATTATGGAGAATATTTTGCTGCGGAAATTAAGGTTTTATTTCTCTATGGAGTCAATGATGGTTTGTACAATGTAGCGTACATCCTCATCAGTAACATACGGACCTGCCGGAAGACAAATGCCCACCTTAAAGAGAGACTCTGATACTCCATTTACGTAAGCCGGAGCATCCTTATAAACCGGTTGTTTGTGCATGGGTTTCCAGAGGGGACGGGCCTCAATATTAGCTTTATCAAGGCACACACGCAGGGCTTCAACATTATCATTTGGCTGACAGTCAGTGGTAGCAGAAGATGCAGTATGTATAACTCCGGCCGCGCCTCCCACAGCACCTGAAACGATAACCTTGTACGCGTCCTCCTGGCCTCTGATTTTCAGCTCAGGATCAATGGTTGCTGTACATAGCCAAAAATTGGAGTCTGATTCCGGCCAGGGATTAGTATGCATGGTAATACCCTTAACATCTCTCAGAAGCTCACAATATAGTTCCTGAACATGTTTGTGGTGAGCTATATGCTCATCTATAATTGTCATCTGCCCACGTCCTATACCGGCGCAGATATTACTCATACGGTAGTTGTAGCCAATAGCTTCATGCTGATAGTAAGGGTATGACTCTCTGGCCTGAGTGGCATACCACATCACGGTATTCTTATCTTTGTCATTATCACATACCAGAGCGCCACCACCGGAAGTGGTAATCATCTTATTCCCATTGAATGACAAGACTCCATACTTACCAAATGTTCCCAGGACCTGACCTGCATAGCGAGAGCCAAGACCTTCAGCCGCATCTTCAATAACCGGAATGCCATAGCGTTCAGCAATTTCCATTATTCTGTCAATGCGGTATGGCATACCGTACAAAGCCACCGGAATTATAGCTTTGGGCATTTTACCGGTCTTTTCCATACGGTCATTTATGGCAGTTTCAAGGAGAGCCGGGTCCATGTTCCATGATTCTTTCTCTGAATCAACAAATACCGGAGTGGCTCCACAGTAGGTTATAGGATGGGATGAGGCACAGAAGGTGAAGGACTGCACGAGGACTTCATCGCCGGGGCCAACGCCACAAGCTATAAGGGCAAGATGAACAGCTGCAGTTCCTGCAGACAAGGCCACCACTTTTTTATCAAGCGGCTCTTTGCCTTCACGCTTATTAACAAAGTCCTCAAGGTCCTTCTCAAAACCATTTACATTAGGGCCAAGGGGTACAACCCAGTTTTGGTCAAAAGCCTCCTTAATATAATCCTGTTCCTTGCCGCTCATATGAGCCAGGCAAAGCAATATGCGTTCTTTCCTCATACAATAAACTTAATGAAGATAAATATATTAATTAACTACTTCTTTTAATACTGGCAAATTTATAAGTTCAGCAGACAAACTTGCCTTTTACCCTGCATGGATTTCCGTATGCCATTACGCCATCCGGAATATCACTGACCACTACGGATCCTGCACCAATCATACAGTTCTTACCAATCTTTATTCCTTGTTTTACGCAGGCGCCAACTCCAATCCATGTACCTTCTCCAACCTCCACATTCCCGCTGAGTGTTGCACCTGGGGCTATGTGGACAAAATCTCCTATCCGGCACTCGTGGTCAACAGAAGCTTTTGTATTTATGATACAGTGTTTACCAACTCTGGCACCGGCATTAATAATCGCACCGGGCATTATTACAGTACCGTCTTCAATGATGGCATAACGCGAAATAATTGATGTTGGATGAAATACTTTTGCGAAACTCAGGTGAGCGTATCTTTCAGCTATAATTCTGCGAATTTTGCACGAGCCGATACTGATAATCAATGGGCCTTCAACACAAGTCTCCGAGGCTTTAACCACGGGTGCTGAAAAAATACTCTCACAAAAAGGGCTGTCATCATAAAGAAAGCCAACCTCGTTACCCTGAGACTGAATGACATCCATCACCACACGGGCATGACCGCTTGCTCCAAACAGATTAATTGTTGCCATTAAACGGTTCCATTGTTGCTGCTGTCGCAGAATTAATATCCTCACGCCCTAATACTTTCTTTATGGTGGTGAGAATGACTTTGCAATCTGTGATAAATGAGATGTGGTCCACATACCACACATCAAGCTCAAATTTTTTCTTCCATGAAATGGCATTGCGTCCGTGACACTGGGCCCAACCCGTTATTCCGGGACGGACATCATGACGCCGTGCCTGCTCTGAAGAATAAAGAGGCAAATACTGCACTAATAACGGGCGCGGCCCTATCAGTGACATATCCCCTTTAAGGACATTCCACAGCTGAGGTAGTTCATCCAAAGATGTAGAACGTACAAATTTCCCCACTTTAGTAAGTCTTATTTCATCAGGAAGCAATTTACCGTTGGCATCCCGTTCATCAGTCATGGTTTTAAACTTGACCACCCTGAATATCTTGCCACCTTTACCGGGCCGTTCTTGGAAAAAGAAAGCACCGGCTCCTTTATTGGCAAAATGCAACCATGTGCTGATAGCAGCAAGAGGAATAGACAAAACTATCAATGCACAACCGGATGCTGTAATATCAATGGCACGCTTGAAAAAATTTCTATACAGTTTCATTTTTTCAGAATTTCATCATAAAAGTCATAAAGACATTTACGAACATATGACTGCTCATACCGAGAGGCAATCAGTGCACGCGCATTTGCTGCCAGCCTCTTGCGCCATTCAGTATCAGTAACCATTCGCTTCATAGCGCAGTACAATGCGTCAGCACTTTTTGACGGAACGATAGTTCCGTTCTCATCCTCTATAACAATTTCCCGTGCGCCATTGATATCTGTTACTATCTGCGGCAAACCCATGGCTCCGGCTTCAATGACTACGTTTGGGAAGCCCTCGCGATAACTGGCCAGCACAGCACAGTCAGAAGCCGCAAACCATGGCCTAACATCGCTCTGCGTACCTACAGCCTCAATATCAGGATTCTCTTCAATTGCCTTGATGGTTTCAGGCCTGATGGGATCAAGATCAGGCTCATAAGGCCCAACCAAGATTAATCGCGTCTCAGAAAACTCAGAATTCAGCCTGGAAAATGCTTCTATAAGCTCATTTATGCCCTTGTCACCAACCAGCCGTCCCACAGCAATAAAAGTAAACTTTCCAGACTTACGGTATTCCTGCGCTTTTTCCATCACCTCTTGCGTGAGATCAAATTTTTTCAAATCTATGCCACGACAATTACCATAACCAAGGACTTTAAGAGGTTTTCTTGTAATTCCGTTTTCAAGCAAATCACGCTTAACCCCTTCACCCTCCGGCAGGATATGTGTTGCACAAGCGCAGGTAATCCGGTCAGTAAGCATTAGAATCCGTTTCTTAATTCCTTTTGAAGTGGGGAAAACAAGACCGGTAAACATGTGAACACGCACAGGTACTCCGGCTATCTTCCCGGCAATCATACAAAGCAGTCCGGCTTTTGGAGTCATGGAATGAACCATGGCCGGTTTCTCCCTCCTAAAGACCTTTATCATCATCCACAATGACTTTAGGTCTTTAACGGGTGAAATATGCCGTTCCATCTCTACCGTTATGACCTTGCCGCCTGCATCTCTCACCTTTTGCAGTTCAGGACCGTCAGATGACACCGCAACGACATCATACCCGGCTTTCTTCAAATCCGGTATCATCCCGGCAAAAAAATCCACCGACATTGAAACCGTACAGGCACGAATGATTTTCATATCAGGATATTATCGCAATATGGATAAATACAGAAGTTCAACGGGGAATTCTACTTCAAACATTAATCTTTTCTAAAAATATCACGCGTATAAACTTTATAGGCAACATCATTCAGACATGGATCATACCTGTTGGCTACAATTACTTGTGAACGCTGTTTAAATTCATCCAGATCATTAACAACCAGACTGCCGAAAAACGTAGTTCCATTCTCAAGTGTGGGTTCATAAACTATAACTTGGACTCCTTTTGCTTTTATGCGCTTCATAACACCCTGAATGGATGATTGGCGAAAATTATCAGAATTAGACTTCATGGTTAATCTATAAACCCCTATGGTACATGGGACTTCTCCAGCTTTGTATTCGGCATTCTCTCCATACCAACCAGCTTTTTGTAAAATTTGATTGGCAATAAAATCCTTACGTGTGCGGTTGGACTCAACAATGGCAGAAATCATGCACTGTGGTACTGAAGCATAATTAGCCAAAAGTTGTTTGGTATCTTTGGGTAGGCAATAACCACCATAACCGAACGAGGGGTTATTGTAATGAGTCCCGATGCGTGGATCTAACCCTACCCCCTCAATAATGGCTTGAGAGTTGAGGCCTTTTATCTCAGCATACGTATCTAATTCATTAAAATAACTTACTCGCAAGGCTAAATAAGTATTTGCAAAAAGTTTTACAGCTTCAGCTTCTTTCATCCCCATATAGAGGGTGGGAATATCCGCCTTTAAAGCTCCTTGCTGAAGTAATTTAACAAAAACATGAGCCTCTTCTTCTAACCACTGTACATCCGTAAGCGCGGCTATAGCCTTGTTTTCGTTCTCGTATTGTTTTTGATCAATAATTTGTGGAATCCCGGCAATGATGCGAGAGGGGTATAGGTTATCATAAAGAGCTTTACTCTCACGGAGAAACTCAGGAAAGAACATAAGGTTAAACCGCTTGACACCCTTTTCAGCATACTTTACATACAAACTGCGGCAATATCCTACTGGGATAGTTGACTTTACCACCATCCTTGCATTGGGGTTTACGCTAAGGACAAGGTCTATAACGTCCTCAATACAATGAGTATCAAAAAAATTAAGGGTGGGATCATAATTAGTAGGAACCGCAATAACAACAAAATCGGCATTTCTATATGCGGACTCACCATCAAGAGTTGCTGACAAATCCAACTGACGATTGCTTAGGAAATCCTCAATATAATCATCTTTAATTGGTGACACCTGATTATTAATCTTTTTCACCTTTTCCGGATCTACATCCACTGCTACGACATGGTTATGCTGTGCCAGAAGAATTGCGATACTCAGGCCTACATATCCCGTTCCCGCTACTGCTATATTATACGGCTTCATTTAATTATTATTTAAGATTTACCCAATCTTTTGCAGTAAAAAAACGTTTACTAATCAATTATAAAATGTATAATCTTATTAAAATACACTGGCTATATTTATTTGCATGATTCTTTTCAAGAATAAACTCATATTTCATCGGGTGGCTCATCCGACTTCGGTTTACTCAAGAGGTTGAGAATGAATTTTGAATAGAATCATATAGATATCCAGATCTTACGGCTATTTTGAGAAGGACCATTGTTATGAGATGGAATAATAGGGTATGAGTTGTCAAATACTGCACAAACGCACGAGGATATCAGGATTGTGACCTCATCATTTTATCTAATGGAGTTAAAAAAAATATTGTCAAACCGTAGCACCGACAGTTACTTAAAACAGCCCGCTTTCAGATTGACTTAACCTCTCAGTACCCATATAAGTAGAATAATATAAAGTCTCAATAATTAATATAAGGAGACAACTCCTACACAACGCCCTTGTCAGAGGTAACGCTCATGGCTTATTACATTTCCATCCTTCTATTATTACTGAGTAGTTAGTAATTTGGTTTAACTAACAATTCTCTACAAACTTCTTTAAACCTTCTCTGATAGTAATAGTCGGATGCCAATTTGGTAATGATTTGTAGCCTCTATATGGAGACAAAATTTCACGGTTTTTATATGGACGCGCACCCCAGTTTAGATTCATCTGTTTCCCAAGTATTTGTTGGAATAGCTCAACCACCTTTCTTAGCTCTATCTGGGTGCCAGAGCTCACACCGTAAACCTCATTAGTAATCTGACTATCGCTTGCGAGGCAATCATATGAGTATTCTAAGGCTCTTGCAACATCATAAACATGAACCATATCTACCAATTGTTTACCCTCCGTCATATCCAATGACTGCGGAGTGTCAGCGACTTTTCTCAATAAAGTCAACAACTTTGGGCGAGGATCATCTTCTCCATATACATCAAAAAGCCTCAATGTAATGGCTCGAATTCCTCTGACCTCAACATAATACTTTAAAATTTTCTCAAATGCTTCTTTAGTAGCTGCATATAAGTCAACCGGATTATATGTCTCAGAGTTATAATTCTGCCAATACGTACCTGTTCCAATAAACAATCTTGAATCACTGAGACTCATTGCCTCCAGTATCTCTGTTCCAAACTCAACATTACTCTGAATAAGCTTCTTTACATGCTCAGACTTTTGATTTGTAATTACAGCAGCAGCCAGATGCATAACCACATCAGCTTTAAACTCGCGCATAAAAGCTATGAGCGAATTTATATCGCCTCCGTACTTAAATAATCTTATCTTAGTCCTAACATCCTCTAAATTAGCCTCACTAGATTGTAACCGTGAGATAACAGCTACTTCCCATCCTTTATCAATAAGGTACTTCACCACATGGGAACCGATATACCCAGTTCCACCAGTAATAATAGCTTTAGGCTTTGGCATTATTAATGTGTTTACTGTGAAAAGGACAATCAACAACGTATTCTTTGACTTGGTCAATACACAATTGCAATACATCCTTAAATTTATAATCCTTATACCACCGAGCTGTAACCTCAACAGTCTTATTGATAGTCCAAGACGGTTCCCAGCCAAGACGGAATTTGGCTTTAGAAATATCAAGCATAAGAAGACTGGCTTCGTGAAGCGCATTTGGGTCAGAAAGATCTCTGAGACTGCCTGAGCCATAGTTTTCCACAACACGTGAAGCTACATCCCACACGGTTGAAATTGATTCAGAACGAGGTCCGAAATTCCATCCCTCACAGTAGTCAGTGGGACTTTCCCACATTTTCATGGCTAAAAGCAAGTAACCGCTCAGAGGCTCAAGTACATGCTGCCACGGACGTACTGAGCGAGGAGAACGAATATCAATAGGTACACCTCCCTCAAGGGCTCTTATACAATCAGGTATAATACGGTCCAGGGCCCAATCTCCTCCACCTATAACATTTCCGGCACGAACACTGGCTATTGACTTTCCGTGCTCAGAATATTTATCGGGGTTCATGAAACTTCTGCGCCAAGAGGAAATGGCTATTTCTGCTGCACCTTTAGATGAGGAATAGGGATCATAACCGCCCATGGGCTCATTCTCCCTGTAGCCCCATATCTGCTCTTTATTTTCGTAACATTTATCAGTGGTTATCATTACACCAACCTTTACACTATCAGTGGTCCGGATAGCCTCCAGAATGTTGATAGTTCCCATAAGGTTGGTCTGATATGTCTCTACCGGTATCTCATAGCTCAGACGTACAAGAGGTTGCGCTGCCAAGTGAAAAACTATCTCAGGTTTGAATTCCTCAAAGATTTCTTTCATCCTTTGACCATCACGAATATCTGCTCTGATATCAGCTTTAATTCTTTTTCCAATACCTGTAAGTACAAAATTATCACGCTCAGTTGCCGGCTCAAGTCCCACACCAACCACTTCCGCTCCAAGAGCGTGAAGCCATATTGAGAGCCACGATCCTTTAAATCCGGTATGACCGGTAACCAGAACGCGCTTGCCTTTATAAAAGTTATCAAATAAATCTATACTCATATCCCTTAGTGCTGAGCAACAAAATCTTTGATAGTATCTATCATGTAATTCAACATCTCATCAGTCATGCCCGGATAGACACCAATCCAAAGTGTATTATTCATAACCTCATCTGTCACCTTAAGATTACCCTCAACACGATAGCCCGTACCTTTCTGTTTAAGTTGATCAAAAGCCGGATGTTTCAGTAAGTTTCCGGCAAAGAGATTACGCGTTTGAATTTTATGTGCTTCAAGGTACTTTGCCAGATCATTACGGGAGAAAGGAGCATTGGGCTCTACTGTTATAAGGAATCCGAACCAAGAAGGATTAGAATTAGGCTGAGGTTCAGGAAGTACGAGCCAAGGCACACCCGCCAGACCATCTCTGAGTACTTTAAAGTTATGACGACGACGCTCTACGATACTATCAAGCTTTTCTAATTGCGCGCACCCGATGGCTGCCTGCATATCTGTAACCTTAAGATTATAACCGAAATGGGAATATACGTATTTGTGGTCATAACCAAGAGGAAGCTCGCCAAATTGTTTTGTGAAACGGCACCCACAGGTATTGTCCACACCACCTATGCACCAGCAGTCCCTACCCCAGTCACGGAATGATCTTACCAGTTTATGAAGCAGTGGATTGTTTGTATACACAGCTCCGCCTTCACCCATGGTCATGTGATGAGGAGGATAAAATGAACTTGTTCCTATATCACCAATGGTTCCGGTTTTTTGCATCACTCCATCTATTTGATAGGTAGAACCAAGGGCATCGCAATTGTCCTCTACTAACCATAGATTATATTTGTTACAGAATTCCCTGACAGCCGTAAGATTGAACGGATTTCCAAGCGTATGAGCTATCATCACTGCCTTTGTCTTTGGAGAAAGTGCCGCTTCAAGCTGGGTAACATCAATGTTATACTCAGGGATTGTTATATCAACAAATACAGGGACGGCACCATACTGTATGCATGGAGTAACCGTAGTTGGGAAACCACATGCCACAGTAATAACCTCGTCCCCCCTTTTGATTTGGCGGTCACCAAGTTCAGGAGCTGTGAGTGCAGAAAATGCCAGTAAATTAGCAGATGAACCTGAGTTTGTCAGAGAACAATATTTAACACCAAGCCACTTGGCAAACTCTTTTTCAAATTTGGTTGCCCAGGGTCCAGCAGTAAGCCAGAAGTCTAAAGAGGAATCAACCAGATTAACCATCTCATCTGCATTGAAATATCTTCCGCCATAATTGATGAAAGATTCGCCAGGAACAAATTCAGACTGTTTCTGATGAGCTTCTGCGTAATATTCTCTTGTAAGCTCAAGGATACGCTTCTTGAGTTCTTCTTTTTTTGTCATATTGTTGTACTTTTAAATTCTTATGGTTTAGGGACTTCTCTATCCCAGCGCTTCCACGGCGCAATGCCGGCCGCAAGAAGTTTTTCTAATTTCTCTCTCTCACGAGCATTGTCCATGCACTGCCAGAAGCCCGTATGAATATAGGACATCAGTTGCCCCTTACGCGCAAGGGATTCAAGAGGGGCCCGTTCAAAAACACATTCATCACCGTCAATATAATCAAAAATCTCCGGTTCAAGGACCATGTATCCCGCGTTAATTGGAGCGCCATCGCTGATGTTCTTTTCTCGGAAAGATTTAACCGCATTGTCTCCGCCAATATCCAGGATACCCTTGTCTTGAGCAATTTTGACAGCTGTTAAGGTTGCCAGCTTACCATGGGTTTTATGGAAATCCAGCAGTTTGTCAATATTAACGTCACAAACCCCATCACCGTAAGTCATAAAAAAGGGTTCATTTCCAACATATTTCTGAATACGTTTTATACGGCCACCGGTCATAGTATTGTATCCTGTGTCAACAACTGTTACCCGCCACGGCTCGCAATCAGACCGGTGTACCGTCATGTCGTTCTTATTATCTCTAAAGTCGAAGGTTACATCAGAATTATGTAAGAAATAGTTTGCAAACCATTCTTTGATATATTCTTGCTTATAGCCTGCGCAGATAATGAAATCAGTATGGCCAAAAGTGGCGTATTCTTTCATGATATGCCAAAGTATGGGCATTCCGCCAATTTCTATCATTGGTTTGGGCTTGAACTGCGATTCTTCGGAAATGCGTGTTCCGAAACCACCGGCCAGAAGTACTACTTTCATATTAGTCTAATAATTTATTTCACATTATAGTCATAAAGAAACTTTACTCAACAGTGAAATTAATTTATCACTTAATCACATTTTGAAATAACAGCCTTGATTTATATATCCATACTGACATTATATTCTTTAGGTATATTGACATATAGTTTAAAGGATGAAGGAAATGCCCCGGCCATGATGTATTATTATTCCAAGATAATACTATTGCGTTCCAGAATGTCTTAAACGGGTTATATGGACTGCTCATAACTCTAAACGGCTGCCTCTTCATCATTAAGACTTCACACTTATACCGCTGAATCTGAGTGAGATTCAACTTTGCATAATTTTCATATATGTCAACAAGCAACCCAGTGTTATCATAATTCCAAAATTTCCTATTGGTTCTTGTAACCATGATTGGAAACTGGGGGACATGATATACATTACCCTCAAGACATGCTTCACCCAAGAGAAATATCTGCGGATAAGCATTTGAGAGGATGACGCTTTTGTATATATCAATGATGTGTCCAGCTTTAATTATTATACCTGAAACCTGATGTGCTCTAAAGCTGTTCATTAAAAGATTATTATATCCTGAAGAAAACTTTCTTTCGGAGAGGCCGATATCTCTTCCAGAACCAACAATTATTTGGCCATTTACATCTATTTCTTTAAACGCCGGAATAATACCTGTAATAGACGTATCTGATTGTAAAAGTTCAACCACACGTTTAAGATACTCCTTTGATATGAAATCATCATCACCTAAAAGCATAATAAAGTCTGAATGGGTATTACTAATTAAAAAATCAACATTTTTTAAGAACCCCTGGTTTTTATCCTGCTTATGATATCTGATACAAACCTCTCCTTTATCTTTCATATCGCAAACTACGCTACTAGTTTCATCCGGTGATGCGTTGTCTGAAACGAATATGGAGACCTCATTCTGCAAACTTAAATCACTTACTATTTTTGACAACCCTTCAAGATTCTTCTTCAAAAAAGACGCCCTGTTATAAGTGGGGATAAGGATTTCTAACGTCATGTGGATATTGATATTTATAAAAAATGCTTGACAAATTTTACGAGCGTACGGCGAAATCTGGTTGATTTAACATTCCCATTACAATAATCAAAAATAGCCCTTACATCCCTGTTCCTTAACATAGATGTATAGTTGTTGGTGTCATCCTTGAGCGATATGACCGAGTCCCATATATTCCTATTTTCCAGTTCGCTTTCAATCCATTTAAGCGTATTATCTTGGCTCTCTTTCAAAAGATATATCCGTTGTTCAATTATTGAAAAGAACACGTTTCTGACTTCAATGGTTGCTGTCTCATAATGACTTTGCAAAGATAACTGATTTGCAATATCACGTTTCATTTCATACTGCAATTTTATTATCTCCCAGAATTGCGGGGAAAATTTACTCGTACGACCTCCATAACGATAATAATAGCCCCAATAATCAATGACTGAATAGACCTTTATATGCGTGAATAGAGAAAGATTAAATGCCACATCCTGAGCGAATCTATGTCCACTCGGAGATAAATTTGCTCGCTGCATCAGTTCTACCTTATATAACTTACCCCAAATTTCGTGACCGAGTAAGGAAACACCAAAAAATGATTGATATAAGCCAGTTAATTTATGTCCAGTATAAATACCAGGCTTTGCACAAATTGCTCTCTTTGTCTTGAAAAATGAATACACTCGATATGACATCATTTGGACTACATCAGCAGATGTTTCCTCCATGTTTCCTGCAAGTATGGACAATGCATCTTTAGCCAGCCAGTCATCTGAATCTACAAATGTAAGAGCCCCATGAGGATTCGTAGCCAAAACATATTTAAGAGCATCAAATCTCGCACAATCAACACCTTCATTTTTAGCTTTGTTGATATACTTGACTTTATCGGGATACTTCTCGGCGAATCCTTGACAAATGTCACCTGAATTATCCGTAGAAACATCATTAACTAAAACAATTTCAATATCATGATAAGTTTGATTAAGAAGCGATTTCACACATTTGTTTAAATATCGCTCAACATTATATACAGGTACAATACAACTGATTTTCATCTTTAATTTGTTCTTACATTTATAAGTCTTCCAGGCTTGCCGTTAGCAACTCATGCATTGAGTACCTTTTTTCTATTCAGATGGCAAGGTAAAGAAAATAAATTAATTATAATCAATTGATCCCTCATATTTATCAAATTTTGTAAGATCAAAAACTTTCGCTTACCTATTTCCATATTTATAATACATTAGTAATATCCGAAAAATATTACACAATATATCATCTCCTAACACATATTAGATTACAGTTTTACACGTTTTAATATCTTAAGTGCTAGTTTTTTTGTTATATGTCTAAGTCTTGCCTTAGGCTTATTCCTTTGGTGTTCTGCAATATCATAGGCTCCTTCAGCATCAAGACTGCATACAGCTTCATTGAGATTCCCTTTGACAAAATAAGAATCTTCTTTTACTTTACTGAAGCAATCATATATAGGATTAGCCATCTCAGCTTTTAGCTTCCGTATATTCTCTTCTTTTTGCTTTGGGAAATATTCAGCCAACTGTCTAACCTCAGACGCAAGACAGTTAACTAGTTCAATAATAGCCGTACGCCGTGCCTCAGGAAAATCTATGGTCTCAAGAAATTCCATCTTACGTTCAAATAAGGCTTTAGACGATGATAAAAAATTTGGCTGGTATTTTGCAGTAACGCCGCCCCACCTATACAGGATAACGGGCTGAGATATTAAAACTATTGATTTGGCTCTATGGAATAGCTGCATTCCCAATGCTAAATCAGCTCCGAATTTTAAACCCGAACGCTTCAGGGGCTCCTCAAAAAGTTTTTTCTTAAATATATTACCCCACATGGTAACTGGGATGATATTGACCCCAAAATAGGAAATAAATAATGATTCTTTCTCTCTTCCTGAAATAAGACGGTCAGTATATCTTGAATCAAATTCAGAGAAACGCGTTATTTTAAATTTTTCCGAATAAACTCTGATTTTATTAGCATAAGCTATATCTGCATCGTAGGAATTGATGCAATTCAACAGTACCTCAATAGCATCTTCTGTAAACTGATCATCAGCATCCAAGAAAGTCAGATACTCTCCGGTTGCCACTTCAATACCTGAAAATCTGGCATAATCCTCACCGCCATTAACTGCTTTATGCACTATCTTTATACGAGGATCCTTTGCTGCAAATTCCTTACAAATTTGTAGCGAGTTATCTGTAGAGCAATCGTTAACAAGGATAATCTCCAGGTCTGTATAAGTTTGTTTCTGAATAGATTTAATAGTTGACGGCAGAAACACTGCTGCATTATAAATTGGTACTATTACTGATACTTTAGACATGTGAGTTATTGTTGATGTATTAATTTTTAAAATTAAGCCTTACATCTTGCCCAATTATTTGCATTTACTAATATTTATGTATTGGAACTACTAATTTTTATTTGCGATTGACTTAAGCCAATTGTTGCAGTCCTTAAAGAAGCTGTATACTATCATAATCAGAAGTATTCCAACCGGAAAGGCGGCTATAATAGTCACTCCCTGTAAGCTATAGAGCGTGTTTTCAGAAAAGAGAAGCGCTATGGGAAGTAGGATGAGCATTATGCTCCAGAATGCTCGGATGCCCTTTGATGGTTCCTCATCCGGGCCTATCTGCTTGTAACTGTATGAGGATGTGACATAGGTAATACCATCAAGAGTGGTACTGTAGAATGCTATCATGGTAATTACTAAGAGGATGAGTGCAAACGCCGGAAGCGGGAGCGTATCAAAAATCATGAAAATGGCGTCATACATTGATCCACCGTTCCCCATAAAGCCAATTACGTCAACGCCGTGTTTCATCTGCTGGGCAAGACCATAGTTCCCAAGTATAATGAATGACATGTATGTTCCGGCAAGGCCCCATGCAAAGGAGCCCCATATGGTGTTTCTGATTGTTCTGCCCTTGGAAATAATAGCGATGAAGAATGGTGTGGCAACGCACCATACAAGCCAGTAGGCCCAGTAATATACAGTCCATGCCTGTGCAAATCCTGTTTCTCTCAGTGGGTCCATATATGTTGACATTCCAATGAAATTCTGAACAAGATTACCCAAAGATTGCAAGCCTGTCTCAATTATATAACCCGTTTCACCTCCAAGAAACAAGAAATAAAATAAAATTCCAAAGAAGAGATATGAGCAAATCTCTGCAAGATGACTTATACCTTTCAGTCCAAACAGTACTGTTACAGTATATATAGCGCATATCAGAAGAAGTACCACTATGGTTATAGCGGTGCTTACTCCAAACCCAAATACTGAGCCCATGGCCTGCGTAAGTAAGGGTGTGGCCAATGAGAAAGTGGTTCCTGTGGCACAAACAACTGCGAATATAGCAATTACATCTATCACTTTCCCCCAGAAACCGTCAACCTTGTTCCCAAGTATGGGACGACAAGCTTCAGAAAAGCGCTGACGTTGACGACGACGAACGTGAATCATAAAGGCAAAACATACCGCCAAAACTACATAAAATCCCCACGCTAAAGGTCCCCAGTGGAAAAGAGTGAATGTAGGAGCCCACATCTGCGTGCCTCCGAGATCCTGTACATGCTGTTCTCCTCCGTAAAGTGCCCATTCAATAAGGGAATAGAACATGATATCAGCTGCCATGGTGGAAGTAAATATCATCGTGCCCCATTTAAAATTGCTATATGCCGGTTTATCAATATTACCTAATTTTATATTTCCATATTTAGGAGTCACGGCCAGATAAATACAAATCAAAACGCACGCAATGGCAAGTATGGGATAATATATACCTATGGTATCTCCAAAGAAAGTTCTCAATGTATCAACAACTTTCTTTGATTCCTCCGGTGACACCATAAATACTGCCATCATTGCCACAACAAGAGCAAACGGAATCAACATGGTGCTCCAATCTATCTTTTTGTTTTCTGCTGCCATTTTTATTTAATATAGTTTGAATATAATAATTTTAAGTTTGATTGTGCTCTATTAAAACGGTCTTGTCCGTAAGTTCCAAAGTCATCTCCCTTGGCTTCCTTTATCACGGTCCATTGTGACCACAAGTAATCCCATAGTATTTGATAACATTTAATCTTTACTTGAGTGTTCTCGGGAATATCTCCATTAAAATATTGCTCAAGAATATAATCTTCATTCTCTTTTTCAAAATCAGCCTCAATAAATAATGCTGCGAAATCAGCCATTGGATCGTTCATACCTGAGTATTCCCAATCAATAAGATAAACTGTTCCATCTGTGGCCTTTATGAAGTTTTCATATAAAGCATCATTATGGCACGGTTTCAGGTCCACTCCTATCGTATTTAATAATCCCTCAAGTGCCATAATCTGAGGGCGAACAGTTTCCCAGCCTTCGTACATTGTCGCACCGGCTATGTCTATCAAACGATCATACTTATCAATCTCATGAAAAATATTAAATTCATTACGTAATCTAATATGTGAGTTGTGTACTGTCTGATATATCTTGGCTATCTTACGCATATTGTCATGACGCTGAATCGTTGCAGCATTCAGCGTCTCCGCATTTTCAATATAGTCCGCTAACTTAATTCCGGTTTCAGAATTAAAGTAACGAATCGTGGGATTGACTCCAAGTTTACATGCTGCAGATGCATTGAACTCCTCATTAGTCCGTTCCACCATTCCGTCTGAGCCATTGCCCGGGACTCTTAGCACGTAGCTTTTCCCTCCGTAAGTAATTTTGAAGTTTTTGTTACTCATTCCACCCATTTGTTCTATTTCTGCTTTAAATGCATCACAATCAGGAAAAATAGAACGCATGTAACCCCTGAGATTATCTAAATCATAAGGATCCTCTTTTCTTCTAAGAGATCTATAAATTTCATTCTGCAGTCTCTTGAAGTCATCCTTACAATCCACGTCTCCCCAGATCACATTAGGAAACTTAATACACGGGCGATCAAGGGCATCTGTAACATCCATAAGCAGATACTCATAGTTGAGATATGGGTTGGTTGAGCGCTCCCAAGCTTCTATGATCTTTAGAAAGCTATCATATGAAATTCTGGTTACTCCCATCATCTCACCCTCAAAATTACGTACTCTGTGGCGGTCCTTGGTAATTTGAGTAACAAAACCATTTTTGGTTTCAACAAAACACTCATCTCCGGAACCACTTTCTTCCGTAATAGAGAAACAGTTCCCATTTGTTAACTCAGACAGTGCCCGTATTACTGATGACTCATAGAAAGTATCGCTCTCAACTAATAGAAAATCATTATGAATAAATTTTTTACATAGCGCCAATGAGCCCATTGATGCCGTAAACTCATACTCTTGATTAGTCAATATCCTAACATCAGGAGCCTTATACGGATTAAAAAGTTCACTTCTGTAACCGGCAACAATGATAATATCATCATAACCGTTATCTCTTAGAAGCCCTAATGCCCTCTCAAGAAGACACATTCCATCAGCAAATAGCATTAGTGGATAAGGAATCTCAGAATCCTTTTCCTTTCGTGCAGCAAGTATTACAGCGGTCTTCATGAAAGTTTCAAAATTGATTGGTCAGTACCTTGATAAAGGAACTTATCTTTTCCTCTATCAAAAGTGAAATTTATGGGGATAGTTGAATCAGGTGCTTTTTTAAAATTCCACAATTCAGATTCGGAGCAGTCCAACCTGCGAGCTATGTCTTTCAAAATATGTGAACGTGAGTCGCAAACATATGACTTATCAAACTCCCTAAGTTCATCAAGAGTATCAAATTCATAAATTTCATTATCCTGATATTTATAAATTCTCAACCTTGGAAGCTCATTTATGAATCTTATATATACATCTTCCCAGTATCCGAGTTTAGTCTCAAGTTTATCATACTCGGACATGAGAATTTGTTTAAATTTCTCACTGAAAGCTCTGTCAAAATATACATGACCAACCATGTACCAGCTATCTTTACCTCCAACAGTCACACTTGTAATCTCTCCACCATCATTTACTGAAAGACAGTATTCATTGGTCATGCCATGGGAATAAAGCGCACTATAATAACCTTCTTGGGGGTCACCTATAAATACATTGTGAGGGAAGTAATTATCAGAGGAACAAATATATGTGTCTCTTAGCCTATCCAGGACTCGGATTAAGGAAGATGTGTTATTAAATCTATTATAGTCTTCATTAAGGACAAGCGAAACGCCATACTTTTCAGTAAGATACATAAATTTTTCGGCCATATAACCTACTACTACGGTTATATCCCTAATGCCGGCATCCTCAAGTTGCCTTATCTGCCTTTCAATAAGAACCTCTCCGTTGACGTCCATGAGTCCTTTAGGTATTTCAGCAGAAAGAGGTACAAACCTGGAAGAAGTTCCTGCTGCCATTATTATGGCATTCCGCTTGTTCCGTGCCATTTCAGAATGCGAGATTTACCGTCAAATTGACAAATGATTTATCAAAGACCGGATTATATATATATGCCGCGTTCAGAGGCAGAGTCCAGCCGCTCTTAAAGTGGACCGTATAGGTGTATTTTAATTCAAGATTACAAACTGAGAAGTCATGCTCATAATTATTATAACAAGACTTATTCAAGGCTGCTCCTACGTTAAGAGCAATTCTGTTTTGTTTGAGAAAGTCATAATACGTGCCTAACTCAACATAAGTAGAATAAGCCTGTTTTTCTTCTCCTTTGTCATTAATATATTTATCATTTCCCGCGAAGAAATTGCTAACGGTTACCAATAGAGGAATTTTGGAAGGCGCATAATTTACGCATACCTCCAGCCAGTGACCTGTATGCTTACCTCCTCCGAAATATTCATCTTCCTTACTATCAACTGTAGGGTAATAATAATCATTAAAACCCAAGGTAAAGTCATTTACTGTATAGCTGGCACCAAGGTCTACTTCTGCATATTTGCCATTAACAGAGTATCCCCCCATAGCATAGACAAAAAGACCTTTCCATGAATAATTTAGGGATGGGAAAAGCACGGGAGCAGAATCCTCTGACATCATTTCCATACCTCGCCAAACATATTTTGTCTGGATATCAAGGCCAAGGCCAAAAGGAGAGTTAATCATTTTTCCACCCCAGTTATTTTTCTCTACCGCTGTAGTATCTTCCTGTGAGTAAACAGCATTTGAGAATATAAATGCCATTAATGAGAGTAATAGAATCTTTTTCATCTTTTATAATTGGTTTATCCTTTTGGTATATTAATTTCTTTTACATAATGATGCCAACGATCTTTTTCTTCAGGAATTCTTGTCCAATCTCCGTATGACTGTCTCAAGTATTCATCATGCTTATTAGGAATGTCTACATCTCCAATACCCTTAAGATTAATTTTCTTAAATGGGAAGTAATAGTCTGCCGGGATCTTTTTAAAACATATGGCTAAGTCAGAAAGCACATGACAGAAACCCGTATTTTTAGGAAATTTAGCATATTTTTCTATCCAGCTGTTCCATTTCTTACTTGGTGCAAATGAGAATACGCGGCCCAGTATCTGACGGAAGCGCCAATTAAGCCGTCCGGCCTTTGTACTGGACATGGCTTGCTTATACGTTTCAGAATTTTCCTCTACCTGCAATACAGAACCTGCCACATACATTAAAAAGTAAGCCCAAAGCTTCTTTACTTTATTTACTAAATTATTAGTGCCCACATTATCAATGGGGAAGATGTCAATAAAAACTCCGGAGTTCTCATCCTTATGCCCCCCAACCGGAACAAAAGTGGTGGAGGTATCAATTATCTTAGCAAACCTTGCTATTGAGCCATCTTTGCTTAGATAGGACGAGACTTTATATTGGGGTGGCAGTTCATCTGCATACTTGGAAAGGAAGAGCTCATAATCTTCACGAGACATGTGGGTATCAAGATCATCATCCCATGGAATCCAGCCACCGTGACGCATAGCTCCTATCACATTGCCATAAGCTAAACATATTCCCAGTCCATGACGCTTACATACCGCTTCAATATCCCTGTACATCTTCATCAGATGTCTTTGAAGTGCTGTCAACTCCTCATCTGTCAGCTGATGAGCTACCTTATTAGTATTATATATTTCTGTAAGGATTTGCTTGGTGTGTAACATATTTATAGAAAACATTAAGCATGCTTCTCATAGAACCGCATAAGGTTATCCGCAGTTACTTTGATATCATAACCGGAATCTTCAGGCGAGAAGTTATAATTATTCCTCTTATCTTTATAATCTTGAGCCAGACGGATAGCATCATTAGCCCAAATAGAGTCAGCTTCGCTAAGATTATGCCAAGAAAGGAGATTTGAGACCTCTGTCTCCCGGCTTATATTTGTTGACAGGACACATGGCAGATTCGCCATCTGAGATTCTATAACCGATACCGGCAGTCCTTCCCAAAGTGACGGAAATATCATACAGTCAAGTGCAGACATAACAGCCGGTATGTCTGAACGGACCCCGGTCATTATTATCCTGTCCCCTACTCCGTCTTTTGAAATCAGGTCCTTTATCTGGTCTTCCATCTCGCCTGTTCCTACCCAGATGCAAACAGCATTAGTGTTATGGGTTATTATCTCTTTGAAGATGGAATATATACGTAGTGGATTTTTTGGCTGTGTAACACGCCCTACTGTTCCGATTAATAACGTATTCTCCGGAATATTCAACTCACTTCTCAATAATGCCCTATTATCCTCATTGAAACGGAAGAGCTCAGTATCTACGGCATTATTGAAATTGTGATATTTACTACTCCTCACCGCTTTTGCTCCATATCTTTCAATTCCGGCTTCTGTTGAACACCCAAAGAGTTGCTGAGCAACCCAGCGTGTTGGGAAAGAGAAAAACTTATATGATAAATCATAAAAATTTCTGATACTACCTGCCGAATGAGAGTGTGCTATGGTGAATATGCCACATTTCTTAGCTGCGTGAAGATAAAATGCAGCAGAGCTCCCTAAATGCCCATGTACAACCTTAATCTCAGGATGGCTTTTAAAAAATTGGAGACACTCCTGATAATACGGAAGTAGATTATATCCTTTAAAGGCTCGCACACGAAAAATACGACCGCCCATTGCTCCTATCTCCTCCTCAAACAGTCCTCTCTCCTGAGAATGGACCAGGAAATCAAATTGTACTCTTGACCTGTCAATATGGCGATAAAGATTCATCACCATAGCCTCCGCTCCCCCTCTGTTTAGTACGTGTAGGACTTGGAGTACTCTGATTGGCTTATTTTGCTTTATATCTGACATACGCATTTAGTAGACATCCGGGTAAAAATGCAGCTATGGTGAGTACTTTTCTTGGAGATGTAGACACCATATCCCACTGTCGTGCGAAGATACAACTTGACACGTAATGTACAGCTTCAAGAAACTTCCGCTTCAATGGGACTGCGGGATGGTTCAACAACATTCTGCGATATTGCGCGAAACTATTGGGTGAATTCTTGTATTGCCTGAATATACCGGCGGCCATTCCATTAGGTTGATAATCCACCCAGCACAGATTTTCATTCAGCATTATATACTTCTGAGGAATCTGCCAGAAATAGTAAGATGGATTAGCATTTTTCTCTCCGGGATATATTTTCATTACCGGGAGCGCCTTTAATAGATCCGTGCGGATGGCTAATTTTGTATCACCGGAATGCGTTTTCGCCAGTTCCCAGTATGGCATCTCTGACAAGTCAGTATAATATCCTCCAATGGGGCCACCACCCATGTAAAAATCAAGGCCTCGCACACCGGCTATGTCTGGCCTCCCTTTCCCTCGTTTATTCCAGGTGTTGACTATAAGTTCAACTGCATTGTCCGGCATAAAATCATCTGAATCTATACACACGTTAAGTTCAGACTCTATATTGGCAAATGCCGTAATATATCCTGTAGCCAATCCTCCATTCTCTTTTTTTATATATCTGATGGGTATTACGGCATCTTCAATCCATTTTTTCACAATTGACTCAGTGTCATCAGCAGACCCGTCATCAACAACAAGCCACTCAAAGTCTTTGCACGTTTGGCGGCACAGGCTCTCATAAGTACGTCCAATAGTGTGAGCGCGGTTATAGGTGGGAGTGAATACAGTAAGAGTTTTCATATTACCAAAAGAAAACATTCATGAACCATGTAAAACCTATATGTGCCAGCATGATTTGGCTGGTTCTTTTACCTTGTGAAGGTCCCCATACATTAATATTAAGTAATGGATAAACAAGCACCAAGGGATACATAAACCATGAAAGATAAGCAAATCTATTAGAATAATTGGCACGGATAACCATAACCCAGAAAGCATTAGATAAAGTATATGTACTTAACAATATTTCATATGCCTTATCCCTTATACCATGTTTAACAACTATGTAATAACCCAGCAAAATAGGCATCATACTATATATCAAGAAGTCCCATCTGAAGCCCGTATTGTCATATTGGTCATGGATATTACCTTGCGTATACTTCACCATTCTTTCATCAAAGCCAAGACCGGCAAATACATTAGTCATGAAACCTCCGGCAACTAAACTGATTAAAATTGCTAAAATCCAGAAAGTATATGCCCACTTAAACTTCTTTATAAAAAATACAGAAACAAACAAACTTGTTAATGGCAAGATAGTGGTCCTGTGAATTGCCATGGCAAATATTGACAATGGGACAGCTATTATCAGATTTGGTTTACCCTTTGTCATATATGAAATTACCAACAATACAATACTGCATGCCAGCCCGTTTCTAATGCCATTCACTGCATAAGTATAGAATGAAAATGCTCCAATCATGAACAGTAAAGCCACCATTATATTGTTGGGGCACAATCTCTTACAAGTCCACAGGGTAAATCCAAAGTATAATAAGTCAACAATGGTAAAGAACGTAGAGATATCTAAACTTCTTGATGCTTCTGACATCATCTTTGCCCATAGCCATTCCCCTTCTCCTCCGTTATAGACATTCTGTCCCATGTTATACCTATAATAGGTTATAGCATAATTTGCAGAGTCTCCAAATTGCCCACTATAGATTGGACGACCGCCAAGGAATAGAGCAAATATTAAACTGACGAATATTGCAAATACAAAATTATTTTGACCCCTCTTTATACTACTAAAATCATGACTTGATATTTTGTTTGCATACCAAAAAGTCAGAATTATAACTGTATAAAGAAAAATCGGAAGATAAAAGCGTCCGGCTATCATTTCTTAAATAATCTTTGAATTCTATGGTACCTCCTGGAAAACCACTGTCTTATAGGATTTACCTTTAACCATGTCTTGGAGAACCAGTGAATGGTATATGTGTTTTCAGTCTTCCTCAGAATCCCCGTAATGTCATCAAACGGATTAAAATATTCAGCTGGGTATATTACTGTTCCGGCAACTTCCTGAATACCTGCTTTATCCTCAAGTCCGGCCTTAATCAACTCACGGGTTGTGATGTTAACCACTGCATCCGTGGTGTTGTAAGACCCGTCAGGTTTAATAAAACTGAGAGAACCGTAATAATCCAGAATACTCTTGTATAAAGGCATATGTGGTTCTGCACCTAAGCAAAGCCCCGGGGCAACTGCGCCATACGGCCGCTGTTCACAAGGGTCTATTTCAAAACCCATAAACGGACCTTTTTCAACTATTTTATCAAGTGGACGAATTATTTCAACATCGGTGTCAAAATATAGCCCCCCGTATTCATATAGTATTTTAAACCGAGCATAGTCACTTACAAAGGCATATTTCTTTGCATCATATGCCTGTTGGATATAAGGAATTGAGTTCACGTCAAAATTATCCTCATTCCACTC
Source organism: uncultured Porphyromonadaceae bacterium (assembly GCA_947175205.1). Lineage (GTDB taxonomy): Bacteria > Bacteroidota > Bacteroidia > Bacteroidales > Muribaculaceae > CAG-873. The sequence continues at coordinate 4,342 of CAMWLS010000022.1, read as the reverse complement.
TATTATCTCATAGTCAGGCATATATTTACGCCAGGAAGCTATACACCTCAGAGCGGAATCAGGTAGTGGATTTCTACCAAACCAGCAATAATGTATTTTCTTAGGAATACTATTCATATTATGTGCCTGTAATATATTTACCTTTGGGAAGAAAAGTCATCAGATATGTTAGAACATACCCCGTTAAAAGAGTTAACAAAGCTATAATAAACGAGCGTGGGAATATGTGAATTGTACTTCCATTGAATAAGCCCCAATACAGCTCTCTTGCTATATAAATATGGGTCAAGTAGATACAAAAAGAATATTTTGCCATACTCGTGAATAATGCCTGTATACTCTTCTTAAACTGCAAATTTTGCATTACAGTATATAAAAATGCTACAAGTAAAGCACTTCCAATTTGTAAATTATCAAGTAGCAATCCTATCTCTCCTTTTGTTACTTTAAGCGCAAAAATTGCACCGGGATAAGCAATGGTGCTACATAATAAAAAAAGCCATTTCAAATTTAGTCCAATTTTTATTGGATATTTCCTTAAATAATAACCCAGGATCCAATATCCCAAAAAGCCACCAAAATATGATAATGCCCAGTAATAATTTCCATTGATATTATAGCCAGTAAGAAATTCTGGATAAAAGAATAATATCCATGGTAATATCATATTTATACTCCAGAGAGAAAGAAATAACTCCAGCTGTCTCTTTGTGGCCTGACACAGCCAAGGCGAAATAAATGGGGCTAATAGATATAAACCCGCCATGGCATACACAAACCAATAAACCCCTATGGCTGGCTGCAATGGAATTCTTACAATTGCCCCAATCACTTTATCCATTGGCCATTCTCGCGTCTGAGAATAAAGCAAAACTCCAAAAACAGACCATATAATTAGTGGTGGCAGTAATTTAAGGAATCGGCGTATATAAAAACGCTTAAATCCAGCGCTAACCGGCAACAGTACTGTTCCTGATAGAGCAAGAAACAGCTCAGATGACGGACTTCCAATGAAGGATAATCCAAAGATCCAAAATCCCTCCTTTTCAGGATCTGAGGCAGACATAGTTGAATGAGTCAGAAGCACGAGAAAACAAGCAATTACTCTGAGATTATCTATATAATAGAGCCTCGGCTTTTTCTCTTTTGATACCCAATCACAGCATTGGCCATCGGGGTGTGAGATATTATGAGACAAGCCGCCCCCGTGACAATGAATGTCAGTATTGCAATCAACATTGTTTGTACAATGTACGACGGAATGTTGACTATACATTCCATCTTCCAAAGCCAAAAGCGCATTACCAGTATATGCATGAGATAGATTCCAAAAGTTATATTTGCTAACACGCTGACTATCAACATAATACCCCCCCCCATATCGGTCTTCTGAGAACCGGGAATATCACTTCAGTTAATCTTTTCAGGCCAATCCAGTAACAGCAGCATAAGCCTACCGTGAATATAGACTCATACCAGAACAATTTATAAAAGTCAAACTCTATACCAGAATGCTTAAAATATAAAAATAATGATAACCCCGAACAAGCAATAAAAAGTGGTGCACTTATATTTAGTTGCAAACGTCCACTATTAAGTGCATAACCAAGAAGGAAATATCCCGCATACCCTGTAAAGTAATAGAATATTCCTGTTGTATTATAATTAAGATTTACATAAGATGAAAGTAAGGGATTACATAGGGTTACAGCCCAGAGAAGCAGCACAAACTTTAATTCTTTGTCCGTTGCACATTTTACCCAACAACTCAAAATAGGAGCCAGAAAATATAATCCTATCAAAGTATATATAAACCATAGGACTCCATTTCCCTGAGCTGAAAACGGGACCGAAGCTACAACTTGCAGAATATTAATCTCAGATTGACTATTATAAATATTAAGCGCTAAATATATTCCGGTCCACACAAGAGTCGGAATCACTACCCTTGATAATCTACGCTTAAGAAACGGAAAATAATCAGTCTTAACCGGAAGCAGTAATGCCCCGCTGACCATAAAGAATAATCCTATACCGGGAGCAGTAAAATAACTTATGCCGGCCAGAAATACTCCATTTGCATGGGCTGAGGGCATAGGAGAATGCATCAGAACCACAAGGCAGCATGCAACAATCCTAATAATATCAAGTGATAAATCCCGCTCTTTCATTTCAAAAGTTCATATATTTTATTAACCTCTGATTCACTGGCGAAATCACCGTTCTGAAGGTTCTTGATAATCTGTTGCACAACCTTTTCGTTATGAACGAAATGTTCTATGCCTTTAGCACACCCCTCATTGTCCAGAGGAACTATCACACCGTCAACACCATCATTGATTTGCGATGATGCAGTAGGGTAATTTGTAACTATTACCGGTTTACCCAATATCTGAGCCTCCCGGACCGTTACGGATTTACCCTCATATCTTGAAGGCTGGACATATATATCACATGCCTTAATATATGGATACGGATTCTCCTTCTTCCCCAACAGGATTACATGCTCATGCATACCTGCCTCTGCAATTTTATTCCGAATCAGAGCCTCACCTCCACCATATCCAATAATATACCATTTAAGACCTCTCAGCCCAGAGTTTACAAGCCTTCGCGCTATATCAGGAACATTGTCATAATTTTTAGCGGAACAGTACCTTCCTATGGAGAGTAGCTTGATTTCGCCGTTTAACTCAGAGTCCACATTTATCTCATTAGCGCGTTCACGCACAAACTTAGATGATAATATATTGTCAATGCGAGTAATCTTTGAACTCAGCTCTGGAAATGTTTCTATGAAAGAATGAGAGACCTCGTCTGAAATAGATGCTATTCCATCGTATGCATCCCATACAGGCAGTTCCAGCTCAGCATTGAAATGGACCGTAGAATAATCAGTATGAATCCATGCAAGACGCTTCTTGGCACGCACCTTGTCACGCCCGATATTATGCGGTGTAAGAAAGCTGATACATAAATCGTATTCTACTGATGGGTTAATACAGGGTAACACCGGTGTAACGCTATTGCCAATATATTGCATGATTGAACCGTCATCCCCTGTAAACTTAACCGTCTTAACATATTTTGAGTGCTTCCTGCGCGCCCACAAGCGCTTTACCACAAGGCGGAACTGCCCCGCTTTTAGAGCTTCTGCCATGGGTCTTTCTATCATGGAATAGGACTTAACCTCCGGCAGCAAATTCACCCACTTAGGGATATACTTCATCAGTGGTCCCTGGTGACTATAAATGAACAAATCCACATCAACCCTCTCAGGGTCAAGAGCCTGAAGAAGACCTATAAGAGCCATCTCAGCTCCTCCAAGCTCCAGATAATGCATCAGGATAATAATACGTGGCTTAGGCATTACATACAAATTGTTGCAAATTATTTTTAAGAAATTGTTTTGAAATTTCTATCTTATCGTTAATCTCGCCTATCCCTGATATTGAATAATCAATGTCGCCTAAATTATTAATATATTTAGAACTCTCCTTTTCCGGTGAATCCATAAATCGCTCTTCAGTATGAGTATTACCTAAGAAATCCACCAATCTAATACTTGCAGGATCGCTAACATTTCGTTTGAATGCATAAAAATTCTTTTCAAACATTTGAGAAAATACACACGCATGAAAGCTATCTGTAAAAATAAATTTAGCGAATTTAATCAATGAGAGAAAACCAGAAGGGGATATATCGTAAAGTTTAATATCGCCAAAATCATCAATTCTTTTGTACTTATCACAATAATAAGCGATGTTAACCACTTGTAGACCCCTTCTTCTTGCAAAATCTATGGCCAGTTCTCTTGCCCTTGTATTATTCCCAAGAAAATAGCAAAACAAATAGTCTTTAGGAATAATCCTCTCTGAAGTTATATACTCCCAATCTTTCTTACTAAGAAGCAACGTGGAATCAAGACATTGTACTACATTTACATCGGTAAGGTTTTCTAATAACTTAACAGCTGATTTTTCCCGTACACTTATAGCATCAAAGCCCATTAAATCCTTTTTCAGTTGCGCCTTCTCCTCAGCTGTCAAACTATCAGTACCCAAACTTGCAGCATATGAAATCTTCTTCATACTTGTAGGAACAAATCTCAGGAATAGAATTGAAGATGATTGTTTAGGTAACCACACTACGTCACTTCCTGTTATATAACAAGTATATATATTCAACGAATTCTTAATACTCTTTGCCGTATAAATCTTCTTACTATGAGGAATATACTGCAAACAGAAATTATCTACTGCTTTGCATCTGATATTATAGAGTCTCTTGTATATGTCTCTAAATCACATCTGAAGCTGCCGACGAAAATAAAGCTCTAGAT
>CAMWLS010000021.1 GCA_947175205.1 uncultured Porphyromonadaceae bacterium | reverse complement strand
CGGTCTTTCGGTTCGCCGTAGAGATACAGCCCGAGGAACTCCCGTCGGCTCATCTTCTTGATGTGCGGATTCCAGATAGGAGGGTAGTAGTCGAGGTAGAGCGACACTTTGCCGCTGCGCAGTTTCTCCTGACGGAGGGTTACTTTTACGATAGTTGCTGATTCCATATTTGTATGTTTTTGTTTTATAATGGTTAATGGTAATTGGTGGTTGCCCAGTGAGTAAAATCACCGGATTATAACTCTATCTTGGGATTGAATAACGCCTCTAACTCTTTGGCATTCAGTTTAACATACTTTCCGCTTTTCAGCTTGGTTATTTTGTATGTCTTGACGTAGTGATAGAGTTGGTCGCGTGTGAGCGAGTATTTATCCATAGCTTCCGCCACTGAAATAAACTCAACGTCTTCGGCAGATTTGGTGCCTTTCGCCACATCAAAGTGATATTTGGAATAATAGACTTTGGATCCCTCCTTACGTTTGGGGATACCGACTTTCGAAACAAGGCAGTAGATAGCTGACAGTGTCATTCCATATTTAGACTGAATATCCTCTACCGAATACCACTCTGCAATTTCCGGATTTTCCTTTCTCGCTGAGAAAAGGCGGTCGATATGCGACTTACTGAAATATGCCTTTCCTCTGATGATGGTCTTCGGCACATTGTTCTCAGCGACCACCTTGTAAATCCACGAATCTTTTACGCCGTATTTCTCCCGGATGTCAGCGCGGGTATAAAGTTCGGTGATTACAGTTTGCTCCTTCGGTTGTCTCTTTCTATATGGGGAACCGTCAAGCATCAACTCTATGCTTGTCCGTTTTATCAAAGTAAGACGGGAGCTGAGTTTTGATGCAGTTAAAGAACCTCGATGGATAAGCTTGTACACACCTTGTCTTGTCATGCCAAGAATCTGCCCGGCCTCGGCTACGGTGAGATAGTCTTTCTCTTTAAGTTCAGAATTCTTAGGAGAAGGCACAACCTTTGCCAATTGGATTTTTTGCTGCCTCAGTCTTTCCTTGTAGGCGTGTTCTGAGCACCGCTTTGAACAGAAGCGGGTAACGGTGGTCTGGGCGGTAAATTGTTTTCCGCACCACTCACAAATTTTCTCAATTCTAATGTTGCTACTCATTTCTTTTTGTGGAGATTTCTCCGTTGTTTGTAAATGTTCGTAAACCATTGACAACTATTGTCAACTTTCTCCACCACCTTGCTGACGCGAGGGGTGAAATGAGTCGCTGTCGTACAGAATCCGTACAAAATGGTGCATAAAAACGCCTAACACTGACAGTTATCAGCATTAGGCGTTCTTGAATGTATTAAGTTTTATCGCTCAGTAACAGTCAATTACCATCAATACAAGTCATTGATAATCAACTAATTACTTGCCGATGCAGAAGTTCTGGAAGATGTGGGAGAGGATTTGGGGGGTGGTGATGGTGCCGGTGATGGCTCCAAGGTGGTGGATGGTCTGGCGGAGGTCTTGAGCCACGAGGTCTGCGGGTAGTTGGTTTTGCAGTCCGTCCAGGGCTCTGGAGGCTGCTGTAGCGGCTTCTTCCAGTTCCTGGGCATGACGGGCGTTGGTCACAAGGATCGCTTCTGAGTAATTCATTCCTGTGCTGTTCTGCATCTTCTCTGTCATGGCAGTCAGGGCTGTGCGTAGGGTGTCCAGGCCGCTGCCGTGCAGGGCTGAGATAGTTACCACCGGAGCTTCCCGCGGCAGCTCCCGGGGTGCGGCTGCGGCATCTGTCTTGTTAATCACCAGAATGGTGTCAGAGGGCAGCTGTACGGGTATCACCGGGTCAAGGGCATCCACCATATACAGACGTATGGCGGCATTACTCATGGCTTTTTCTGAGCGTTCTATTCCCAGTTTTTCTATGGGGTCTGTGGTTTCTCTGATACCCGCCGTGTCTATGAAGCGATACATGTAAGGACCTATCTCCAGATGGTCTTCCACCGTGTCGCGCGTGGTGCCGTGGATGTTGGATACAATGGCGCGCTGCTCTCCTAAGAGTGCATTGAGAAGTGATGACTTGCCGGCATTTGTCGGTCCCACTATGGCCACGGGAATGCCGTTCTTGATGGCGTTCCCGGCCTTGAATGAGGCTGTGAGACGGTTCAGTGTCTCCAACAGACCCTGTGCCAGTTCTATAAGCTTGGTACGGTCAGCAAATTCCACATCCTCCTCTGAGAAGTCCAGCTCCAATTCCAGCAGTGCCGCCAGTTCCAGCAGCTGGTCGCGCACCTCCTTGAGGTGCTGTGAGTAAGTGCCGCGCAGCTGGGCCATGGCCAGCTTGTGAGCTGCCGCGCTGTTTGCTGCAATCATATCCGCCACGCCCTCAGCCTGCGCCAGGTCCATGCGTCCGTTCAGGAACGCCCGTTCAGTGAATTCGCCCGGCCGGGCCATGCGTGCTCCGGCGTTCATGAGGGTCTGCAGCAGCATGCGCTGAATGTAAAGCGACCCATGTACGGATATTTCCGCAACAGTCTGGCCGGTGAATGAGCGTGGTTCCCGGAACAATGTCAGTACGGCCTGGTCCAGAGGCTGTCCCTGGGGGTCAGTGACCGTACCCAGGTGTGCGCTGTGGCTGGTCATCTTCTCAGCAGGCACGCCGGTCCAGCATTTGTTAAGAATGGCATGTATCTCTTTTTCCGGTCCTGAAATTCGGGCCACCGCAATGCCACCCGTCCCGGCGGGGGTGGAGATGGCGCATATGGTTTCCTGATTTAGTGCCATGCTGTGAGTGAAGATGTGGATTCTATTTGATTCTCAATCTCGTCAGGCAATGCTGAAAAAAAGTCAAGGCCTGTAATTTCTTCCACCTGGTCCACCGTGCGTACAGCCTGCTGCATGCTCTGTGGCATATTATTGTTGTGGAATATAAAGCCTATGGCCCGCGGCGGTTGCGCATACGGGGCCATAATAACCTTGAAGAAGCGCTCCGGCACGGTCACCTCTGAAGCTCCTATCTTGCGGCTTAGGCGGTCTGTGAGCACCGGTCCACACACCACTATGACGGCACTGTCAGCTGCTGCCCAGCGTCTTGTGGCCTCTTCAAGCTTCTTCCATGACCCCGTGTTGAGGCTGTTCACCTGCGGCGCTATATTAGTCATGTAGTGGCACTGTTCCATGGCCTTGTCACTCCAGCGCATGTCTCCGGCCGGGGCCATGTGCCCGCGGTCAAAGCCTGACTTACGGTAGTCACCAGGCACCGGGCATCCCTCTACGTCAGCATCTGCTGCAAATGACACATTTTTGCGGTCTGCCGCGCGTGATGCGGCCTCTGCGGCAGTCAGTTCCCACGAGACGTAATTGGGTATGCGGTGCTGAGGATTATAACTGACGGTAAATCCTTCATAGTCCAGAAGTACGGAAGGTGTTCCCGCCGGAGCTATAACATTAGTCAGCACTGAGGCGTCAGCCTTAGGCGACATGGCCGGAATTCCCTTCTGATAGCGTCTGTAAGCCCATATGCAGCCACACAGAAGCACCAGCACCAGGAGTATGGCCAGGGTGCGCCTGTCAGTGGGTAACAGACGTCGTTTGTATCCGCGTTTCTTGGCGGTATTTCTTTTCTGATGTGCCATCTTGTGAAAATAAGTTATGCTTGACACACCGTTTTGCCGGGTGCATCAAGCATATAGTCTTTATTTTGAAGTGGTGCGGCCCCTTATTTCTTGTAACGTGCGTTCAGGCCATCCACTATCTCATCAGTGATGTCCAGCGCCGGATTGGTTATGGTGGGATACATGCCGGCTGTATCTATGGGCATGATGATATCCACCTTGTTAACATTGTTGTAGATAACCAGGAAGTTATTGATGGAGTCCTTAACCTGCTTCATGCGCTGAATGGTCTTAGTCTGCAGAGCGTCCTGTCTTTTTGCAGCCTCACGCTCATAAGCCTGAGAGTCATTCATTATTTTCTGGTAAGAGGTCTCTGCCTCTGACTGAGTTATCTGTCCGTTCTGAGCTTTCTGCTGCAGAGAACTCATGCGGTTTTCCAGTGAACGCTGCTGTCCCTGAGCCCATTTCTGAAGCTCTTCCGCTTCCTTATTTAGCTCATCTGTTACTTCTTTTGCCAGAGTGTAACCCAGAGCAATGCTGTCCGGGTGGTAAACACGTATATTAAGTTCTGTATCAAAGGCAAGGGCTTTGGGGGCTTTTTTCGCAGCCATGCTGTCAGAGTCAGCCTTTGAGTCAGAGTCACTGCCGCCGCAGGAGGTCAGGGCCATGGGGGCAAGTGCCAGCAAAGCCAGTATTAAGGTTGCTGTTTTTTTCATCTTAACTTAGTGATAAGGATATAAGTTTATTGTTTCGGTTTGATATTAAACAAGGCCGGAGATTACTTTCATTTTTGAATAAGAGCTCCTTTACGGGTGCAAATATATGAAAGTTAGATTAATATTTTTGCGGTAAACAAAGTTTTTTGTAATTTAGGGGGCGAGTTAAAGATGTTTTTAACATCCTTTGAGATACTGCTACATTTTTTATTGCCCATTTATAGACATTTTCCCGCTTTAAATGGTTAATACAAGTATGTTCCGGTCCTAAAAGGAACTTCACTGATTACTAACTAACCAATAATCCATATAAACCCTTATGACAGTAAAAGACTTAGAGCCCAAAGAGGTTTTTACCATCTTTGATGAAATCACAAAAATACCCCGCCCCTCAAAGAAAGAAGAAAAGATACGCCAGTATCTGCTGGATTTTGCAGCCAAGCACGGAATAGAGGTGCGCACTGACGCCATTGGCAACGTTCACATGCATGTTGACGCCACCCCCGGACACGAGAATGCACCTGTAGTGGTTCTGCAGGGCCACATGGACATGGTGTGTGAGAGCAATGACAAGAGCTTTGATTTTGAACACAACCCCATTGAAACCATTGTAGACGGTGATTGGGTACGCGCCAACGGTACAACACTCGGTGCCGACAATGGCATAGGCGTGGCTGCCGCTCTTGCTGCGCTCTCTGACAAAAACCTGGTGCACGGACCACTTAACGCCCTCTTTACCATGGATGAGGAAACCGGCATGACCGGTGCATTTAATGTGGAGCCCTCCATGCTTGACGGTGATATCCTCATTAATCTGGACAGCGAGGATGATGCAGAGATTTTTGTGGGATGTGCAGGCGGCGTAGACACCGTGTGTACATTCACCTATGACCGCTCCATGTCACCCACTGACTCCCATTATTTCAAGATGGACGTGGCCGGTGGACAGGGCGGACACTCAGGTGGTGACATTCATCTGGGACGTGCTAATGCAAACAAGCTGGTGGCACGCTTCCTCTGGAACCTGGCTCAGAAATATGAAATATCACTGTGCAGCATAGACGGCGGTAACCTGCGTAACGCCATCCCCCGTGCCGCACATGCCGTATTTGGCGTGCACACCTCACATAAGGAAAAAGTAACAGCCGCTTTTAACAAATACGTGGCAGAGATTGAGAACGAGTATGCCGGTCTTGAACCCACTCTGAAGCTCACACTCTGCACTGAGGAGCGTCCTGACGTATGTGTTGACTCACAGACCACCCGCCGCCTCATTGAAGCCATTTACAGCGCGCCTCACGGTGTAATTTCCATGAGCCGTGACATAGAAGGTCTGGTGGAGACTTCCACTAACCTGGCCTCAGTAAAAATGAAGGGGGAGAACCAGATTGTGGTCACCACCTCACAGCGTTCATCAGTTGAGTCCCGCAAGTGGGATATAGCAAACCGCGTGGAGGCCCTGTTTGTACTTGCAGGAGCTGAAGTTAAGCATGGAGAGGGTTATCCCGGCTGGCAGCCTAATATGGATTCTAAAATCCTCCACATTGCGTCTGACGCTTATGAGGAACTCTACGGCGTACGCCCCAAGGTTATGGCTATACACGCCGGTCTGGAGTGCGGACTCTTCCTCCAGAGCCATCCCCACATGGACATGGTATCATTCGGTCCTACACTGCGTGACGTCCACTCTCCCAGTGAACGCATGTACATCCCGGCCGTTGAGCGTTTCTGGGGTCAGCTGAAGCTCACCATCAGTAAAGTGGCTGACCTTAAGAAATAACTGAAAATATAACATTCTCGGTATCCCGTGGGGGTCACTCACGGGATACCTCATTAATCTATACATGAAAAAAAACTATCTCATCCTCATTCTGACATTAATACTCACCGGATGTATATCTCATCACAGTCATGCCACTGCCAAGACTCCAAAGGCAGCGGATACCATAGCCACATATCTGCCCATAGACCATCTTGCGGTAGAGCGTGCCGGTTCTGCTGAATTTGTAGTTGCTGACGGTGACACAGTTTTCCTCTATCAGGACCCCCTTAAGCGCCATGGTCCGCTTACTGAGCAGGATTATCAGGAAGTGGCACGCGAGTTAGGCGTGGAAGTGGCGGCAATAAAAGCCGTGGTGGACATTGAAGCCGGCGCAGGCCATAAAGGATTCTGGAAAGAAGGTAAGCCACTGATTAATTTTGACCTTACCATGTTCCGCCAGATGGCAGCGCGTAACAAGATTAACCTCAGCAAATACACCGGCAGCCACAGTGTGATTTTCTCACGCCCTAATGTCAAAAAATACGGCTCCCAGCAAGCCGGCCAGCAGGCACGTCTTGACGCCGCCATGGAGATAGATTACCTCACAGCCATGCAGGGTACTTTCTGGGGGATGTTCCAGATTGGAGGATTTAACTGGAAACGCTGCGGCGCATCATCGCCTGAAGAATTTGTAATGCTCATGTCGCGTTCTGAGCGGGACCAGCTGGAACTCTTTGCTGAGTTTATCACCCAGGCCGGACTCCTTAAGCATCTCAAGAACAAAAATTGGTCCGCCTTTGCGCGCGGATACAACGGCCCCAGTTACGCCTCACGTGGCTACCACACCCGTCTGGCAAATGCCTATGCCAAGCATAAAAAGAATTCATAAACATGCGGGTAACTTGCCGTAAGTGCTTAATACATTACCGGCTCCGCCTTCCCGCATAACACAAAGCCTATGACTAAAAGTACAGAACAGACACTCCTGGAACGCCGCAGCATCAGACGCTATGAGCGCGAGAGCATTAAGGAAGAAGACCTCACCTTTATCCGTGAGGCCATCCGTAACACCCCCACCAGTTATAACGGACAGCAATTCTCTGTTATAGAAATCTCAGATCAGGACCTGAAAGAAGAACTGGAAGCTCTGGTGGGACAGAAACAGCTCAAGACCTCCGCCAGGGTATATATTTTCCTGAGTGACTTCCACAAGATATCAGTGGCCGCGCAGGCCAAGGGGCTTGAAATGCCTCCGTTTAACCGCACCGTTGACGGCTTCATAGTGGGCACTGTTGACGCAGCCCTGGCCATGATGAGTGCCATTGTGGCCGCAGAGTCACGCGGGCTGGGAACATGTCCCATAGGTTATGCACGTACTGTTGACCCCGCTGCCATTTCAGAGCTCCTCGGGCTGCCGCAGGACGTTTATGTGGTTTGCGCCCTGGCTGTGGGTGTTCCGCGTGAAATTCCGGAACTCAAACCCAAGCAGCCGCGGGAACTGGTTATCTTTGAAAACAGCTACGGCACGGATGACATGGCTGAGCGCCTGCTGGATTATGATGCCCGGATTGTGGAATATCATCAGCACAGAAGCACCAATGCCTCTGATGCAGACTGGGTGAGTGAGATGCTGGGATATTACAGGGAGGGCATGAATTACACCATGCTTGAATCGCTCCGCAGCAGAGGATATCTACTTATTGACAGATAGACTTATGGTGACTGCTGCACAGATTGAGGCGCAGATGGCCGGCATGGCTGATGAAACCCAGCGCCGGCATCTCATGCGCTTCTTTAAAACCGCTGAGGGTCAGTATGGTTTCGGAGATGAGTTCCTGGGTCTGAAAGTACCTCAGACACGCGCCGTGGTTAAACAGCTTCGGAATGATGTGTCCCTGCCTGAAATTGAGAAACTGCTGTACTCCCGCTGGCATGAGGTACGTCTGGCCGGGTTTCTGCTTCTTGTGGAACAGATGAAGGCCCTTAAATCCAAAACGGATGCAGCCACGGCGGAGAAGCGCGCGGCCCTAGCTGCCTTCTATCTCCGGCACGCCCGGCAGGCCAACAACTGGGACCTGGTGGACCTGTCCTGCCCGTACATTCTGGGCCCATATCTCCGGTTAACAGGAGCGGAGGATTACAGCCTTCTGCATCGTCTGGCTGACAGTGATAACCTGTGGGAACAGCGTATAGCTGTGGTTACAACTCTGGACCTCATACGCAACGGAATTTTCACACCCACATTTGAGATTGCAGATAAACTCATGGCACACCCGCATGACCTTATTCACAAAGCCATAGGCTGGGTACTGCGTGAGGTAGGGAAAAAAGACAGACAGCTCCTGGTGGATTATCTTGAGGTGAACTACCACCGCATGCCGCGCACATCACTGCGTTACGCCATTGAGCATTTCCCGGAACCGGAACGCAAACAGTGGCTTAAACGCCCGCGCACATGAAGAAATTTTTGCAGCTTGTCTGTCACAAATGCAGTACGCCGGGTGTCATCTATATGACAACATTCTGAAATCCCGTAATCATCGCATAAAAATGAAGCGTACATCCCATCCTCTCACCTTACTGCTCTTTCTGTTCTTATCTTCCATTATGGCGGTTGCTGAGGCTCAGCAGACACCTCCTGACCGCACCTATGACAGTGACATTGAAGTGGACTCCCTTGGCCTGGAGATGGCTGACAGCATACAGCAGCTGGCGGAATTTACTGTGGTGGAACGGCAGAAACTGGTACAGAGTGACGGCGCCAAACTGACTTATAATGTCACGGAAGACCCGGAATCAGGCAGCTCCAACATTCTGGACATTCTCCGTAAGGTCCCCGGTGTAACAGTGGATGCAGAAGATAATGTCAAGGTAAACGGACAGTCCAGTTTTAAAATCCTCCTGAACGGTCATGAAGACCCCATGCTGAAAGGTGATTTGAAAACAGTCCTCAAATCCATTCCGGCAGCCTCCATTAAGAAAATTGAGGTCATCTCAGAGCCCGGAGCAAAATATGAGGCAGAGGGCGTGGGCGGAATACTTAATATAGTCACTGACCGCAACAGCACTTTGTCAGGCTTCCTTACACAGCTGGGAGCCTGGATCAGCAACACTAATGCAGGAGGTTTTGTAAACGCACGCACAAAAGTGAAGAATGTTATGCTGGATGCTAACATCTCATATAATAACGGTCACCTGTGGAAAAACCGCAATACCAATAACTGGGTGATTGAGGACCTCACCGGTTCTGAAAACCATCTTCAGCTCATTGACAGAGTCTCAGATAACTCCTGGGATTACACCGGCGTGAATACCAGCATGTCATGGGAACCGGATACTCTCAACCTCTTTACAGCCTCATTGTACTACGGAAATAACAACTGGAATGGTATAGGTGGAGAAACCCGCACCATGTATAACCTCTCCATGAGCCCGCTATGGCAGGTAAACCGTGAAAATAACAGTTACGGACTTTACAACAGCTTTGGCCTCCAGACATCCTTCCAGCACAACTTCAGCCGTGAGGATCACAATATGGTCATGTCTTATGAATATGATTACGGAAACAGTAGGAACAGGACTGATTATATCCTCCACGGTGAAAACGGGGATATAAATGAGCATCCTTTCAGCTCTGAGCGGCTCAAGAATATAAACAAATCCCACATAGTTCAGTTTGACTACTCTAACCGCTTCAACACAAGGCATCTCCTGGAAGCCGGAGCCAAGATTAATCTTAACAATGCCGGAAATCTAAACACACCCATTTTCGGACCTTCCCCTGAAGCCGGTGTTGTGGATATGGATGAGATGATGGAGATTACTCAGATTAAGGATATCTATGCGCTCTACGGCAGTTACACTGGTACCTTTGCCAAGTGGAATGTTAAGACCGGCCTCAGATATGAACACACACGGATGGGAATTAAATACAAGATAGGAAACTATCCTGACTTTATGACTCACCTGAACGATGCCGTCCCTAACGCTGCCATAAGCTATAACCTCAGCGCTGCCAGCAGTCTGCGCATGGCATATCAGATGCGTATTTCCCGACCTTTCATAAACCAGATTGATCCCTATGTGAATACCATGAAACCGGGTCAGATTTCTTACGGTAATCCTGACCTGAAGAGCCAGAAAAGCCATAATATATCACTGGCTTATTCTAATTATGAGGGTAAAATTTCCGGCTCAGCAAAGATATATTACCGCTATGTGGGAAACATGGTAAATGACGTAATTTTCATGAAAGACGGCCTCATGCACTCTACTTATGCCAATGCCGGAGTCAGTCATTCCGCCGGCTTTGACATCTCTGCTGACTGGAATATAATAAAAGACCTCCGCTGGTCAGTTTATCTGGCATCTGATTATTCATATCTGAAGGCTGATTCTGAGATGCTGAAAGCCAAGAACCACGGCTGGCAGACATACTTCAACACCAATATGAACTATACCTTCCCTTTCAAGCTCCGGGTCAGCGGTTACGGCGGAGTGTACACCCCCTGGATTGACCTTCAGGGTAGGGCCGGTGAAAACGGATATTATTATGGTCTTGGTTTCAGCAGATCTTGGTTAAATGATGAAGCCCTCACTCTCCAGCTGAGCGCTAACAACTTTTTACCCACTCATAGAACCAGCTCATACGTCCAGAATGATGAAACCATCCACATGATTTATAAAGGACGTTTTCGCCAGTGGGGCGTGGGATTAAGCATCCGTTTCAAATTCGGCGGTCTAAAGGCCGGAGTAAAACATACAGCAGCAAATGTTGAAAAAGAGCAGTCTTCAGGCTCTTCATCAAAAGGAAAATGATAAGGACATATAAGTGAGATAAACTCACCCACGGGTTACGGTCTTTTATAGAGATGGAAACTGTGGGTGAGTTTTTTCACACAGAACCGTCCCATTTTTTTACAACGGTACTGGAGCAATCCTCCGTGAACCAAAAGTCATACCATGATGTTTAAAGCATATACATTATATTAATTCGTTAAATGACACAACATTATGGACAAGTATTTATGCACTGTATGTGACTGGGTCTACGACCCCGAGAAAGGCGACCCCGAGAACGGTATAGCCCCCGGAACCCCTTTTGAAGAGCTGCCTGATGACTATACCTGCCCTTTATGCGGAGTTGGTAAGGACATGTTTGAAAAGATTGATTGATGCCGCTTAATCACACATAGAGGGCCTGCAGCGTATGTTGCGGGCCCTCTTGATATAATTATTCTGCTTTTAAACATGAACAAAAAAGAGGCCGCGCCATTCATCATGGCCCGGCCTCTTTCAACTGTTTGAGTTCTAATCAGTTAACCTGTAATTATAACGCTATTTTTTTTCAACTTATTTATTGAACTGAACAGGGATGTTGACTACAACCTGTGACAGGTTCTCAAAGGTTACAGTAGCCTTGATGTTCAGCTGGTAGTTCCTTACAAGGTTAGCGGTGGTGAAGAATGTGAATGTACCGTCAGCATCGGGGTTAGACAGGCTGCTGCTACCTACATTTACATTATTCATGAATTCCTTGTATTCAGAAGTAGTGGTATCCCATTCATACGTCACGATTACCTGTGAGGGTTTGAGCTTGAACCAGCTTGTTGCGCGTGATGACAGTACCAGATTCTTGGCTGAGGCATCCCAGCTGTAGATTACGTTGTTTGAGTTGCGCTCGTTAACCAGAACACTGGGCTTAGCTGACTTGGTGTAAGTTCCGGGCTCAGAAGCGTCCACGGTAACAGTCTTGCCTGCACCGGCAATGAATGGATTGATGAACTCAACACCGAAGGGATTGCTGATAACTTCACCGTTCACAAGCTTGATGGTGTAGTTCATGGTTACACGCTTAGAGTCAGCAGTCAGAGCTGAGGTCAGACCTACATAGTGGTCGGCGAAATCGGGAGCACCGTAAGCCACACCTGCGTGGTTACCGCTGAAGCCGAAGGCTATTACAGGATTGCTTGCTACGTTACCGAACTTGATGTTTGCTGAGCGATCACAGTAGTACTGGAAGATGTCCTTACCGTTGATACCTTCAAATGCCTGAGCAATGTTCATCTGCATTGAGTAGCCGCTTGCTGTGGGCTCACCCTTAGCCTGTACATAACCGGTTGATGAGTTATAGAATACGGGGTTGAAGGTGTAGGGCTGGAAGTCATTCTTCACGTAGAATACCTGGATAATCTCAATGGGCTGGTATACCTTGGGATTATTCGGAGTCAGAGTAATCTTGATGGTGTACTTGCCGTCAACATATGTCTCGTCAGTCTTGGCCAGATTGTTAACCTTGAAGGTTATGTCTGAAGTCTGAGTGCTGGAGTTAGTCAGCAGTACGTTTACAGAAATACCGTTAGATGCCAGAGATGCGGGGCTGAACGGAGTGTTCACTGTTGCAGTCTGATCAGTGGGGTTCAGTACAACAGGAGTGCTTGTGCTCTTGGGAGTAGCTGAAACCACTACTGAGTAGTTGTGCTTGTAGTTGCTCCAGAAGTTATCCACAGAAAGCTGCTGTGAACCGTAAATCTGATTGTTTACATTCTGCCATGTCATCTGACCTATCAGTGAGAGGTTAGAAGTAAGTGCAGAATAGTTGAAGCTCTTGGGATCCATGTTGATGGTCAGGACATCACGGTCATCAGTGGGTGTAGAAGCCTTGCGGTCAAACTGTACCTTGATGTAGGCTGATGCCACCATCTGCTCTGTGCCGTTGTTGTCAGGCATGTAAGCGTCCACACGTACAACAGGTGTACGGCCGATTGCCGGAGTAAGGTCAGGTACATTGGTGCGGTTTACGCTGATGGTGCTTCCGTTAAGAACGGCAAACCACTGCTGGTTAGTCTTCTGTGCGTCATCAGAAAGATATGATGCGGGCAGTGAGAACTTGTAGTTTGCACCGTAGAAGTTCAGATCAGACAGAGGTGTGTTTTCTGTAGTACACCACAGGTCAACGTATGCCTGAAGGTCTAAAGATTCATTGTATACGCAGGTTACATTGGGAGCGTCTGACAGAGATACAAACTGCTTGATGAAATCGCTGGTTTCGCTGTCCTTGCTTACTATTGCCTGATCACGGTCGTAGAAGTAAGTGGGCTTTGCTGAAGCAAGCTTGTTGTAGATGCGAGCCTTTACCGCAGAAGCGTTTATTGCAATATAGTCTGAAGAAGTTACTATATCCTGACCGTTCTGCAGACGTGCGGTAACAATATTATTGCTGCCCATACCTATTGGGTTCAGAGTAGCGTTAACATTAAGTTCACCGGCTGCTGCCTGAGCTGATACCATGTTAAGAAGGTTAGATTTGTCTCCGGCTGCGCGTGAAGTCATGTTACGGTTGATGAAGCCTACAATGGGATTCTCAACAACGTATGCTTCTTTGGGGTTGATGCGGTATTCCAGTGTAACCTCGTTTGACTTGTTCCATAACTGAGGATCAAACTTCTTGGTCTGAGGATTATACTTGGTCTCATCAAGATAAGAAGCCAGATAGTAGAAAGGCTCGTCAGTTGTAGGATAAGGCAGAGTAGAGCTCATTACACTGGGAATGAATACCAGACTGCCTACGGGAGTACCCACAAGGATTTCTACTGGACCTTCTGCACCGCTTACGCCGGTGAAGATAATCTTGTTACCGGTATATACCGCTGACATATTACCGCCGGCTGCAGTGTAGGGGATGTTTGTTTGCTCCAGAACGTTACCCTCTGAGTCACAGATTTCAAAACATCCGGTCTCAATGTTGGGACGGTAGAAGTTACCGGTAGCACCCGTTTCACCCTGAGGACCCTGAGCACCTGTGGCACCCGTCTCGCCCTGAGGACCCTGGGGGCCTGTGGCACCTGTCTCGCCCTGAGGACCCTGGGGACCGGTTTCACCCACCGCGCGATAAGCGGTCTTCTCATTGTTCTTGTACCAGTAACCGTCTGAACCTATGGTCCATACATCAGCGTCCTTGCCGGCAGCGCCGTCTTTTCCGTTGATGATGTTAAAGGTCTCGCCTGTTGAGGTCTTGACAATGATGCCATCAGCTGTCTTCTCTACAGATGTTATGATTACTCCTTCAGCTACAAGCTTCTGAAGATCGGCAACAGTAGAGTTGATGGCGTCAATCTGTGACTGCAGATTGTTGATGTCGTCATCGTAATCTGAGCACGATGTGAATGCCACCGGTACAGCAGTACAGATAGCAGTCAGAAGTGCAATGCTCAAAAATCTTTTGTTCATAGAAAATAATGTTGGTAAATATTTAGAAAATTTGTTGTCTTTAATTTCACTTTGTAAGTGATATGTCTTCCTTTATATATAATATTATGTGTTAATTATGGTAATAATGACTCTTTTCCTATTCGGCTCAAAAGCAAAGAAGCCTTGCCGGATTATCTCTTGCAAAGTTACGGTGAAAGAAAATGTCCGCTCAAAAATGTCTGTAGCGATAATGACAGCTTACTGTTGCGTTCTTTGCTTACTGGCTAATTCCTGACTTAGAAGTGCAAAGAAATCGCGGTTTAGGACACGGGAAATACGCATCAGTAAGTCTGTGTCTATACTGTTTTTCTGAAATAAACGGTAAACGTTTGACCGGTCAAGGCATAACTTGCGTGCAAACCAGGTTATAGGGCGCTCCTGTTCTCTGAGCTCGTCGCGGATGATTTCTCCCAGTGCTTTCATCGTGTGATAGTCTGTTTTATTAATGTGTAAGATTGCAGCACTCTGATTCCCCTGAGAGTGAAATTAAGATAAAGAAAAAGCGCGGGAATCCCTGACTGCTGACAGTTTCACCAGACTGAGGCCTTCGCATTGCCCATTAAGCCGAAACTGTCAACAGATGGAAGGCCCACGCTAATGTATATTATGAGATACTATGCGCACAATTCCCCCCGCCATAGGGCGGGGGAATGCGTGTATATCATATACACTGGGTTGGGCATCCTCTGTTGCTCAGTTCTTGGCTTAACATTGAAAGTTGCGAAGTTTCTGTCCGGTAAGAACCAAGCGTCAAGAACGCTTTATTATGTAGCAGAGATACATTTTGCCGTATCTCAAGAATGTTTGGATGCAAAGTAAGTTATAATTTTCTGAGTTGCCAAATCATTCGCAACATCCGCAACACACATGAGCCATAAATAACTCATCCTCGCTTCCATCCGAAACATAAGCTTTACAAACATGCACCGGAAATATGCCTCCGTTCACACCCATTCCCGGTCATTACATCATCATCTGGAGGCATTATGGCTTGCTCGGAAGTGGGTACAAAAAAAGCTCCGGGCAAATTGCTCGGAGCTTTCAGGCGGAGAGGACGAGATTCGAACTCGTGGTAGGATTGCTCCTACGTCAGTTTAGCAAACTGGTGGTTTCAGCCACTCACCCACCTCTCCAGTATGTCAGCAGCCTGCTGCTGCGTTTTTCGTTTTGCAAAGTTATAACATCTTTTTGGTTCTGCAAGAGGGAGTGGATGCTTTTTGTATTTATTAACATTGCCTTTGACCACTGCCTTCCACACACTTCACCATACCTGTACACACAATATATGCCTGCTTTTACGGTTATTAAGGTATGAAAATCATACGACTTACATTAATGATATTGGCGGCCTACATTCTCAGCGCTTGTCATCATCTGGATGATGACCGCATTCCGCCGTACCCCGTCAACATTGCCTTCCACAGCGTGGCAGACTGGAACTTCTATGGTGTTGGAGGTGCCATGGATTATAAATATTTCATTCTTCAGGACCGTGTCCCCTCCGGCTTTCCTTATATAGCATCCTCAGCCACCGGTTTTGGTGGGGTGCTTCTGGTGTGTGACGTAAACGGTGCACCGGCAGCTTATGACCTGGCCTGCCCCGTAGAATGTCGTAACAACGTCCGGGTGAGAATTGATGATGAGTCCCTTACAGCCGTATGCCCGGTGTGCCACAGCACCTATGACGTATTTACTTTAGGCGGCCATCCCCTTTCAGGAACAGCCGCTGAGCGTGGTTACGGGCTCCGCCGTTATGTGGTGTCTCCGGGCTATGCCTCAGATTATATGATTATTCACAACTAACGCATACCTCAGGGGTGTGAGTGCTTTTTTGCGTTTCAGTGATGCTGCAGCAGGTCAATGATATAATTATCATTGTGGCCTATCAGCGCAGCCAGGTGACGCTTATACTGGTCCATATCGCGTATATCCATGCGTGCCGCGCCGCTTTCCATGGCGCTCTTTGCTACTGCAGGAGCAACGGTGGTGAGAAGGCGCTTGTCAAAAGGCTTTGGCAGAATATACTCAGGTCCGAAGCTTATGTCAGCCAGACCATATGAACGTGCAAGCTCACGGGGAACAGGCTCGCGGGCCAGTTGAGCAATAGCGTGAGCCGCTGCCAGCTTCATCTGCTCGTTGATGTCCGTTGCGCGTGTGTCCAGTGCCCCGCGGAAGATATACGGGAAGCCAAGTACGTTATTTATCTGATTGGGATAGTCACTGCGGCCGGTGGCAAAAATCATGTCCTTGCGGGTAGCCTTAGCCACATCGTATGCTATTTCAGGGTCAGGATTTGCAAGGGCAAATACTATGGGGCGCTCTGCCATGGACATAAGCATCTCAGGTGTCATGACATTAGCCACAGACAGCCCCAGGAATACGTCAGCTCCGCGCAGAGCATCTGCCAGTGTCTCCGCTTTGGTATCGCGGCTGAACTCCTTTTTAAGGCTGTTCAGGTCAGTGCGGGAGTCTCTGATTACGCCCTTGCTGTCACACATCAGAATGTTCTCAGGCTTTATTCCCAGTGATATCCACAGGCGTGTGCACGCTATGGCCGCCGCGCCGGCACCGTTTACCACCACGCGGACGTCACTTGCCTTCTTGCCCTGGAGTTTAAGGGCGTTTATGAGGGCTGCGCCTGTTACAATAGCAGTACCGTGCTGGTCATCATGCATCACGGGAATGTCAGTGACCGCCTTTACGCGTTCTTCAATCTCAAAACATTCAGGAGACTTGATATCTTCCAGATTAATACCTCCAAATGTGGGTGATATGGCAGCAACGGCCTCAGAAAACCTTACAGGATCAGACTCATTTATCTCAATGTCATAGCTGTCAATACCCGCAAAAATCTTAAAGAGCAGAGCCTTGCCCTCCATTACGGGTTTTGCTGCGCTGGCTCCTATATTCCCCATGCCCAGCACCGCGGTGCCGTTACTGATGACAGCCACGAGATTACCCTTGTTGGTATATGTATAGGCCTCATCCTCGTGTTCCTTGATTTCAAGACAGGGGTATGCCACCCCGGGAGAATAGGCCAGCGAAAGGTCCTCAGGAGTACTGTACGGCTTGGTGGCCACTATCTCTGTTTTGCCCGGAATGGGATATCTGTGATATGCTAATGCTTTTTCCTTTAATGTGTCCATGTAAGTATGCTTTTTCTTATTTAACACAGAGGGGCGGGGAATGTTTGACAAGACTCGGTTAACTATTGTAAAATCACCTGAAGCCGGAACCGCAGCACTTATAGGTCAACACCTACCTTAAACCCTGATGCTACTTCATGTTGCCGGTCACTCCGGCAAGGCCGCATGTAAGCCGTAGGTTTGGCAACCCCTTACTTACTGTTAATTTACAATCTCGGACTCCCTGCCTCCTCTTCTTAATCTGTTATATCTTATGTCCTATTCTGCTATATCTTAAGAGGGTGTGTCAAAATTTGGCATTTTGACACACCCTCGCCTTGGCGTCTTGTCGGGGTGACAGGATTCGAACCTGCGACCACCTGGTCCCAAACCAGGTGCGCTACCGGACTGCGCTACGCCCCGATGACCCGCTGCCGCTTGGGCTTAAAGTCGCTGCAAAGGTAAGCATTTTATTGGTTTATACAAAATATTTTAGGCTCCCTTTGCCAATATTTCTAAGCGCTCATCACTATCTCAGATATTTCTAAGTACGCGTCACTGTCTCAGATGTTTCTAAGTGCAAATCACTATCTCAGATTCTTAAGAAGTTCCCGGGCCTGTTCCGCAAACGCCTCAGGCACAGACACACTTATGGCGCCAAGACTGTTGAAGCCTATGGGATAGATGGAGGCAAATTCCTGATTACCCAATACGCATGGGATATCATGGTCCTTTAGAATTGATTGAGCCATGCCGGCCTGCCAGTCATGCTGGTATGATTCCACTGTTACCCAGCCCGTCACCGGAGATTCGCCTCGGTCTTTCATAACGTTTCAGATTTGTTGGTTAAAATATCAGGTAAAAAACAAACGGGTCCGGCATGAAAGTGGTTCATGACAGACCCGTTTTATTCTTGTGCCCTTGCGGGCCACTTTTTTCAGATCAGTGATTAGTCTTCAAGACCTGCCATCTGCTTGGTAGAGTGGTTCTTCACTTTGTGCTTGCCCACAAGAGCCTTGTGCATTGCGGCACCACTGGTGAACGGTGAGAAACGGCGTACAAAATTACCCTTGGCAACATCTTCTGTTTCCACGCTGGGCTCCTTACCGTTAACCTTGAAGATATAAACACGACCGTTGGTACCTGCCAGCGGACCCACAACTTCACCTTCCTTAGCGGCAGCTATGGCGCTGATGATTTCAGCGGGCAGTGAGGTGCTGAAGAATGTCTCTGAGGTATTGCGGGCGGGAACATTTGCCTGAGCTGCATATTCTGCCACAGTGTTACCCTTGCCCTTGAGTTCCTCGGCGCGCTTGGCAGCCTTCTTGCTGTTCATGGCCATGGCAGAAAGCTGAGCCTTTGCATAGGGGTCATCAGCCTTCATTTCATCACCGGCATCGTAACGGTTGTTCACGGCCAGTACGGTAACCACGTCAGTTGCCGGGCGGCGTACTGATGTGAAGAACGCCTCAGAGCCACCCTGCTGCGCAGCGGCTATCTTGCCGTTTACAACAGGTGATACTTTACCCTTCTTGTTCTCCAGGGCCCACTTTATCAGCGGACGGGTGCCGGTGATGGCCTCCCCGTCTACAAACAGAGTGGGGGTGCTGGGAGTAAACACCTCTCGTATTATTTCAAGGCCGGCCTTTTCTGCGTTATCATTAAAGGTCTTTGAATCTGAGTTGTTGGCAGCATAATTGCGCACCTTGTTTGAGATGGCAGTACCTGTGGCAGCTGAAGGTAAGGTTACAACATCCACGCGGAGAACCTCAGCCACGTTTACAGGCTCCTGAATGGCGTCAAGGCGGTAAATGAAGTTCAGAGGAGTACCGTTGATGGTATCAGTGTAAAGGAATGCCTGTTCCTGCTGTGCGTTCTCCAGGGCTCCTGTGAACTTAGGCAGGGCCAGCAGCTGGCTCATCAGGTAAGCCTCCATCTGGAGGTCTGTGGGCATACGCTGTGTGTTCATGGTGGTGCTACGCTCAACCAGTGAAATGGGATGCGCGTTCACGCCTGCTGTGAATTTACCGCTGTACACGCTGTCAGTGGGCAGCTCCTTCCAGTTAGGATTAGCTTTAGCCACCATCAGTGCGCTGTCAGGAGTTAAATCTTCTGAGAACATCAGGACTGAGACGCTGGCCTGGTCCTTCTTCTGGGACATGTTCAGAATCTTGGCCACCTGATAATAATCTGGAGTTTCAGTTACCACGCGGGTCAGACCGGGGGCGGCAGCTGAGTCAGAAAGCATATTGCGCAGCCCGGCAATAAAGTTCATGGAAGCACGGTTTGCCTGATTGCTCATAGCGCGGTTAAGAGCATCCACGCTCACGGTTTTGCGTGAGGTTGAGTACTGACTCAGGTCCACATTGTCTGAAGCCGCCAGAGCGTCCTTAAGGCTCACTGCCTTAGCACGGGTGGCCTCAATGTCTTCCTCTGAGGGTACAATGGGCATGGCTATCAGGCTCACTGAGGCTGCATCTTCCTCCACCATGAATTTTGACTCATTCTTATCATACAGCTGGGCCAGGTCCTCATCTGATACCTTAACATCACTGTCAGGAATGATGGTTGCATCCACAACTGCCATCTCCAGTGCTATGCTGGCGTTGTCAGCAAGTGCTGTCTTGCTGTCAAGCGTATTGGCTCCGTAAAGACCGTTGAGCAGGAACTGGAACACTGTCTGCTGAATGGTTTCCTGTACCTGATTCTCACGCTTGATCCACATATTGCGCAGCTGCTGTGCGTCTTCATTGGTAAGCTTATACTTGGCCGGGTCAGCAATGGCGCCTAACAGAGCCTCTGTGCTGGGAAAATTGGTCTGTGAAAGGATATCACTTACCACGGCGGGGTCATTCATGAATACTGAAAGCTCTGCGTCAGTCACGTTAAGGCCTATAGCCTCACATTCTTTCTCAAAGAGCTTCTTGTCCAGGAGAGCATACAGCATCTGCTGCTGCAGAACATCATTGTCCACACCCTGCTGGTCCTGTGAGTGTTCTTCTGCAAAGGCCTGATATTCATCATATGTTACCTTGACGCCGTTGGCCTCAATCATTTTGTTGCCTACGCCGAAAAGTGCTCGGCCGTTGGTGAAGAAGTCACCCAGAATAAATGCAAGCAAAGCGCCTATGATTACTACAAAAAGGAGCACTGACTTGCTTCTGATTTTCTCTAAGGTTGCCATTGATTAATGTGCTGGTATTGGTTTTTCGTTATAATTTTTCTCTATACTTGTACGGCCGGCACAATGTGCCCTGCCGGAATTTAGCGTACAAAGATACATTATTTCAGTAAGATAACAAAAAACTTACGGTTATTTTGATTTTTTTGTGCTTTTAATCCTCAATGGATATGTCTTTCTGTGTCAAAGCTGAAACGCTTTTTTTATATCATCCACTCGGTCCAGCTTTTCCCAGGTGAACAGCTCCACCTCACGGGTAAACTGTTTTTCACCCTTGTGACCAAAGGTTTTCACCACCGTGCGAGGTGTGCGCCCCACATGGCCGTAGCTGGCAGTCTCGCGGTATATGGGATTACGCAGTTTAAGATTTGTGTTTATGGCGTGAGGGGTGAGGTCAAAAAGGCTTGCGAGTTTGGCGGATATTTCTGCGTCAGTCATGTTTACCGCCGCTGTCCCGTATGTATTTACATACAGGCTCACGGGCTGTGCCACGCCAATGGCGTATGCCACCTGAACCAGTGCCCGGCGTGCCACTCCGGCAGCCACAAGATTCTTGGCCATGTGACGTGCTGCATAAGCTGCTGAGCGGTCCACCTTGCTGGGGTCTTTGCCTGAGAACGCGCCGCCACCATGAGCACCGCGGCCCCCGTAGGTGTCCACTATTATCTTTCTGCCCGTCAGGCCGGTATCTCCGTGAGGGCCGCCGATAACAAACTTACCCGTGGGATTCACATGAAGTATGAAATCATCATCCAGCAGGGCCTGAAGCTGCTCAGGCAGACGGCGCCTGACGCGGGGTATAAGAATATCTTTGACGTCACGTTTTATAGCGTCCACCATGCGCCGGTCAGCCTCTTCCTGGCTTAACCCGCTGCCTGCCGCGTCTATGAACTCATCATGCTGGGTGGAAACCACTATGGTGTGTACGCGCACGGGATTATCATTCTCATCATACTCCACCGTCACCTGACTTTTGGCGTCCGGACGGAGATAGGTCATGTCCACACCCTCGCGCCGTATGGCAGCAAGCTCCTTGAGGATGGCATGGCTCAGTGCCAGAGGCAGCGGGAGGTATATAGGAGTCTCATCTGTGGCGTAGCCAAACATCATTCCCTGGTCACCCGCACCTTGCTCAGTGGCTTCTTCGCGGTCCACTCCGCGGTTAATGTCCGCGCTCTGTTCGTGGAGCGCTGAAAGAATACCGCATGAGTTTCCGTCAAACTGCAGCTCACTCCTGTTATAGCCTATCTCATTGATTACCTCACGTACCGTATCCGGCAGATTTACATAGGCCTCTGAGGTGACCTCTCCGGCCACAACCACCTGGCCGGTGGTTACAAGGGTCTCGCAGGCAACGCGTGAGTTGGCGTCGCGGGCAAGGAATTCATCAAGTATGGCATCTGAAATCTGGTCAGCAACCTTGTCAGGATGCCCTTCTGATACTGATTCTGAAGTGAATAAGTAATTCATATCTTATTTGGTATTTAGTTAAACAAAACAACCGCAGCAGCGTAAATCGGCCACCACGGTGCGAAGCTAAAAACCTGATACCTGTTCACGCACCTGTTGGCAGGCGCGGGCAGGGCTATTTTAGCATTTTTTCAAGTGGTTGCAAGCGGCCAAATCTTTCCACTGTCTGTTTTTCAGCCGCAAAGGTACATACATCCGCACAGATTACAAACTCCTCACCACTTCTTTTTGCATTTTTTATACTTCTGTACACGAATTATCCTTATCAGGACATGGTTTGTGATTTTTTTTATACCTTTGCACATTAGAAAAAACGTTAAGGCCTTATTTATCACCGTATGAATATATCTTATAACTGGTTAAAACAGTACATTGACACCACGCTGACGCCTGATGAGCTGGCGGCAGCACTCACATCCATTGGCCTGGAAACCGGCTCTGTGGAGAAAGTGGAAAGCATTCCCGGCGGTCTGGCCGGAATAGTCATAGGCAAGGTTCTTACCTGCGTTGAGCATCCTGACAGTGACCACCTTCACATAACCACGGTGGACCTGGGACAGTCTGAGCCCGCGCAGATAGTTTGCGGAGCCCCTAATGTCGCCGCCGGACAGACAGTGGTGGTGGCCACGGTAGGCACCACCCTTTATGCCCCTGACGGAACTTCTTTCAAGATTAAGAAAAGCAAGATTCGCGGCGTGGAGTCTTATGGCATGATATGTGCTGAGGATGAGATTGGCGTGGGACACTCGCATGACGGGATCATAGTGCTGGAAGACGGAGCCGCCGCTCCCGGTACCCCCGCGGCTGACTTCTATGGCCTTACTGATGATTATGTCCTGGAGGTGGACCTGACCCCTAACCGTATTGACGCTGCCTCTCATTACGGCGTGGCCCGTGACCTGGCAGCTTATCTTAGCGCCCACGTGGCTCACACACGCGCACACAAGCCTGATGTAAGCCACTTCTGCTCTGACCGTCCTGAGGCTGACAATGCAGTAAATGTGGAACTTCTGAATCCGGAGGCATGTCTGCGTTACTCTGGGCTCACCGTGGAGGGCGTAAAGGTGGCTGAGAGCCCACAGTGGCTTCGTGACCGCCTTTCTGCCATAGGATTGCGCCCCATTAATAATATTGTGGATATAACCAACTATATCCTCCATGCCTTCTGTCAGCCCCTCCACTGTTTTGATGTGGACCATATAGCCGGGCGTACCGTAAAGGTGCGCAAGGCCACTCAGGGAGCGCCATTTACCACCCTTGACGGTGTAGAGCGTAAGCTGGATGCCGCAGACCTGATGATATGTGACTCAGAAAAGGAAATGTGCATTGCCGGCGTCTTTGGCGGCCTTGACTCCGGAGTCACTGAGAATACCACCTCCATTTTCATTGAAAGCGCCTGCTTCCATCCCACCAGTGTGCGCAAGACAGCCCGCCGCCACGGTCTGAGCACTGACGCCTCATTCCGTTATGAAAGAGGTGTGGACCCCAACGGATGTGTGTACGCCCTGAAGCTTGCAGCACTTTTGGTAAAGGAACTGGCCGGCGGTACCATTGTGGGAGATATTGTGGATATTTATCCCCGGCCTGTGACAGATGCTCATGTAACTCTGTCTTATGAGGATATTGACCGTCTGGTGGGCCGTCCTCTGGAGCCGGAGAAGGTTGATGTCATTCTGCGTGCCCTGGAAATGCATGTTAAAGGTCATACCCCTTCCGGGGCCATGGAGCTGGCCATACCCACTTATCGCGTTGACGTCACCCGTCCCTGTGATGTAATTGAAGACGTCCTCCGTATTTACGGCTATAATAATATAGAAATAAGCCACAAGCTGCACAGCTCTCTGAGCTATAAGACAGCCACTGACGCCGCTGATGACCTCCGGCGCCTCATTGCTGACCAGCTCACCGGTGCAGGATTCTCTGAAATTCTGAATAACTCACTTTCCGCTGAGGCATATTATACCGCACTTGACATGCCGGAACTCCCGGCGGACCACTGCGTGCATCTTCTTAATCCCCTCAGTCAGGACCTCAATGTAATGCGTGCCACACTTCTGTTTGGTGGCCTTGAGACCATTGCGCATAACGTTAACCGTAAGACAGCTGACCTTGGCCTTTATGAGTTTGGAAATGTGTACAGCTGTAACCCTGACAAGCAGTCCACCCTTGATGCTCCTCTGGCACCATATTCAGAGAGCGCACGTCTGGCTTTGTGGATGACCGGAAACATCACTCCGGCCTCATGGGTCTCTAAGGCAGTGGAAAGCTCGTTCTTCCATCTGCGCACAGCCGTGGATAACATTCTGGTGCGCCTGGGTTTGGACATGAAGCGCCTGCGCTACACCGCTTTCTCTGATAAAATGTACGCCACTGCACTCTCTGTAAGCACACATTCAGGAGAACTGCTGGGTACCATGGGTATCATTCACCCTGCCGTGGCCGCCCGCGCGGATATTAAACTGACAGTGTTCTATGCAGAGCTTGACTGGAACCGTCTGGTGCGCAATGCCCTGAAGCACACCGTCACTTACAGCCCGCTGCCTAAGACACAACCCGTGAAGCGTGACCTCTCGCTTCTGATTGACAACACGGTCACCATGCAGCAGATTGCTGACACCGTGACAGCGGCTGAGAAGAAACTCCTGCGTGACGTGAAGCTCTTTGACGTCTATGAAGGTGACAAGCTGCCTGAGGGTAAGAAGTCATACGCCATTAACATTACGCTCCAGGATGAGGAAAAGACGCTGAATGACAAGCAGATTGACAACACCATGAACCGCATAGTGGAGCGCCTGCGCAAGGATCTTGCTGCAGAGCTTCGCTGAAAGACAGATAAAAATAAATAACTTAAAAATATTATACTTACAAATGGGAAGAGCATTTGAATACCGTAAAGCCCGTAAGCTTAAACGCTGGGGCAATATGTCACGTACCTTTACCCGCATAGGTAAGGAAATAACCATTGCGGCTAAAGCCGGTGGTCCTGATCCTGACACCAATCCCCGTCTGCGTGCGCTGCTGCATAACGCAAAGGCTGCTAATATGCCCAAGGACACCGTGGAGCGCGCCATTAAGAAGGCCACAGATAAGGATGCCGGTGATTACAAGGAAATTTCTTATGAAGGATACGGCCCCTTTGGAATTGCCATTTTCGTTGAGGCTGCAACTGACAATAACACCCGTACAGTGGCCAATGTGCGCTCTTATTTTAACAAGCACGGCGGCTCACTGGGGACTCAGGGCTCGCTCACCTTCCTCTTTGACCACAAGTGTGTGTTTAAGATTAAGGCCAAGGAAGGTGTATCACTGGAAGATCTTGAGCTGGAACTGATTGACTACGGTGTGGATGAATTGGTGCATGATGATGAGGAAGGTAATGAAATCATGCTTTACGGTGCCTTTGAGGAAAACAGCAATATCCAGAAATACCTGGAAGATAATGGCTATGAGATTATATCCTCTGAGTTTGAGCGCATCCCCAATGACCTCAAGGAGGTCACCCCTGAACAGCGCGAGCAGATTAACAAACTGCTGGATAAGCTTGAAGAAGATGAAGACGTTCAGAATGTCTTCCACAATATGAGTGAGGAAGAAACTGAAGAGTAATTCCTGCAGATAACCCGGGCGGTGTGCCGTGACTTTTTCCGGCACACCGCCCGGAATCTTTTAACGTCATAACCTATATTACGTATTACGGTGCGGCTCCCAATGCCGGTCCTTAAACTGAAGTCGTTTATCTTAATTACTGACAATTATGAGTGATACAGTCCGTCCTGCAGCCGTCAGGACCGCATATTACCCTAATATGGACCTGCTGCGTTACGTGCTCGCTTACATGGTGGTTTATGAGCATACGCTGACGCTGTGTCAGTGGGACTGGGTCCACTGCCTCACGCCATTTTATTATGTAGGCGGTTTTTTCTGTATCAGCGGATTCCTGATGTACCCATCCTTTGAGAAGAGACCTCACCTGTGGCAATATCTGCGTAACCGCGCCATCCGCATCCTGCCTCCTTATTTTACCATTGTGCTTGCGTGCGCCTTGGGTTTGGTGGCAGTCAGCTCCCTCTCTGTGTCACAGTATTTTTCTTCGCCCGGTTTCTGGAAGTATTTGGTAGCCAATATGGCTTTCCTTAACTGGCTTGCGCCGGCATTGCCGGGCGTTTTTGACGGTCCTGAGTTCTTTACTGATGCGGTGAACGGCTCGCTGTGGACCATGAAGGTTGAGTGGGTATTCTATTTCTCCATTCCATTTTATTTCATGATATTCCGCCGGCTGCGCATGCGGCCTGCAGTGTTGGCATCCATTATTATAGTTGTATCCATGTGCTTTTCCGTTTGGGCTGCTTATATGCTTGACGCCACCGGGAAAAATATATATGAAATTCTGGGAAGGCAGTTTATGGGTACCATATCCTATTTTTATTTAGGTGTAATAGCTTATCTGTACCGCGACTTTATAGCGCGGCATGGGTTACTTTTCATTATCCTTGGTGTACTCATTGTTTACTTTCCGCTTATGTACACAGATTACCTGCACCGCATTACCTCCCCCATAGGAATCTCCATGGTGGTGCTGGGTATCTCTCTCTATCCGCGTTCACTGGTGAGAATGCCCATTGAGGATAACTTTTCTTACTCCATATATCTTTTCCATATACCCGTTATCCAGCTTGTGGTGTGGAGTGGTCTTGTGGCACATCAGATACCGGCCTTTATTGTCATCATGCTTTCAGTTACCCTCCTTGCTTTCCTGAGTAACCGTCTTATTGAGCAGAAAGCGTATAACTTTTTCAAATAAATGCTGAGCGTTCCGGTGCGTCAGGGAAAGCTCCGGCCTGCTACGGAATTCGGCTGAAATACTCCTTCGTTTTCAGCTTAAAAGATTTTTGAAGCATGTTTTTTTTCATGCCGCCTAAACCTTTTTACCCCTGCCGTTGTTCTAATTACAGAGAGTAAGATTGAACAAATAAAGTGATAATGATTGGTTTAGAAGATTTGAGGCTGTCGTGAGACAGCCTTTTTTCGTATCTGTATCCCCTGAGGCTTAATTTGATACCTACTCGGAATTTCTGTTAAAATTTCGCCAATTTGATAGCCAAGGTATACTTACAAAAAAAAATTACTCGTCATCCCGACGAATAATCTTCTTACCTTAAATCTAATACCATGAAAAACTTGATGCAAAGATATGTCTTTTATGTTATATAGCATAATAATTGAGCATAAAATTTTCTGTTTAAACAAATTTTAACTAAAAATGCCACTTTTGGACCCTATTTCACTACTTTATGAGATGACTTTATTCTTTTTTGGCTAATTTTGCCATACTTAATACCATTTTTATGTCAAAAGATATTTTTAACCCGGAGGTGTTTCAGCGTACTTCTCTCATAGCCGGTGCGGAAATGATGGACCGCATGTCACGGACCTCAGTAATAATTTTTGGTGTGGGGGGCGTTGGTTCATGGTGTGCTGAGGCTCTTGTACGTAGCGGGATAGGACATCTGTGCATAGTGGACTCAGATACTGTGGCACTCTCTAATATTAACAGACAGCTCATGGCTCTTAACTCCACTGTAGGGCAGCCCAAGGTGGAAGTCCTTCGCAGCCGCCTGCGGGACATTAATCCGGCTTGTGACATTACCGCCATACAGGCCGTATATGACAGCAGTACAGCGGACAGGTTTGAGTTGGAAAAGTATGATTACGTGATTGATGCCATAGACTCACTCAGCTGTAAGGCTCATCTGATTCTGCACGCCACGGGCCTCCGGGGCTGGAAAGGACGCTTTTTCTCATCCATGGGAGCTGCACTAAAGCTCCATGCAGATATGATTCAGACTGCCGAATTTTACAAGGTGTACGGCTGTCCGCTGGCCCGAGCTCTCCGTAACCGCTTCAAGCGTCTGGGCCAGTATCCTCGTCACAAGTTTACCTGCGTTTTCAGTCCTGAGGTGGTTAAAAACCGTTCAGAATCACAGGACAGGGCCAATGGTACCTTTGCTCACACCACTGCCATATTCGGGCTTACCCTTGCAGGCCTGGTCATCCAGGACCTGTATTAAGCCCCTTAAGCTGTTATACTACTGCGAATAAAAAACATGCCCGTTTGCGTCAGGAAAGCAAACGGGCATGTTTTTTATAGTGATAACTCTTACTCTAACTCAGGGCCAGCACCAGGGCCTGGGCCGCCACCACGCGTAAGAACATGGTCAGAGGATACACTGTGGAGTATGCCACAGCAGGCGCATCATTGCCGGTGGAATTATTGGCATACGCAAGTGCCGGAGGGTCAGTACACCCACCGGAAAAGAGACCCATTATGCTGAGATAATTTATCTTATAGCGTGCGCGGGCTATGATACCCACCGTTATCAGCGGAACCATGGTGATAACTACGCCCCAGATTACCCACCACATGCCTTCAGGAGTGAAGACGCAGCGTGCAAATGAGGCTCCGGCGCTGATACCCACTGACGCAAGGAAAAGGCATATACCCAGTTCTCTGAGCATCATGCTGGCTGAGGTGGAGGTGTATGTAACCAGCTTTGCCTTATATCCAAAGCGGCTCAGAAGTATGGCCACCACCAGCGGACCGCCTGCCAGACCCAGCTTCATGCCGAATCCCAGGTCCACGGAACCTAATATGATACCAAACAGAATACCCACAAAAATGGTTATCAGGTTAGGCTGGTTAAGGCGCTTCATGGAGTTACCCAAACGATGCGCCAGACGGTCTATGTCCTCAAGATTACCTACCACTGTAATGCGGTCTCCCATCTGAAGACGCAGGTTGGGAGATGCCAGCAGGTCCACACCGGCACGGTTTACGCGGGTGGCGTTCAGACGGTAACCGTTGTGTAAGCGCAGGCTGCCCAGAGGAACACCGTTATACTGGCTCTTGGTAACCACTATACGCCGTGAATAAACAGGTTCCGGTGTTGACTCCCAGTCCATCTCCACTTCGGGCCCTAAGACTGCTAAGAAGCGCTGTGCGTCCTGTGCGGAGCACACTATGTGAAGACGGTCACCAAGGCGCACCTCTGTGGATGACTTGGGAATCTCAAAACGCCCGTCTGAAGTCAGGATACGCGAAATTACAAAGTTAGTCTGGATTACATCGTGAAGCTGAAGTATGGTAAGGCCGCTCACAAGCTTGTTTGTCACTTCCACGTCCATAAGATAGGGCTTCATGGTGCTGTCATTCTGTTCTTGCTCCAGCTGCTCTATTTCTTTGTCATCCTTGATGCCGAAGATGCCTTTTATTATGAACATGGAGGCTATGATGCCAACCACACCCAAGGGATATGCCGCTGCATATCCGTTTGCCATGATATTGGCCTCCTCTGCTCCGCCTTTAAGCTGAGACACTGTCTGCTGAGCTGCCGCAAGGCCGGGGGTATTGGTGATGGCACCGCTCATAACTCCCACTAAGGCATTGATATCCTTTATGTTACCCCAGTGGTATATACCCAGTACTATCAGTACGTTCATTGCTATGGCCGTAACTGCAAGAACATTAAGGCGCACACCTCCCTGCTTGAAGGAGGAAAAGAATCCCGGGCCCACCTGGAGACCTATAGCAAAAATAAAGAGGATGAGTCCGAACTCACGGACAAATTTTAATACCGTAGGGTCAACCTTATATCCTAAATGACCCATCAGGATACCCACAAAGAGAACAAATGTCACGCCCAGGGAAACCCCGAAAATTCGGACTTTGCCTATGAATATACCTGCGGCAATTACGAATGAGTAAAGGGCTATAGTGGACGCAATATGCGGCTCACCGGGCCCTAAAAGTTGTACTAACCATTCCATATATACCTTAGAATCAAAAAAATTTGTCTGCAAAGGTACATATTTTTTACTTACCCCGTATCCTCCCGCCGTTTTTTTTGTCAGAGTCCGCCACCGTTTGCATTTATCTTACTAAATTAGCAGACTGATAACTTAGTATGCCACCCGCTTGTATAAAAGCCATTATGGAAGATAAATCCGCTCAGATGAATAATCACGCTCGTCAGTTGGCAAGTGAAACCGCCAACATACAGTTCCATTGGGTGAAAGTGGAGTATTATCCGGAGGATCTTGCCCGCATGGAGAACATGTCACTGGATGAGAAAGTAAAGTTTGTAAGCCTTCTTAAAAAGAATGGACGTTATAAAGTCAGGCATGATTCTCCAGCATCTGATGAGCATCAGCCTATCCTTGACTGCAAGGAAAATGGAGCGCATGTTATTGCGGTGACAGCCAAAACTTTCGCTATAGCTGCCGGCTCCAGATTATACTCGAAAGATTACAAGTGGGGGCTGGAAACGGATGCGGAAATAATATCAGTTATCCCTCGGGATGGTTGTGAAAAGGATTACCCTTACGGGCAGTTTGTGATTTTGCTAAAGGACGGAACAGTCAGGGAAGTATGGTCGGAAAGCTGCATCAGAAAGCTGTCTGAAGGCACTGACTTCTGCGGTGTGGCTGCAGGCTGTGGCGGAAAAGTCTTCGGCCTCAGGAAAAACGGCACGGTCATCACGCTTTGCGGGGATGCCGGTGACTCGGTGTCAGGCCGGGTGGCTCAGTGGCAGAATGTAAGACAGATTGACGCCGGCCCCCGTCATGTGGTGGGTTTGAAGACGGATGGCACAGTGGTGAGCGCGGGGAAAGAGACAGCCTGCGCTCCGTTGGCAGCGTGGACGGATATTAAAAAGATTTATGTTTCAAAGACAGCTCCACTGTTTGGTAAAACCAATGACCTGACCTTCGGAATAGATTCTTCAGGTGCCCTTCTTGTTGACGGAGACCTCTGGGGGAAGGGTGAGGGATTCTGGAACAGGATAAGGGCGCAGCGTGATGTCACTGATGTTGTGGAAAACGGTTATGCCGTATGGACCCGTCATAAAAACGGAGCGCTGAGCTGTATTACTTATTATGGGCCTATGAACTACGCCGGCCAAACGGACTTCATGGAGAAGCTGGGTGACAGTTTTCGTTACATGGACACCTATGCCCAGTTCATGGTGGCTGTTGACCATGACGGTGAATTCCGGGTATTCAATGACGAACTCTGCGTAGAAGTCAAGTGGTTCAGTTTCAGACTTGATGAACCCGTGTGACCCCCAGGCCGTAAGCACAACGTCATTCCCGTCCGTTCTTGCTCAAACCGTTATTTTTCTTTTGCCAGAAGCACATTTCTGAGAACCACTGCATTGTTGTGCTCCGTGTCATGGGAGGAGAACAGCAGAGTTACCGTGTCATGTCCCTTAACGGCCTCTGTCAGCTCATCAAGAGCCGGGTTTGCCAACAGTTCTACCGTATAACGCTCCTCAAATTCGCTCCATAGCTTTTCAGGATTAGCGTGGTACCACTCGCGTAGCTCAGTGGACGGAGCAATGGCCTTATCCCATAAATCGTATTTGAAGGTCTCATGGGACAGTCCGCGCGGCCACAGACGGTCCACGTAAACCCTGAACCCGTCAGACGCCTCTGCCGGCTCATACGCCCTTTTAAGTTTAATCTCTTTCATCTTTTTTAATCTCTTTCATGTCAGATGTATATCTTTTAGTTATAACACCCGGCTGCACCATCCGGTTTCATTTTATGATAGTTCCCATCTTAGACCCCATTACCCAGCGTTATCAAATATTGGGGAACAGGGGCTGATTATGACAGCTCACATCTGACCGGAGCGGTGTCATGGTTCATGATGACGTTAAACCGGCATAACCCCCGGGGAATTCGGAGGTCATGCTGATAATCGGGTTGCGGAAAAATGCTGTTTACCGGATTAATGAATCTTTCTCATAAGAAAACTTTCTCAGCCTTTCCTGCAGGACTTTCACCTACATCTTGTGTGAGACTCCTTGTCTCTGGAATTTTATGCCTTTATGGTTTCTTATATGATTCTTTATGTGTTTTTCATAATTAAAACACATGCATTGAGTGCATGGTTCACTGCAAATATGTTAAATAATATACTGAACATGTGTTAAGTTGTAAATATTTTTACTATATTTGTGCACCTTAAATGAAGTTTTACTCACATTTATGAGTAGTTTGTACCATAAACTTGCTAATTTGTTATAATGGATAAGATTGATTCTCTGGATAGAAAGATACTTAACATCATCACACGTAATGCCCGCATTCCCAGTAAGGACGTGGCCGTGGAATGTGGTGTAAGCCGTGCAGCCATACATCAGCGTATCCAGCGCATGATAGAGCTGAAGATAATTACCGGTTCAGGATATAACGTAAATCCCAAGGTCCTGGGTTATGCCACCTGCACATATATCGGGGTCAATCTGGAACGCGGAGCCATGTACCGTGACGTAATACCTGAGTTTGAGATGATTCCGGAAATTGTGGAATGTCACTTCACCACCGGTCCGTACACCATGCTTATTAAGGTGTATGCCCGCGATAATGAGCACCTCATGGAACTCCTTAACGGACGCATCCAGAAAATTCAGGGAGTAACCGGTACTGAAACACTCATATCACTTGATAATTCCATTCATCGCGTAATACCCATTAAAGTTTAATACCACTATATGAACATGAAAATCAAGCGGCTGGTGGCCTCTTTCCTTTCGGCCATAGCCATTCTGCCGGCAGTTGCCGCCACAAACACTGACACCACCACCGTAACACATGCGCCGTGGTCACGTGATGCCATTATTTATGAAGTGAACCTGCGCCAGTACACGCCTGAAGGTACCATAGCAGCTTTCCGTCCACACATGGAGCGTCTGCGCGAGATGGGAGTTAACATACTCTGGTTCATGCCCGTACACCCCATCTCTGAGGCTAACCGCAAGGGTACGCTGGGAAGTTATTATGCCGTTAAGGACTACAAGGCTGTAAATCCGGAGTTCGGTACCCTGGAGGAGTTCAAGGATATGGTGAAGCAGGCTCATGCCATGGGAATGAAGGTGATTATAGACTGGGTCCCTAACCACACCGGCTGTGACAACGAGTGGGTCACCACTCACCCTGAGTACTATGCCACAAACAAGGAAGGCAAGATGTACGGTCCTTATGACTGGACGGACGTGTACAAGCTGAATTATAATAATGACGGTACACGCCGTGCCATGACGGATGCTCTTAAGTTCTGGCTCAGCGAGGTGGATATTGACGGTTTCCGCTGTGATGTGGCTGCCGAGGTTCCCACAAGATACTGGGATGAGGCCCGTCCTGAGCTTGAGCAGGTGAAAAAGCCCATCTTCATGCTGGCTGAGGCATCTGTGCCTGAACTGGAGAAAAACGCCTTTGATATGGCCTATAACTGGCCCATGAAGGACCTCTTCTCAGCCATAGCTGCTCACCAGGGACAGTACACTTTCATTGCAGAGGGTGAGACGGCTCCCAAGATTTTCCCTGAGAAGCATGCTGATGATATATTTGTTCTTCTGGAACAGCAGGCTGCGGAGTATCCTGTGGACTCTTATATGATGAACATGATTACAAATCACGACCTCAACTCATGGGAAGGTACTGAGTTTCACCGTCTTGGAAACTTTGTGTACGCTTTTGCCGTGCTGTCATACACGCTGCCGGGTATGCCGCTGATATATACCGGCCAGGAGGTAGGTCTGGACCGCGCACTGCAGTTTTTTGAAAAAGATAAGGCTCCTGAGTGGAAGGACAGTCCCTTTACTGACTTCTATAACAGAATGGGCCACATAAAGCATGAGAACCGTGTGCTTGACGCCGGTGCAGCTGGTGCACCCGTTGTGAAGGTGGAAACAGGCAGCCGTGATGTAATTGCATTTGACCGTACATCTGCTGATGGTAAGGAAGGCCTTCGGGTGTATGCCAATCTGGGTAAAAAGCCGTACCAACTGCCTGAGAATATGAGAGATATAATAACCCATCAGGATTATACCACCATAGAACCCGGGCACGCAATAATAGTTAAGAAGTAACCTACTGTTTAACAGGCTACTATATTATGAATGACAGAAGTCATTGAGGGCTTTTTCGTCCTCAATGACTTTTTTTGATGGCGGAGAGGTTGCGGAGTAGCTGTTTCAGGGGAGCACGGCTCAGTGCGGTCTCGTGGGTAAGGCGCTTGTATGCGCCTGCTGACATGCTGCGTAGCGCTTCTTCATCAAGTGTCATAATGTCCTGACGCTCAGTCATAATACATGCGGGTGAGGGCAA
Organism: uncultured Porphyromonadaceae bacterium; assembly: GCA_947175205.1. Classification (GTDB taxonomy): domain Bacteria; phylum Bacteroidota; class Bacteroidia; order Bacteroidales; family Muribaculaceae; genus CAG-873. The sequence continues at coordinate 6,602 of CAMWLS010000021.1, read as the reverse complement.
GTGTTCACCCACCGGACACACTCTCTGGCATATATCGCAGCCAAAGGCGCAATGGCCCGGCAAGGGTGCGGGGAGTTCTCCGCGATGCTCTATGGTAAGATAGGCTATGCAGCGGCGTGCGTCCACGCTACCGTCGCCCTGCAAAGCGCCTGAGGGACAAGCTTTTATGCACTTTTTGCAGTGGAGGCAAACATCATCTTGCAGGGGTTCAGAGTATGCTGGTAAAGAGCCTGTCCAGAGTATAAATCCCAATACCACTGCGCTTCCAACCCCGGGGACTAAAAGCCTGCCTGACAATCCGTTACGCCCTACACCGCACTGCTCCGCCCAGTAGCGTTCACGCAACGGCGCTGTGTCAATACAGATTCTGGTCTCACCTCCGTAATTCTGCGTAATGTATTGAGCCACAGGAGATAACGCCTGGCGGAGTGCTATGTGATAGTCTGTGCCGAGAGCATAATCTGAGATAAAGGGGTGATGAGTGTCTCTCTTATAGCTGAAAGCGCTGCAAAACAGCGTTTTAGCTCCCTCCAACAGTAGTTCAGGGTTGCTTCTTACGTCATTATTTCTTAGTACGAAAGCCATATTTCCGTAGTAACCGGAGGCCATCCAGTGTGAGTAAATGGCCCTGTCAGTAGGGGAAATCACCCCTGTGCGTGTGCAGCCCCAGCGCACTGATCCGGCCTCCCTGAAAAGGGGGTCAAGAGTCTCAATGGAGGGACTTGAATTCATCACCTTAATCTTTTCAGTGGATGGTGCGGGACAGATTTCCTTCATTTTCCCAGTGGATGGTGCGGGACACTTATCTTTCATTTTTTGAATGGATGGTGCGGAATTCATATCCTTCACTAATGAGCCACTCAATAATCCGGGGGAGGGCTGTCTCCAAGCGTGGCCATGCCCGCAGCGAGTCATGGAACACAATTATGGCTCCCGGGTGACAGTAGCGTTTCACGTTGTCAAAAATGTGCTCGGGGGATAGGGAGCTGTTGTAGTCTCTGGTGACTACACTGTGCATCACTATGGTGAAGCGGCGGCTGAGTGCGCGTGCCTGACGGCGGCGTATGAATCCGTGCGGAGGACGGAAGAGTGTGCTGCCTGTGAGCTGCGCGGCTGCCAGTGCATTGCGGAGGTAGGTGAATGTGCCTGTGCGCATGCCCTGGAGATGATTCATGGTGTGGTGACCCACGCTGTGACCGGCTTCAAGGATACGAGATAGGAGAGCGGGGTTGCGGCGTACGTTGTCTCCCACCATGAAGAAGGTGGCCTTTATGCGGTATGTGTCAAGTATGTCCAGCACATGCGGGGTTACTTCCGGGATGGGTCCGTCGTCAAAGGTGAGGTAAACTGTTTTTTCTCCCTCTCTGCAAGGGAACTGCCATACTGCCTCCGGGCAGTGGAGGCGGTATGGCAGTATGGGAGTCTCAATAAACATTCTCTGCGTGGGATTTGATTATTACAGAGTGCTTGAGTTGTTATAACGTAATTCTGATGATTACATGCGGTTAGCCAGAGAGAAGACCAGGGAGCGCCATGCATCGTAATCTACGCCGGCCTTTGTGGCCATCTTGCGTGCGTTTACTGACGGGTCAAAACCAAAGCCTTCCACAATTACTGTCTTGTAGCTGTCAAGCTCAGGATAATACTGCATGTTCATATTTTCACCCAGCAGGTCCAGTCCGGTTGCCCCCAGTACCACGTAAGCGGGTGAGATGTTCTCATTGAGCCCGGCAAAGATGGAGTTAACCGTCTCGCGTTCCTCTGCATCCAGGTTAGGATGAGCAAGGAGGAAGTCAATCTCATTCTGGGCGTTCATGAGTGAAGCCAGTACCAGAAGGTCATTCAGGAACTCGGCACCGAGGTGGTTGAAGTTATACTTGTCCAGACTCATGGCGTAACGCGCACGCTGTCCGTGACGCGGGAGCTCAGAGTCAATCAGCTGCTGAACATGGTCAAGGTCGGCACGGTTTCCGGTGAGTGCGTACAGGAGCAAATACTGGCGGAGGAGGCTCTGTATCACAGTGCCTTCATACGGCATGGCGCGAGAGGGGACATTCTTTTCCAGAGTCTGAAGCATCTTGCGTGCCATGTCAGCGCGTGTGGCGGGGACGGTTTCATTATGCTCATGTGCGTATTTAACCGCGAACTCAGAGGCCGGGAGTGATGCGGAACGGAGCAGGTCATCTGATATACCCAGAAGTGAGAATCTGAGGCTTGTTATTATGCGGGCCACGGTCTCATCCACGTAAATGCGGTCAGAGTCTTCTTTCTCCAGCCCTCCCCAGCGGAACTTGCTGAGCACATTCTCATAAGCCTTGTCCACCACCGGGCTCTGGCTTCCGTTAAATGGAGTAACCTGACGCGCCATACCTGTGGATTTGAGGTATGAGTTCATGGCGGCATAGTATTCACCGGGAACCGTGCAGGCAAAGTAAACGGGTCTGTTAAAGCCGTCAGTGGCGCTCTTGGCCACTACTTCCTGTTTTATAAACTGGTTCTGGTAAAGAGTTGAGCCGGGGGTAAGGAATGAGGGGAAACGCTCAGGCATAGCGCCGTCAGCAGTCAGGCGTCCCTCAGACATGAGGGTGTAGTTTACCTGACCGGGTTTTATGTCAAACATCTGTGCCAGGTGGAGTGAGTCCAGGGGCACGTAATAGTTTGCGTTACGGAACAGGTCTCCGGGATGTGCATAGAAGTCAGTGTACGCCACCTGAGCGGTGACAGGAATACTGTCAGCGGGGCCAATGGAGATGCGGGGACGTTCATCCAGCCCAAAGTGTTTGGGCTTCCCGAACATGGGCAGGGGCTTGCTGTCATATGTGGGACGCATCAGAGAGAGGACGTACCAGTCAGTGGAAAGGTATGAGAGGTTTACAATCTTAACGTCTGTGCGGTAACCTTCCACTTCCTGGAGATACCACAGCGGGAAAGTATCGTTATCACCGTAAACAAAGATGACGCCGTTCTCATCTACGGATGAAAGGTAGTTCATGCCGTAGTCCCGGGCGGTGAAGCGGCCGCTGCGGTCGTGGTCATCCCAGGTCTGAGAAACCATCTGTACGGGCACTGCCAGGCCAATGGCACATGCAGCGGCTGCCACGGCCCAGTGGGCACCCTTGCTGTCAACCTTAAAACGCTTGAGGAGCTTGCGGAGCATGACGGCAATGGCCGGAACTCCCATGCCAATCCACATGGCAAAGGCGTAGAATGAGCCGGCAAAGGCGTAATCACGTTCACGAGGCTGTCCTGCGGTCTGATTCAGGTACAGGACAATGGCCATACCTGTCATGAAGAAGAGGAAGAACACCACCCAGAACTGTTCTATACCACGCCCTTCTCCTGAGGCGTGGCGTGCCAGTGCCTGCCACAGCAGACCTATCACACCCAGCAGTAGCGGAAGCATGTAATAAACGTTATGGGCCTTGTTTCCGGAGCCGAACTCATCAGGGAGCAGTGACTGGTCGCCCAGACGGGCATTGTCAATAGCTGAAAAGCCTGAAATCCAGTTGCCCAGGTGGGGCTCGCCGTTACCGGGGATATCATTCTGACGTCCGGCAAAGTTCCACATGAAATAACGCCAGTACATGAAATTCAGCTGATAATTCAGGAAGTACTGGAGGTTATCTTTCTGCGATGTGGGTACAACAAGAGATGTGTATGCTCCTGTATGTCCCTTGGTGAGGTCAATGCTCTGAGCCATGTCCAGATAAGGCAGCACAATGTCAGAGTTCACATAATATCCTCCCAGCTTATCATTATAAATGGGCTCATCAGTGCCCGGATAGACGGCAATGTTGCGTACCCACTCAGCGCGTACGTCAGCGGGAATATCTTCCAGAGGACTCTTGTAGTCAGTCCAGTCCTTGTAACGGCGGGCGTTAATAGGGTCCAGAGTCTCATATATACGGGGGAAGAGTTTTTTTACTTCCGGGAGGAAATCATATCCGTCAGAAATTTCCTGCTGTACATAACGGTCAGGTTCAGAGGGGTCAGCCTTAGCGGTCTTGGCATAGCGTTTTTTCATGTTCAGTGCTGTGCCGTCATTGTCATACTGGATGCCGTTAAAAGGCTGTGTAACGGGTATGCCGTCCTCATCAATGAGGACGTATGTTGTCCCTGCGCCATCAGAAATCTCAATAATTTCATCAGCAATGGTGGGGCCGTACAGCAGAGGTGCTGAGCCATACTGCTCGCGGTTCAGATAGCCTGAGAGGTCAAAGACGTTGTCAGGGGCATTCTGATTCATGGGTGTTGCGGCGGTGGAGCGTATAAGCAGCAGAGCGTAAGATGAATAACCGGTGAATATCACCAGAATACTGAGTGTACACAGGGTGAAGAAGCGAGTGGGAATGGGGCGGCAGAAGAAAAGTACATAAACCGCCACGGCGCCAAAGAGTATCACAGCCACCAGAGTGCTGCTTCCAATGAAGAGAATGCCTGAGAGAGCCACAGAGATGAGGAACATTATCTTCATGAGCATGGCGTTACGTGCGCGGTCAAGGACCACCAGAGCACCCACGAGAACTCCCACCAGCAGGATGGCGTAAATCAGTACACCGGTGTTATAGCTCATTCCCATGCCGTTTACGGCGGCGAGTTCAAACCACTGTGCCACTTTTATGAATCCGGGGACAAGTCCGTAAAGGATAAGTGCCACCAGGATGCATGAAATACCCAGTGCTATCAGAGAGCCCTTGGCATCAGCGTTCTTGGTTTTTCTATAATAGTACACCAGGCCCAGGGCAGGGATGCACAGCAGGTTAAGAAGGTGAACGGCTATGGAAACGCCAATGATATATGCTATCAGAATCAGATAACGGTCACTGTGCGGCCGGTCAGCACGGTTCTCCCACTTGAACATAAGCCACACCACCAGAGCGGTGCAGAATGAGGAGAATGCGTAAACCTCACCTTCAACGGCAGAGAACCAGAAGGTGTCACTCCAGGTATAAGCCAGAGCGCCGCAGAGGCCACCGCCAAAGATAAGCAACATCTGCCACGCGTCAGGGGCCTGCTGTGTGTCAGGCACCAGGAGCCTCTTTATAAGGTGTGTGATGCTCCAGAACAGCAGCAGGATGGTGCCGGCGCTGAGGAGAGCAGACATGGAATTCACCACCACGGCTGCGTTTTCAAGATTACCACCCGTAAGAGTGATGCAGAAGCGGGCTGCAAGCATGAAGATGGGATTGCCCGGCGGGTGTCCTATTTCCAGTTTGGCACCTTGCAGAATGAACTCAGGGCAGTCCCAGAAGCTTATGGTGGGCTCAATGGTGAGCAGATACGTTAAGGCGGCAATCAGGAAAGAGAGCCACCCCAACGAGTTGTTAATGATGTTGTATCTTTTCATTAAATGAGATTTAAGCGATATGACGGTATGGGGCTGCTGTGAGCCGCCGTGCCCGTGTCAGAGGCTAAGAAGGGGCAAAATCAGATGGACAGGCGACGCAGGGTGCTGAGAAGCTCGCGGTTAATGGGCTTGTCGTTCTTGATGGCTTTAGTGAAGGGCACGTAAACTATCTCATCATTCTTTACGCCTATCATTACGTTGCGCTGGTCTTCCATCAGGGCGTCAATGGCAGCGGCACCCATGCGTGAGGCCAGAATACGGTCATGAGCTGTAGGAGAGCCACCGCGCTGGAGGTGTCCCAGGATGGAAACGCGCACGTCATAACCGGGGTATTCATTCTTAACACGTTCAGCCAGGCCCATGGCACCACCGGTAACGGGGCTTTCAGCCACCAGGACTATGGATGAGTTCTTGCTCTTGCGGAAACCGTTTTCAATGAGTTCCGCCAGCTGGTCAACCTCAGTGGATATTTCAGGAATGATGGCGGCCTCAGCGCCGGAGGCTATGGCACCGTTGAGGGCCAGGAAGCCTGCGTCACGGCCCATAACCTCTATGAAGAAGAGGCGCTCATGACTGGTGGCGGTGTCGCGGATTTTGTCCACGCACTCCATGATGGTGTTCAGCGCGGTGTCATAACCAATGGTGGTATCTGTACCGTAAAGGTCATTGTCAATGGTACCGGGAAGACCTATGATGGGGAAGTTGAACTCATTGGCAAAAATGCGGGCACCGGTGAGTGAGCCGTCACCACCTATGACCACCAGTGCGTCAATGCCGTGGCGCTTGATGTTGTCAAATGCCAGCTGACGTCCTTCAGGAGTCTGGAATTCCTTACAGCGGGCTGTCTTAAGGATGGTACCACCCTGCTGGATGATATTGGAAACGTTCTGTGTCTTGAAGTCAACAATCTCATCAGTGATAAGACCGCGATAACCGCGATAAATGCCTTTAACTTTGAGACCGCTGAAAATGGCGGCGCGTGTTACCGCACGGATAGCTGCATTCATGCCCGGGGCATCACCTCCGGATGTGAGAATACCTACACATTTAATCTCTGCCATGGTTATATGTTTTTTTCTGGTAAATCTAAAAAATGAAGTAATTAAAGGATGTATTTTACGCTGTTATTATGAGTATAGCGCAAGATGTGTGTATTAATGCGCAAAGATAACACAAAATATTGAGACTTGAAAAAAAAGAGGTGCAGGGGTGGTGGGGGGAGTGGGAGTGGTGGAAGTAATGGGAGAAGTGGGAG
>CAMWLS010000020.1 GCA_947175205.1 uncultured Porphyromonadaceae bacterium | reverse complement strand
ACTGATAATCAGACTGAATGATTAACTACACCTCTGAAAGTGTCAAAGTCAGGAGCCGGAGCCACCTCTTTTCAGGGCCCGGCTCTTAACATTTTTTGTTATAGATGGACCCGGACGCTTGCACGCTGATTCAGATGGATTTTGTATCTTTGTAAGTTAAAGGAGCAAAATCATGAATAAGACAAATAATAAAACTTCTGTTGCGATAAATAAAAACACACAAAGAGCCATAGAAGTCAGGGGGGCCCGTGTAAACAATCTAAAAAACGTGGATGTTGATATACCACGTAATAAATTAGTGGTTATTACCGGCTTAAGTGGCTCAGGCAAATCATCTCTTGCGTTTGACACCTTATATGCTGAAGGGCGCCGCCGTTATGTTGAGAGCCTCTCAGCATACGCCCGGCAGTTTCTGGGACGGCTTCAGAAACCAGAATGTGAAAGTATTAGAGGTCTGCCCCCTGCCATAGCCATAGAGCAGAAAGTCACAGCACGTAACCCGCGAAGCACTGTAGGTACATCCACCGAAATTTACGACTATCTGCGTATGCTTTTCGGCCGCATTGGACGTACTTATTCGCCCGTAAGTGGAGAGGAAGTACGCAAACATACGGTTGAGGATATCCTTGCTGTTGCCAATTCTTATCCTGAGGGTACAAGAGCTGCAATAGCCTCTCCCATTGTTCTACCGGAAAAACGTACACTGGCACAGCAACTGGATATTTATCTGAAGGAAGGATATTCAAGGGTTGTAACCCGTACCGGTGATTTTCTTAACATCAGAGATATTATTGAAGGTAATACTGATGTTTCTGTGGATGATATTATGTTGCTCATTGACCGCCTGAGCATTGCTCATAGCGGTGATGAGTTCAGCCGTCTTGCTGAGTCAGCCGAAACTGCATTTTTTGAGGGAGCAAACCGATGCTGCCTTCTGGTCTGGGACGGTGGTAAAGTACAACTTCATGAGTTCTCCAAGAGCTTTGAGGCTGACGGCATAATCTTTCCTGAGGTAAACGACCAGATGTTTAACTTCAACAATCCTTATGGGGCTTGCCCGGAATGTGAGGGATTCGGTAATATTCTTGGCATTGACCCGAGACTGGTAATACCTGACCCGGAACGTAGTATTGCTGACGGAGCTGTTGCATGCTGGCGGAGCTCACTTGCTTCTGACTGGCGTATGCGCTTCATCAGCTATGCTAACAGGAAAGGACTGGATGTTCATAAACCGTATAAGGAATTAACTGAGGCAGAATGCGATATTCTGTGGAACGGAGAACCGGGCGAACCTTCAATCAACGCTTTCTTCAAGTGGGTGGAATCCATGCGATATCAGATTCAGTACCGCTCACTGCTTGCAAGATATAGAGGCAAAACCTTATGTCCTGTATGCCATGGTTCACGTCTGAGACCTGAAACTGCTAACGTCAAGATATGCGGACACACAATTCAGGAACTGGTGGACATGCCGGTATCTGATTTGTTGCCGCTTATGGACAGAATGGAATCAGAGCTTAATGATAATGAAGTCAAGATTGCAGAGCGACTGTTGATTGAAATCAAAAACAGGCTCAAATTCCTGTGTCAGGTTGGTCTTGGGTATCTCACCCTGAACCGTCCAGCAAATACACTTTCAGGAGGTGAGAGTCAGAGAATAAACCTTGCTACCTCTTTAGGAAGTAGCCTTGTGGGTTCCCTATACATCCTGGATGAACCGTCCATTGGCCTGCATCCGCGAGATACTGACCGGCTGATACAGGTGTTATGTCAGCTTCGTGACCTTGGTAATACTGTGGTGGTAGTGGAGCATGATGAAGAAATCATGAGGCACGCTGACTGGATTATTGACGTTGGCCCTGACGCCGGTAGGCTGGGTGGAGAAATAGTTTACCAAGGACCTGTGGACGGAATAGATACCGTCCACAGGTCATACACCAAGCGTTATCTTGATGGTACTGACAGTATCCCTACCCCCGCCTCACGGCGTCACCCTTCCGGGAAAATAACAGTACGCGGAGCCAAGGAGCATAATTTAAAAAATATTGATGTCACTTTTCCCCTGGGTTGCCTTACAGCCGTAACCGGCGTAAGCGGTTCGGGCAAGTCCACACTTGTACGTGATATATTATACCGTGGACTCATGCGTGAACTTGAGCAGGCCACAGATGCGCCCGGAGCGTTCTCAGGATTGGAAGGAGATATAAAAAAGATAGGACATGTGGAATTCATTGACCAGAATCCCATAGGTCGCTCCACGCGCTCAAACCCCGCTACCTATCTCAAAGCTTTTGATGTCATTAGAAATCTTTTTGCAGACATTCAACTGTCACGGCAGATGGGATATACCCCTACCCATTTTTCATTCAATGCCCCCGGCGGACGTTGCGAAGAATGTAAAGGAGAGGGCACTATCACCATAGAGATGCAATTCATGGCTGACATAGTGATTCCATGTGAGAACTGCCATGGCAAAAGATATAAGACAGAGATTCTTGATGTTCTGTACCGAGGAAAAAACATATCTGACGTTCTTGATATGACCGTGTCAGAAGCAATAGAATTTTTTAAAGAAGATAAGGACAATTCTTGGGCACGGCAGGCTGCGGAAAAGCTAATGCCACTTCAGGAAGTGGGCTTGGGGTATATAAAACTTGGCCAGTCTTCCGCCACTCTCTCCGGCGGAGAGAATCAGCGCGTCAAGCTGGCTTATTACCTTGCAGACAGTAATGCACCACACACCATGTTTATCTTTGATGAGCCCACTACCGGACTCCATTTTCATGACATAAGCGTACTTCTGAAGGCTTTTGACAGGCTAATAAGTAATGGTCATACGGTGGTACTGATTGAACACAATATGGATGTCATACGCAGTGCTGACCATATAATAGACATAGGACCCGAGGGCGGTAAAGAAGGCGGAACTGTTGTGGCAACCGGCACACCGGAGGAAATAGCAAGATGTGACAAGGGATACACCGGACGCTACCTCAGAAGGCTGCTATAAGTTCCTCTCCGTAAGTTCTTTAAAGAACTGTTCACTGTCACGGATATATTCTTCATTATTATATGGGCCATTGCACGCCACCAAGGCAATGGCTCCGCCTGAGAATTCAGCAAGATCCACCCACTGATACGGCCGGACTATAAGACATTTACCGGGATTATTAAGATAATGTTCGCGCGTGCCATTAATGTCAGTCACTGTGACCCTGAAACTTCCTGAGGCGGCAACAATCACCTCCCAGGTTTCTCTGTGTGCATGCGCCCCTCTGCTCTGGCCGGCGGGTACATCATAGAGATAAAACACTCTCTCAAGCGAAAACTCCGGTATACTACCGGGCCCTATAACGCAGAGGTCACCACGGCGTTCACTGTGATGGACTTCAAGGTCATTGATGGGCAAAAAAGCTTTTAACTGCTTGTGAGGGCCCGGAACATACACAGCCTCATCTGAGCCTGAATATGCCAGGAATTCAGGATAAGTGCGCAGATAATCATCCTCTGAATACGGTTCAGAAGCTATTATCAGCGCCACAGCATTAGTAGAGAAATTAGACAGCTCACGCCACGTACCGGCAGGGACATAAAGACCATAGTAAGACCTGTTGAGTGAGAAGCGGAAAACTTCCTCCCCGCAGTCAACAGTGACATCAAAACTTCCGGAAAGGGCTATAATTATTTCCCTATTACGCTTATAAGCATGTCCCCCGCGGCGTTCACCACCGGGCACATTATAAATCCAGTAAGCACGGCAGAAGTTAAATGGTATGACCTCTGCCTGCTCTATTACTGACAGATTTCCCCGTACATCAAGATGACGGGGAAAATCTATCAGCTTGGGAATCTCCTTGTTCATTATTCCGCTTTACCTGCCAGTGGCGCCGGAACTGTATATGTACGTGCGGCAAGTTCCTGGTCAAGCATATATAACCCTACTCCATTGTCACCTATAAGTTTGAGGCGGTCAATAAGTTCCTGCGCGGTTTCTTCCTCCTCAACCTGCTCTGATACAAACCAGTTGAGCATGCCACGGGTGGCATAATCATGTTCAGCATCAGCCAGAGCATAGAGTTCATTTATCAATGAGGTTACCAGACGTTCATGTTCAAGAGTTGCCTTATAAGCATCAATAGGAGTATTCCATTCTGTGGGAACCTCTTCAATAGCCTGCAAGAACACACGGTTACCCCGGCTATTAAGATAATTCATGAAAATCTCAGCGTGTGCCTGTTCCTCCTTAAACTGGATTTTGAACCAGTTGGCAATACCTTTAAGGCCTTTGTTTTCAAACTGCTGAGCCATGGAAAGATACAGATAGGCAGACCACATTTCAGCGTTAATCTGTTTGTTTATAGCATCTTGTAATTTAGTAGAAAGCATAAGATTTATTTATGGGTTAGCATTATAGTATATTAACGGTTATTAGCTGACATTGTTGTGTTTTCAAAGCGTATTCTTGCCATTCCTTGTTCGGGGAAAAACAGTTCCATTATCAGAGCACCGTTAAAGCTACATGAGCTTTCAATGGGATATGTCTTACCGTCAGCCATGCGCCATAACAATCTGTAAAGGTCCGGAATCTGGGTTGGGAGCAGACGCCCGGTGACTGCACCTATGGCGACTGCTCTTCTCTCCGGATACCGCGAACCTGTATAAACAATATCATAAATCCCGTTCCCCACCGGAACGGTGGCAAGTTCCAGAGTGCGGTCAGCGCTGAAAACAGTATTTTCATAATCCATATCCAGGAAACGCCAGCGCGTACAACGCTTGTCTGAGCTACCGGCTATGATACTGTCTATGATGGCTCCCTCATAATGTCCTTCAAACATTGCATAAGGCGGCGTACTTAGCAGAAAACGTTCCGGTTCCTGCATGCGTTTATTCAAATATCCTCGTAAAATACCACGGGGCGAGGCACACAAGCCGGATAACACGGTTACATCTCCACTAAGTAAGAATACCCTGCTAATATTCTCAGAGACCGGGAGAAACTTAAGCAACATTCTGTCAGATGACCCCGGTTTAAGAAGAGTATCACATGACCACGAAGCGCATTCTCTGCTCTGATAACTTACCTTAACCGCCATGGGTTCCAGGGGGTCAGCACCACGCCTGTCTGAAGTTTTAACCCTCAACGTATCTGTATCCCATATTAAACTCATATCAGCACCACCCGCACCCGGTATAAAACGGACATCATACATTGAAGCAGAAGAATTTCCAGGAATAGTATCAACAAAACTCGGGCCGTCAGCTACTCTTACGGCTGCAAAAGATGTCATGGACTTAATAGCAACCGCAAAGGACAGAAGCATCAGAAATTTACATGGATGTCCATAATTCAAGTACATGTTCTGTAAAAGATGAGTGTGAGAGATTATAAGGGAGCCAATGTATGCTAAAGCCACGGCGCTCCATTCCCCGGAACCATGTCATCTGACGCTTGGCAAACTGGTGTATGGCAATCTCCAGTTCCTTTAACATCCTATCATAAGGAAGTTCCCCTATCACATATAGCGTCAGATATTTATACTCAAGCCCGTAATAGATTAAGTTCTCGGGGGCAATTCCGCTTTCAATAAGCCCGCGGACCTCTTCAATCATCCCGGCCTCAATTCTGGCCTGTAATCTGGAACTGATACGGTTACGCCTGTCTTCACGGGAAATGTCCGTGGCAACAATGATAGCTTTCCTGGGAGAAGCAGGAAACACCTGTGAGGCTTCATCAGGGTGTTCCTTATAATACTGCTCAATCTCAATGGCACGGATAGCTCTCTTGGCACTGTCAGTGTCAGTATGATTATGAAGACGCTTCATTGAGGCAAGTATGCCGGTCAGTTCATCAAGCGATTTATCTTTCAGACTTTCTCTGAGCTCTACATTCTCAGGGACTTCAGGAAGATGAATTCCTTTTACCACTGACTCTATATACAATCCGGTTCCTCCGGCTATTACGGGCACGCGACCTCTCCGGCTTATGTCGTTTATGGCTGCATCTGCGTCTCTAAGATATTCATAAAGGTTATATCTGTATCCCGCGGGGACTATATCTATCATGTGATACGGGACTTCCTGATACTCTTCAATATCTTTGCCGGTACCAAGGTCCATTCCCTTGTAAATCTGACGCGAGTCAGCACTCACTATTTCTCCACTGACAGCGCGCGCAACAGCCACTGCATGGGAGGTCTTGCCTGATGCAGTGGGACCAGTGATGCAAATCAGCGGCTTATTATTCATACGCCCTTACCTAATCCTATGATATATTTGCGCCAGAATCTTCTTATACGCCACAAGGTTCGGTCCTGGTTATTGGAAGCTACTGACAGCCAGCTCAAATCATTATAATCCACATTCCATTTCAGCATATCCCGCAAACGGAAAGTGGGCTTATAGTGCTTGATGGGATACAGACGGTAACCGTCATGTGTATATGTCTTCCAAGCCATGGTTATGGTAAAAATACGATAAAGCTCTCCATTCAGCAGAGGAGACAGAGAACCGGTTCTTAGCATGCGGTCCACCATGTCCAGCGTACACCACATGCCTCTGTCTTCCATGGAATTTTTAAGAGACTCCGGAAGTACTACGGCATAATGCTGCACATTGTCTCTGGCATTAGTGGCATCACTGGTATAAATATACTTTACAGTGATATCTGCAGAATCACAGATTTTACGGGCACGTTCCTTGGCTTCCTGTTCACTTCTCCCATTATTGAATGGAATATTCACAGAGAAAGGTGTATCCATATATCCAAAGCTATCTGGACTCAAGAGCAGGTAATCCTGGCATATCATAAGCATACGCAATGTGCTGTGGCGCGCTTTTTCTTCTGAATCCTCTGCCGGCAATCCATATGTCTTATACAGCGCATAATAACGCATACCCAGCCAAACCAGTGACAGAATGTACAGGGCCACCGGAAGGATTATAAACCAGAACTTATCAGGCTGATTAAGATTTACGTTAATATAAAACAGATGGTAATATAGCCATTCAGAAACAGTTAAGAAAGCTGACAGCCAGAATAACAGTTTTATCTGCCGGCGTATTTCAGAGCATCTCAGACGCGCTCCGGCAAGATCTCCGCGGAAGAATCCTGTGTGTTCGTGACAGTGAGAGCATGCTGATGAGGTGGAACCGCTCATGTACTGAAAGAAGGAGAACACCATGGTCACCGGAAAGATTATAAGGCAGGCAATATAGGGTAATTCCGGGTTTAGATTCTCTGAGGGTAAAACATCCGGTAATACCTTGGGAGAATAGAGTATATTAATTACAAACATTATTATGGCGCATGCAACCAGCGAGCGGCGCGCCACGTTAACAAGCGCTGAACAGGATGAACCTTCACGATTCAGATGCTTGCTTTCTACCCTGTGAACACCCACACCAATAATCCAGGCAGCCAGCAAAGTTACTGCCGGCAACCAGTTTGCTGAAACAACAAGGGAGAGTACCGGAATGGAAGCAACAGCTCCAAGACTGATGGCCCAGCGCTGCCATAAAGCGCGGGCGTCAGAAATAGTCAGTGATTTATAACGGTTCATTTATTACGAGGTTTAAGTGAGGCCTCACGTACAAAAAATGCCGGGCGCCTCTTGGTTTCTATAAAAATACGACCTATGTATTCCCCCATTATCCCCAGACTCAGCAGGATTACTCCACAAAGAAACAGGAGGAGGACAACCAGTGTTGGGAAGCCTTGAACGGCGTCTCCCCACAGAAGGGTTTTAATCAGGTAATACATCATAAATCCAAATGCTGCCAGTGAAACGCCCAGTCCCACAAAAGTACTTATCCTCAGAGGAACTGTAGTATAACTGGTAATACCTTCTATGGCCAGGCCCATGAGCTTCCATAGATTCCACTTGGTTTTCCCGGCCGCGCGGTCAGCACGGTCAAAGGTAATTTCTTTCTTTCTGAATCCTATCCAGGTAAACAGGCCTTTAGTATACCGCTGCACCTCAGGCATACTGCATAGAGCGTTAATACATATACGGTCCAACAAACGGAAATCCCCCGCATTCTGAAGCACGGGAATTTTTGTTGTCCGCTGGAGCATGGAGTAATAACTAAGGCTTAAACGGCGCCTCAGCCAGGATTCACTGCCTCTGGAGCGCCTGGTTGCATATACGTCATCATACCCTCTCAGCCACCAGCTAATCATCTCCGGAATGAGCTCAGGGGGGTCCTGAAGGTCTGCATCCATGATTACAACGCAGTCCCCATGTACATAATCCAGACCCGCCATCATGGCAACTTCTTTCCCAAAATTCCGTGAGAGGTCAACAAACTGCCATCTGGCATCACTCTCATGCATCTGCATCACCTGCAGCAGACCGGTATCTGAGGAACCGTCATTTACCATTACCACCTCCCAGTCATATTCAGGCATGGAATCCATAAAAGAATTCATGCGCTGAAAGAGTATGGGTAACACTTCCTTCTCATTATAAAAAGGAATCAAGACAGATATAAGCGGCTTCTTAATCTGACTTAGCTTGCGTGGTGTTACCATTATCTCATCCATGTATGTCATTCTTGTTAATGGTAACAACCTCGGGTAATGTCACAATGAACTCAGGCGCCAGCGAAAGCGTGTATGCGCCAACATTGTGGAAAATAATTTTATCTCCCGGCTGAAGCGCGGGGGCATTTCTGAGAGTCAACAGACAGTCAAACTCCATACATGTGCAGCCTTCCACTTTCTGCACTGGGACCTGTTTATCAGTACTATTATTGAACCTTAAAAGCTCATGACTAATACTGTTCTGCTTAAAGAGCGGATCAATGTGGTTACGGGTACCGGTGGTAATAATGATTGTACCTTCAGAGGTCGCTCTCACATCGGTAACCGTTACCAAATAATCAAAAGCGCGGGCAACTACGGCTGTCCCGGGCTCTACTATTATTTCTGTATCTGTGAGATTGACACCGCATAATCTAAGCTCTCTGGCCATGGCTCCCGCATAATGATTGAATGTGGGCGCTGACGGATAAGGAGCACTGAATCCTCCGCCAAAGTCTATATACTCCGGCTTAAGATTATACTCAGAGATTACTTTCCCTACCCAACGGGCAAGAGCGGCATAAAAGCGTACACTTCTGTTACGTGTTGTGCGGTGAATATGTACTCCTGATAGTTTTAGCCGGGGGTGCGCCCTAAAAGCCTCGGTCACTTCTTTGAATGGCTCTTCATTGACCCTGAACCCGAAACGACTGGATGCTTCTTCAAATGTGGCTTCCTCAGGACATACATCTTGAAGGTTCACATTCAGCCTTACCCCTAACCGCGCCTTATTTCCGGAGGTTATGCTGTCAAGGTATGAAAGCTCTGTAAGGCTGTCAATATTCACTATGGAACCACCCTCCACCGCACGCAAAAAGGACTCCTTACTCTTTATGGGGCCATTATAAATAATATGATCCCCCATGAAGCCAATGCGCTTACATTCACTATATTCTGCTTCTGAAACGGCCTCAGCCATAATTCCGGAGTCAAGAATTGTATTTAGGACTGCCGGGTGAGAGTTTGTCTTTACGGAATATGCCAATGTAGCTTTAGGGAAGTAACAGTTCAGCGCACTCCGGAAGCTTTTTACATCGCGAAGCACCCGCTCCGGATAATATATGAAGCAGGTGTCCGGGAAGGCGGAAAAATCTAATACTGAACTATTTCCTTGCATAAGAGTGAACATGACCGGTTACTAATGGCAAAAATAATAAAAAAAGCCCACATGCGTAACATGCAGGCTAATAAAAATCAGAAGTCTATGCTCAGACGTACATTAAACTGGCGCCGGGTTAGATAATTGGGTACCGCATACTGGAGGTTGTTGACATCCGTTACCCAGTAATAGCTGCTGACATTTGAGATATCCAGCAAATTGAAAACATCAACTCCTAACCAGATACTCTTGAAATTACCCCAGAATCCTGCACGGGGATGCTCGGCATCATTCTGCAGAAGAGCGTACGCCAGACCAACATCAACACGTTTATATGCAGGCGCCCTGAAATAGCTCTTGTCCCTACTGCCTCGTGGTGGTGTCACGGGTAGCCCGTCATTCAGAATACCGCGCAGATTAAATTTGAGTTTGGGGAACTTTGGGAAATAGTCAGTAAAGAAAAGGGCGAGGCCATAGCGGCGGTCTGTGGGGCGCGGAACGGATACTCCGTTAAGTGTTTCTGCAGCCTTCATAAGTGAGAAGCTGATCCAGGAGTCAGTACCTGGCACAAACTGCCCGAAAAGCTTGAAATCCATACCGGCCGTATAGCCTTTGGACAAGTTCTCACCTGCATAAACCACCTTCAGATTATCCACTTCATACGGAATCAGATTACCCAGTATCTTATAATATGCCTCAGCCGTAAATTTAAAAGGACGGTCAAAGGCGCGGAAACTATAATCACTGCCTGCTATAAACTGAATACTCCGCTGGGATTTAATCTTATCATTAAGTTCTATTATTATGTTGCCCATGCCATCATCCACCGGGCGCCTGAATTCTTTGAAAAATGGTGCCTGATAATAAAGACCGGTTGCAAAGCGCAGTGCCCATCGGGGCGCACTTTGCGGAATAAAGCCAACGCTGATACGCGGACTTACCAGAAATTCCTTGTTATAATCCCAGTAAGACATTCTGATACCACCGTTCAGGCTAAGATATCCGGCTCTGGTATCAAACCTATATGTATCCTCAACATAAAGGGCAAGACGGTTAGAACTCAGATTATGGTTAGAGGACATAGTATATACCATCTTCAAAGCTCCGGGGTCATATGGAAGAGAGTAACCTGCTGAGTCTCTCAGCTCCCACTCCCGTGTCCTGTCCATAAATTGCTCATGATTCACACTCAGACCATAATTCAGATTGTGACCGGCAATTCCTGTGGCTCCTCTGAGGCCAAGTGAAAGGACGCTTGCTTTAAGGCGATTACGCGCATGTTCATGATACCGGCCAACACCAAGCTCTCCTCCGATACCATCAGAGGTTCCGGCCTGATCAAGCCAGTATTCGCCGGAGATATCATAAGCCACAAGTTCATTTGTCATATAGCCTGAGGCCAGAAGTGTAAACTCGCTGCTACGCGAGGGCCTGTACGTCAACGTAAGGGCACCGAAATAGGTCTCGAAACGGTCCTTTTCCTGGCCGTCAAAGTAAACTTTAAACTGCTTGGCATCAGTGGAAGTACCGAAATTTGTGGTGCGGCTGGCCGGCACAAACTTATAATTGTTTATAGCAATATTACCTAAGAAACCTAACTTCCACTTATTGTTAATTTTGAAAGACATGTAAGTCTGGTAGTCAAAGAACCTTGGGTCATACTCACCTTTATCATCCATGGAGCTTAACAGGCTGGCATTGCTTTTATAGCGTAAGCCATGCATCTGACTGAACCGTCGTGAGGCTGTACCTATGGCAACTGAGCCGCCCATAAGAGAGGCGGTTACTGCGCCTTCAAAACTCTCAGGCTCACGATATGTTATATCCAGTACACTGGACATGCGGTCTCCATACCGGGCCGGGAAACCTCCCGTTGAAAAGCTTACAGCACCCACAAGGTCCGGATTTATTATACTCAGACCCTCCTGCTGGCCGCTGCTCACAAGCTGAGGTCTGTATACTTCAATACCGTTTATATAAACACTGTTTTCATCATAAGTGCCTCCACGGACATTATACTGATTACTCATCTCATTACCGGAGCTGACACCGGCCATAGTTGAAATGACAGCCTCAACACTTCCGCCGCTTACATCAGGCGTAAGTCTTGCATTGCTGACATCAATGTTCTGAAGTGCATCAGTCTGCTTTCTGTACTCGGTAACATTAACTTCTCCCAGTGTGTATGACGCTGGTGTAAGCTTTACATTCAGTGTGACATCACCCTTGGGATCTATAAGACGGCGTCTGGCATCCTCATAGCCAATACAAGAGAATACCACCCGGATGGTGTCAGCATCCGGAGTGGAAAGCTGATAAGCACCGTCCAGACCTGTATTTGTACCTATGGCAGTCCCGTCAATCCGCACGGTAACAAACTCCATGGGCTCATTATTTTCATCAGTAACCACACCTCTGATGCGTACTGCTGCCACGGCGTGCACAAAAGAAACAGCCATGAAACACAGGAACATCAGCGCGTATATATATCTTTTTTTATTCATGCTAAAAATTGGTTATACACTGGTTAATAACGCGGATTATGGAGAAAAATTGCCCTGATACAAAGCATCAGGGTGCATAACCTCTTTTAGAAGTCATGCACCCTGACGTGCTATTAAATAATTGATTATCCTGTCAGATTAAATCCAGCGCATGTATGCGAAATCCTGACGGTGAGGAAGTGCCGGGTTAACAGGATAAATGCGGTATCCTACGCGGAACACACCGGGGTTCTTAACCTTGGCATCCAGTACGTAAGTACGCTTGTTACCTTCAGTCTTGGCAACCTTGAACTGACGTGTACCGCAGAAGTGTTCAACGCCATCTTCCTGACGGAAAATAACCTGTTCAACTGCAATGTCATCACCCAGTCCATTGGTATCAAGCTCAACCTCTACATGGTAAGGTTCTCCTGTGATTGCTGAAGAAATTTCACCTGACTGACGTACGTCCAGAACCTGAATTCCGTTCCACTTTTCAGCAACATTTTCTTTCCAGGCAACAATTTCACGTGCAAGTGCGCAGTCATTGGCACGGAGTTCCTTGCTGCGTTTTGCTTCGGGATCATAGAAGCGTGCAATGTAATCATCAATCATACGTTTCATGGTGAAGTTGGGTGCAATATCACCAATAGAACCCTTGATATACTGAATCCACTCAGGTGAATAACCGCGTGAGTTCTTAGCAAAATACAGAGGTATTATCTCGTTCTCCAGCATTGAATAGATGGTAGCGGCATCCAGCTTGTCCTGCTGAGCCTGATCTGTATAAGTACGCTTATCAGTAAGAGCCCAGCCTGCCTTCTCATTGAAACGATAGCCTTCATACCACCATCCGTCAAGTACTGAGAAGTTAAGAACGCCATTCATTTCAGCCTTCTCACCTGATGTACCTGAAGCTTCAAGGGGACGTGTGGGAGTGTTCAGCCAGATGTCAACACCTGTTACAAGACGCTTAGCCACTATCATGTTGTAGTCCTCAAGGAAGATAATCTTGCCAAGGAACTGAGGCATACGGGAAATTTCCATAATGCGCTTAATCAGTCCCTGACCGGCACCATCAGCGGGGTGAGCCTTACCGGAGAAGATAAACTGTACGGGGAACTGCTCATTATTCACAATCTTGGCCAGACGGTCAAGGTCAGTAAACAGAAGGTGAGCACGCTTGTAGGTAGCAAAACGGCGGGCAAAACCTATAATCAGAGCATTGGGATTAATTCGATCCAGAACATTCATTACAGCTGAAGGATCGCCCTGATTATTGAGCCACTTCTCCTTAAAATCACGCTTAACAAACTTGATGAATTTGTTCTTCAGGAGCATACGCATGTTCCAGATTTCTTCATCGGGAACTTTGAAGATACCCTTCCATGCCTTGGGGTCGCTCTGGTGTTCAAATACCTGCTCACCAAGATGCTTAGCATAGAATTCCTTCATCTCACTTGCGGCCCATGTGGGCATGTGTACGCCATTGGTAACATAACCAACGTGGCTTTCTTCCCAACTGTAACCCTTCCAGATACCGGCAAACATCTTCTTTGAAACCTCACCGTGAAGCCAGCTTACACCGTTAGCTTCCTGGCAGGTGTTAAGAGCAAACACACTCATTGAGAAGCGCTCATTGGTATCAGGATTTTCGCGACCCATATTCATAAGGTCCTGCCATGAGATACCTAACTTTGCGGGATACTCACCAAAGTACTTGCCAAAGAGACTTTCATCAAAGTAGTCGTGACCGGCAGGCACGGGAGTATGTACAGTATAAAGAGAAGATGCACGTACCAGCTCAAGCGCTACATTGAATGACAGGTGGTCATTATTTACAAAGTCCACCAGACGCTGCAGGTTAAGAAGTGCTGCGTGACCTTCATTACAGTGATATAACTGGCTGTTTACACCCAGCTTCTTAAGCATGAGCACGCCACCGATACCCAGGAGATATTCCTGCTTGATACGGTTTTCCCAGTCACCGCCATAGAGCTGATGAGTAATCTGACGGTCAAATTCTGAGTTCATGTCAAAGTCAGTATCCATCAGATATAAGTTCATACGGCCCACTTTCACACGCCAGATGTGGCTGTAAACTATACGTCCGGGATAAGGAACTTCCAGAATCATGGGACGGCCGTCTTCTTCCATAACCTGCTCAATGGGGAGCTGGTTGAAGTTCTGAGGCTCATATTTAGCAATCTGCTGACCATCAACACTGAGCGTCTGGGTAAAGTAACCGTAACGGTAAAGGAAGCCAACAGCTGTCATATCCACGCAGCTGTCTGATGCTTCTTTAATGTAGTCACCGGCAAGTACACCAAGACCACCTGAATATATCTTCAGACAGTTGCAAAGGCCATATTCCATTGAGAAATATGATACAGAAGGCACGTCCTTACGCATGGGCTGAGCCATATAAGCTTTGAAATCCTCATATACTTTATTAACGCGTGCCATCATTTCGGGATTGTTAACAATCTCCTCAATGCGGTCTGAGCTCAGCTGCTGCAGAAGCATAACAGGATTTTCTCCTGTTGCACGCCAGATGTCAGGATTAAGTTCGCGAAAAAGTGATTTAGCTTCGCTATTCCAAACCCACCAGAGGTTTTTGGCCAGTTCATCAAGAGGTTTGAGCTGTGCGGGAAGCTCTGCTTTTACAGTAACGTCGCGCCATACGGGGGCGTTAGTGTTGCTAACCTGAAGTTTCATAATTTTTTATTGAAAAAATATCTATTGGTTTGTTTATTTCTTATTTGTTTACCTTAACACGCTTGGTGACGCTCTTAAGGGCTGTAATATAAGCCGTCTCGTAATATTTCATAAAATGCGCCCACGATGCCTTATCTGCAGTATTACGAGCCGCCTTTGAGATAGCGTTCATGGTCTTGGAAGACGAATTTATCAACTGAAGAATGTCAGAGGCCATTTCTGAGCAAACTTCTGCATAATTGGAGTCTGTACGGTTTTCGACACGTACACCGGTATCTTCAAAACTATTTTCTCCCGTGCTGAGCACCCACTGTCCAAAACCGCTCAGGGATGTAGTGATTGTGGGAACACCAAATGCCACGCTCTCCAGAGGCGTATAACCCCAAGGCTCATAGTATGAGGCAAATGCAGTGACATCGCAGCCGGGAAGAACATCATAATATTTGAGGTCTATTATTCCATCTGCACCGTTAAGATAACAGGGCACATATATGGTTGTGACCTTTGAACCCGGGTCACTGTTACGCCATGCAAAATTCAGCTGGTGAAGCCTACTGTTAATGGGATCCTCAAAGTAATTATTTAGCTCATGAGTGAGCACAGGGTCTTTTACTCCTGAATTATCGTCAAGAGTAAGGGCCTTTGCCAAATCCACTCTCTGGCCTGCGCTCCATGCCGGAACCAGTACAAATGAGAGTACAGATTTTGGCGGCGCCGCAGACTCAATGACATTCATAGCATCCAAAAACAGGTCAAGACCTTTATTACGGTACTCGCATCTGCCTGAGGTAGCAACTATAAAGGTTTCTTTATCATCAAAATGTTTACCCGTCAGGGCCGTGGCAACTCTGAGAAGCTGATGTCTTGCAGTCTTCCTTACAGCTGCCAATGCACGTGGCTTGGGTACAAAATCTTCTTCAAAGCCATTGGGGGTCACCAGTGGTTCTCTTTCAAAGAACTGTTTACACTCTCTTGCTGTGACCTCGCTTACTGTAGTAAAGACATCCGCCTGAACAGCCGCAGCCTTCTCAAGAGAATGTTTTGACTCCATATTCAGCTCAGCGGCCATACCGTCACCACTGTAAGCATGAAGATAATCATATAAAGGTTTACCGTTTCCACAGATGCTTCGGCCTATACTTGTAGCGTGTGTGGTGAAGACAGTGGCCACATCCGGGCATACATCTTTAACATAAAGAAGCCCCATGCCGGTGGTCCACTCATCAAAATGAGCAATCACTCCCGGTTTCCGTGAGGGTAATGCCTTTGTCTTCTTTTGGTAATTAACAAGATTCTCTATTACCAGACCGGCTGCGTGTGAGAATGCACAGGCTTCATCATAGTCTCCGTAAGCGTGGAGTGAATCCACTCCGTAAAGCTCCCACATACGGCCGTAAAATGCGTCTTTACAGGCATACATTCCGTCAAAACGTACCAGTATGACCTTTGGGCGTCCGGGAATATCCCAGCGTCCCACACGTACACTGACCCCTTCTGGAAGCATCAAAGCCTCTTTCCAGTCTTTTAAAACAGTATGGTCTTCAGTAAAGAAGGGACTCGGATGTTCTTCTGTCCATACATCAGGACCGATAAACACCACCTTGTCTCCGTATAATTTATTGAGAACGCGCGCTTTAGTGGACAGCACAGTGTAAATGCCTCCAATTTTGTTGCACACTTCCCAGCTTGTTTCTATAAGTAAGTTAATAGCTTTATTGGATTCTTCCATAAGAGCATTTTATTGAAAACACGCGCAAAGGTAAGAAAAATCTCAGATTTTACAAAAAATAATCCTCTCAGCACTCTTACACAGCCGTTTACGTCTCTGATATTCTTATTTTCAAGTCATAATGTTAATGCACAAAACATAGAAAAGACGGCAACTGCCAACAATCACGATGGAGTTACCGCCTTTATTACTTAAAAAAAGTTAAACAGAAATGTGTAATCGCTTTCCCGGTTAATTATATTACTGCTCAGCTTTAGAAAGAGAAGGTTACACCTATTGCCGGATTAATAGCATGTACCTTATAGTCAGCTGTAAAGACATTCTCATGACCTGTCAGAACATCTTCATAAGAACACGACGCATTATCACGTTTTAAACCGGCCACATATAATAATGACGCGTCTATACTGAAGTTCTTAACCGGACTGAATGAGAAGCCAACCGCAGGCTCAATTTTTGTAGCACCGGGCGTCTCAGGATTATAATGTCTCATATTTACCGGAGTGGTATCCACCATTAACCCCGCTCTTATATCAAAACGCTCAGTAAGATTATATTCAGCACCTAAGTGGAATGTCCATGAGTTCTTATAATTCTTGGGAAGATTCTGATTAAAACCTGAAAGCTGCGGATTAAGGAATTCTATATCAAGACTCTTATATGTTTTCCAGCCTGTCAGCTGAGCATCAAAGGCAAGAGTTAACTTTTTAAGAGGTTTATAACTTAAACCAAGATTGTACACGGCAGGAGCAGGCATTGAAGCTGAGAAATCTGACTGATTCAGCACTCCCAGCGTCTGCTGCAATATCTGTTGAGACATCTCATCAGCATAAGAAAGTGAAGCAATACCACTCTTAACATTCAGTTTCATCATCTGGCGGAAGGAGAAGCCCACACTCCAGCTGTCTGTTATATCCCATAACACACCCACATTTATACCGGCAGTAACTGAACTTCTACCGTTTAGATTAATAGAGGCAGGAGGACATGCATAGGAGGCCGGGATACCCATCTGACTTAATAAATAATTGAAACTTGAGGCAGGCACAAGTCCCTTGTCAAGATTAACTGTTCCCCACGTTATCATGGCACCTGCACCCACTGACAGATTGGGAAGTATTCGCCATGCCACTGTAGGTTGCAGGGTAAATGCTTTCAGAGTCACACTCTCATTAAGGACAGCTCCCGGCCATTCTTCACCCCAGCGTATCCCGCTTCCATATGGTGTATAAAAAGAAACTCCCACCTTTAAATTATCATATACGCTCATACCCAGATTAATGGACATGGGGGTAGAGGCGGTATTATTGGTTTTATAAGTTATGCCTTCATGGGTGGCAGAAGCCGTAGCAAAGATTCCAGTAACGGACCCTTTAAACTCCAGATTCTTATCTAAAAATCCAAGCGCACCCGGATTAAAAATCTGACTCTCTGCGCCCAGCTTAAGTGCGGTTCCTGTGTGTCCCATACCATTCTGACGGGCACTTAACGTATTCACCTGATACCCTTCAGCAAAGGCCTGGGCTGATGCCGCAACTATTAATGCGGCTGTTAAAATCTTTTTCATCTTAAAAATGTATAAATTGGCAATGCCGCAAAGGTAGCTATTCTGAATTTATTAAGCAAGTGCAGTAAGTCATATGATACCATCAGAGTTAATGAGTGTTAAATTAATTTTCTCTCTGTAAACGGAATTCTAACTGAAAATGTTAATTAAGTACCCATAACTCTTTATACATTTAATTTCATCACATGACTTACATGTCTCGCATACGCCTTCTACAACTGAGCGCCGTTATTTCATCATGTATATTTATGAGTGGGAATATAGCGGCTCAGACTCAGGATAAATTACCGGTACCGGAGATAGAACCCCTGTCCCATCACACCATTGGCGGACGCTCTGCTGATACTGCATACCTTCATGAACCCATACAACAGGTCTGGCTGAGTGACGGGCACTTCATTGAAGATGAACTGCTCAACACAAGCTGGTGGAAGGTATTTAAAGACCCCCTGCTGGATTCACTGCTTGATATTGGAGTAAGTAACAACTATGACATTTCCATGGCCATAAGGAGGATGCAGATTGCCAAGGCGGGTATTGGCAGCGCACGGGCCGCTTATTATCCCACCGTAAACGTAAGTGCAGGCTGGTCTGGAGCCCGAGCCTCAGGAGCCCTTGAAGGGAGTGACGTTCCGGCTTCATATTCACGCGGTTGGAATCTGGGTGCTAACATGAGCTGGGAAATAGATATCTTTGGGAAACTCAGCTCTAAGGTTAAACAGAGTAAAGCCAATTATCGCGCCTCAAGAGCAGAATATACAGGTATCATGGTATCGCTGAGAGCACAGATAGCTGAGACATATTTCCAAATCAGAATGTGGCAGGCAGAACTCACCGTAGCACGTAAGCATGCTGAGAGACAGCTGACCGTTCTAAATATAGCACGTGACAGATATGCTGCAGGCCTTGCATCCATGCTGGATGTATCACAGGCTTCCACTGTATATTATTCAACTGTTGCATCCATTCCCATGCTTGAAAATTCCATTCATACGGGGATTAACTCTTTAGCAGTACTTATGGGAGAATATCCCGCCAATTTCTATTCACTCCTAAAGGAGCCCAAACCCATGCCGGAACTTGAGTATCATATTTATACAGGTCTCCCCATGGATCTTCTCTCACGAAGACCGGATCTTATTGAGGCCAGAGATAAGGTTGATGCCGCAGCGGCAGCATTAGGTATTGCCAGAAAGGAATACCTGCCCTCTCTTACCATTGAGGGCTCCATAGGCACCTCAGCCCGAAACCTGGAGGACATGTTTAAGGGAAACAGCTACACTTACTCCATAGCCCCCACCCTGTCTTGGACAGTATTTGACGGACTTGGAAGAAAATACAATGTTGAACAGCAACGCCTTGAACTTGAGAACAGCATAGACTCATATAACTTAACGGTCATGAATGCCGTTCAGGAGACTGATAATGCCATGTCCACCTATATCAACTCTCTAAGGCATATCCAGGCCCTGGAAGAAGTTATGAAGTGGAGCAGTGAGGCAGAAGATAAAGCCATATCACTCTACCGAAGCGGTCTGTCATCATTTACAGACGTAGCTCAGGCCATGGTGAATATGCTGGAAGCTCAAAACAATAACATTGCAGCCCGCGGAGATGCCTTGATATCCCTGGTGACACTTTATAAAGCCCTGGGTGGCAGCTGGCAGACAGATGAATATGTACAGAAAACGTTAAGATGACCCCATATATGAAAATGAATAAGACCACCGCCATGTTTGCGGTAAGCGCGCTGACCCTCTTTACTGCTTGTAAATCCGGCCATACTGAAGAAAAGACAGAGGAAGTGATGGAAGTTACAGTGGCCACTCCTGTGATAGACTCTGTGGTATTATACAAGACTTATCCGGGCTACATTGCGGCTGATAAGACCGTGGACCTTATGGCCCGCGTTGACGGATATTTGAAAAGCGTAAACTACTCTGGCGGAGATTACGTCCACGAGGGACAATTGCTCTATGAAATTGATGCCAGCCCTTATGCTGATGCTCTCAAGGAAGCGCAGTCACGTCTGGCCACTGCTAAAGCAGAACTTGACTACAACCGCAGCCACGCGGCAGCCGTGGAACGTGCTTTTGCAACAGAAGCTGTAAGCCGTGATGAACTGTTACAGGCAAGAAGCGCTTTAGAGTCATCTGAGGCTGCTGTACGCCAGGCTCAGGCAGCTGTGTCTACAGCCTCCACCCAGCTGGGGTATTGCACTGTACGTGCTCCCTTTGACGGGCATATGACATCTAATGCTCTCAGTGTGGGCTCGTTCCTCAATGGCTCTGCCTCTCCGGTACGACTGGGGACCTTATATGATGATGCTTAT
Organism: uncultured Porphyromonadaceae bacterium; assembly: GCA_947175205.1. Lineage (GTDB taxonomy): Bacteria > Bacteroidota > Bacteroidia > Bacteroidales > Muribaculaceae > CAG-873. Next base: position 20,602 of record CAMWLS010000020.1, on the reverse strand, counting down.
ATGATTGCTCATTTCGCCATTGAGGACAGCAGATACATCACCATGCTTAATGACAGTATAATGAAGCAGAGAATAGACTTTACTAAGATGCCTATTCATTTCTCTGACAATCTCCCCCATTCTTACACCTGTAATCTGACATATATGGCGCCTAACGTGGATCTGTCCACCGGCACCATGAACCTTGAGGCGCATGTAAAAAATGAATATGGAGAGCTTAAAGATGGCATGTTTGCAAGTGTTGACCTCCCTTTTGGATTTGAGCCTCAGGCCATCCTGGTCAATAGCAGCGCTATTGGTTCAGACCAGTTAGGCAGTTATGTCTTTGTGGTCAATTCAGACAATCAAGTGGTCTATACGCCTGTAGAAGTGGGTCAGACCGTGGGTACACGCCGCATAATAACCAAGGGACTTAAAGCCGGTGACAGATATGTGACAGAGGCCATACAGAAAGTACGTGATGGCATGACAGTGAAACCAAAAATGGAATAAAGACTCTTAACCTCGCGCATTATGTTTTCAAAGTTCTTTATAGACAGGCCCATTTTTGCCACTGTCTTAGCCATACTCATGATTATAGTGGGAGTGATAACCGTCAAGACTCTCCCACTGGCTCAATACCCTGACATTACTCCACCCACTGTAATGGTGACGGCCTCATATCCCGGCGCTGACGCTCAGACCGTGGCTGAAACCGTGGGCGTACCCATTGAAGAGCAGGTAAACGGCGTGGAAGGAATGATGTATATGAGCTCTGACTCAAATTCAGACGGCTCATACAACCTTACCATCACTTTTGAGGTGGGAACAGACCTGGATATGGCCACCGTTAAGGTACAGAACCGTGTGGCTCTGGCTGAGGCTCAGTTGCCAACTGCAGTAAAAGAACAGGGCGTAAGCGTTACCTCACAGGCCTCTAACATGCTCATGTTTGTGGCACTCCAGACTGATGACCGTGAGCGCTATGATGCCTTATATCTCACGAATTACGCCAAGCTTAATGTTGTGGATGAGCTCTCACGTATAGATGGTGTGGGAGGTGTGCAGGCATTTGGCGCCGGTGAGTACAGCATGCGTATCTGGCTCAAACCTGATGAGATGCGTGTCCGCGGCCTTACACCGGCTGATGTAATGTCCATGATTCAAAGCCAGAACATGGAGGTCTCCGCCGGTTCCACCGGTGAATCACCCGTGCCTGCTGACCAGCAGTTCCAGTACACCCTCACCGCTCGTGGTCGTCTTATCACACCGGAGGAGTTTGGAAACATAATTTTACGTACTGAACCCAGCGGAGCCATGCTCCGCCTGCAGGATGTTGCAGATGTTGAATTAGGCAGTCAGACTTACTCCATGCAGTCATCTGTCAGCGGAGTTCCCGCCGGACTTATAGGTATAAGCCAACTCCCGGGTGCTAACGCCCTTGACGTGGCAAAGGCCTGCGAGGCACGTCTTGAACAGCTCCAACAATATTTCCCTAAAGGCATACACTATAACGTTATCCTCAATACCACAGACGTGGTAAATGCGTCCATTGACGAGGTTCTGATGACGTTTGCCGAAACCACTCTTATTGTAATGCTGGTGATACTGCTGTTCCTGCAAAACTGGCGCGCCGTGGTAATCCCTATGCTTACCATTCCCGTTTCTCTGATTGCCACTTTTGCCGTCATGAAGCTGCTGGGCTTCACTATAAACACCCTGACGCTGTTTGGTCTTGTCCTTGCCATAGCAATAGTGGTGGATGACGCCATAGTGGTGGTGGAAGACTGTGCCCGCTTGTTGGACCAGGGCAAACTGACTCCGCGCCAGGCCGCAGAGAAGGCCATGAATGAGCTTCAGGGCCCGGTGGTAGGAGAAGTGCTGGTATTACTCTCCGTATTCATTCCCACCGCCTTCATTTCAGGAATTACAGGTCAACTTTACAAACAGTTTGCACTCACCATTGCAGTCTCCACTGCCTTCTCTGGCTTCAACGCGCTGACTTTCACTCCGGCCATGTGTGCACTCTTCCTGAGACCGCGTAAACCCGCTAAGTTCTTTGTGTACAGATGGTTTAACAAGGCGTTTAACGGCACTCTGAACGCTTATAGCGGCGTTGTGGGAAGAATGTTGAAGCACCCCATGCTGGCCTTTACAATTTTCGGCGCCATAATTGCTGTGGCTATATGGGGCTTTGTAAAATTGCCCACAAGTTATATCCCAGAAGAAGACAACGGTTATTTCATGACCTCAGTACAGCTGCCCACCGGTGCATCTCTTGAACGTACTGACAGCGTGATGAGCCGAATAACCAAGGATATACTGACTATCCCGGAAGTAAAGGATGTGATATCTGTTGCCGGAAACTCATTTATAGGAGGCGGCAACACAAGCAATGTTGGTTCTTTCTTTGTGGTTCTGAAACCCTGGAGTGAGAGAAAAGGTAAGGGTCAGGATGCAACTGCCATAATGGACAAGGTGAATGAGCTTACTGCTGACATACAGGAAGCAATAGTGTTCTCAGTAAATCCTCCTGCCATTCCCGGTCTTGGAAGCAGTTCAGGACTTGAAATGCAGCTACTGGACATTAATAATCTCGGAGCCGCACAGATGAAGGAGGCCCTTGCTAAAGTTCAGGAAACAGCTCTTAAGAATCCAAAAATTAAGAGTGTGACTTCCATGTACGAGGGCGAGGTCCCGCAGTACACCGTTAAGATTAACCGTGACCGTGTGAAACTGTATAACCTGACGCTGGAGTCAGTGTATTCAACCCTCTCAGCCTACATGGGCGGTGCATATGTTAATGACTTTGTTGAGTTTGGCAGAGTATATCAGGTTAACGTGAAGGCAAAAGGCTCAGCGCGTCGTAACCCACAGGATGTACTAAATCTTACAGTCCGCAATAATGAGGACAAGATGGTTCCGTTTGCCGCATTTGCTACAGTAGAACCGGTTATGGGGCAGGCTACAGTTGCCAGATATAACATGTACAACACCGCCTCACTTACCGCTACAACTGCCAAGAACGTAAGTTCGTCTGAAGGTATAGCCATAATGGAGGATGTAGTTAAAGAAGCCCTGGGTAATCAGTACTCATATGCCTGGACCGGTGAATCTTATCAGGAGACCTCAGCAACAACCACAATAACCTCAGTCCTGCTGTTTGCCATCATAATTACCATTCTGGTACTGGCTGCGCAATATGAATCGTGGACTGACCCCATTGCTGTAATCATTACTACCCCTACGGCTATTCTGGGAACTGTTATAGGCTGTCTGTTCATGAGTCAGAACGTGAACATATATACGCAGATAGGTATTATATTGCTCCTGGGAATGGCTGCCAAGAACGCAATACTTATTGTGGAATATGCCATGGATTACCGTAAGGCCGGCTTACCCATAAGACAAGCGGCCATGGATGCCGGCAAGGTACGTCTGAGGCCTATTCTTATGACCGCCCTGGCTTTTGTCTTTGGTGTGATGCCCATGCTGTTTGCAACCGGAGCGGGTGCCAATAGCCGTATTGCCCTGGGAACAGCCGTGGTATTCGGTATGGCGGTTAACGCAGTTCTGGGAACACTCTTTGTCCCCAACTTCTGGGAACTTCTGCAACACTTCCAGGAGAAATATCTCTCCAAGATTTTTGCCGGAGCAACCAAGCCATCAGGCCAGGACACTAACACCACATCACCCGATGACGGGATATAATATTAGTTTTAGAAATATTAAGCTATCTATATAAATGTTCCCTCACCCCATAGTTCCCAAATGTATGGAACTCTACACACACTAAAAAATCCGGGGCCAGCAATGACCTCGGATTTTTTCTATAGGTATCTTTTCTAAGAATCTGTTACACTCTGTTCACGTATTTGGGAACGGAGGACTAAAATTCATGAATTATAAGACCGGAGCGGAGTTTGGGCTCAAACCAGGTGGTTTTAGGAGGCATGATGTTGCCCGTATCAGCTATGTTCATCAGCTGTTCCATGCTGACGGGGAAAAGAGCGAGAGCGGCTGCCATCTCTCCTGAATCAACCCTGCGCTTGAGTTCTCCCAGACCACGGATGCCACCCACAAAGTCAACGCGCTTGTCTGAGCGTAAATCATGAATACCGAGCAAGTCACGGAGTATCAAATCAGATGATATAGTAACATCCAGCACTCCTATGGGGTCAGAATCATTATATGTTCCTTCGCGTGCGGTAAGCGAATACCAGTGACCGGCAAGATATAGACTGAAATTATGCAGCTTCTCAGGAGCATATTCTTCAGTTCCCATATCCGTTACTATAAAGTTGTATTCCAGCTTTTCCAGGAATTCTGCAGGTGAAAGGCCGTTAAGGTCCTTAACAAGGCGGTTATAATCAATAATCTTAAGATGTGACGCAGGGAATGCCACTGCCAGGAAGTAATTATACTCCTCGTCACCCTTATGGTCAGGATTCAGACGCGCCCTTTCATTACCCACCAGAGCGGCCGCAGCGGTACGGTGATGTCCGTCAGCTATATAAAGATAGGGTATCTTGTCAAAGGCGGCAGTAATGTCAGCTATCATCTTATCATCTTCCACCACCCAGAAATGATGTCCAAATCCGTCAGGAGCGGTAAAATCATATTCAGGCTCGCCGGCCGTTACAGTACGGATGATTTCCTCCAGTTTCTCGTTATCAGGGAATGCAAAGAAAACCGGTTCAATGTTTGCGCTGTTAATGCGCACATGCTTCATGCGGTCTTCTTCTTTATCCCTGCGGGTGAGTTCATGTTTCTTTATGCGGCCCTCCATATAGTCATCCACATTAGCGGCAACTACTATGCCGTACTGTGTGCGCCCGTTCATGGTCTGTGCATAAATATAATAATGTTCCTTGTCATCCTGAACCAGCCAACCGTTATCACGGAAAGCCTTGAAGTTCTCAACGGCGCGATCATAAACCTTGGGATGATGCTCATCTGTTCCCGGTTCAAAGTCTATTTCCGGTTTGATAATATGGTACAGGGACTTGGGATTTCCATCAGCCTCAGCACGCGCTTCTTCACTGTTGAGAACATCATAAGGGCGTGAAGCTACTTCTGTCACCATTTCCTTGGGCGGACGTATACCGCGGAAGGGTTTTACTTTTGCCATGATTGTAAAGTTTAGAGAGAGTTATTTTATTTGTTTACGAACTATGGTCTGTTCACGGTCCGGGCCTATTGAAACAATGGCTATCGGCACCTGAAGTTCCTGCTCAAGGAAACGTATGTAAGCCTTGAAGTTCTCCGGGAACTCATTTTCTGACTTCATGGAAGTCATGTCTGTTTCCCACCCGGGGAGGGTTACATAAACCGGCTCAATTTCTACTGAGTCAATATCATAAGGGAAGTCCCTTACTTCTTCCCCGTTTATCTTGTAAGCCACACATGCCTTTATTTCCTTGAATCCGTCAAGGACATCACTCTTCATCATAATAAGCTCTGTAACGCCATTAAGCATTATGGCGTAACGGAGTGCTACCAGGTCCACCCAGCCGCAGCGACGCTCACGCCCGGTTACAGCGCCATATTCGTGCCCCAGATTACGGATAGTGGCGCCGGTCTCATCAAAGAGTTCCGTAGGGAAAGGTCCGCTGCCTACACGGGTACAGTAAGCCTTGAAAATACCAAAAACATGGCCTATCTTATTAGGCGCTACACCTAAACCGGTACAAGCTCCGGCACAGATGGTGTTGCTTGAAGTCACAAAGGGATATGAGCCAAAGTCCACGTCAAGCATGGTGCCCTGGGCACCTTCACATAACACTGATTTCCCTTCAGCCAGGGCATGATTAATATAGTGCTCGCTATCTATGAGGTCAAAGCCTTTGAGATATTCCACAGCCTCAAACCACTCTTTTTCAAGAGCCGCAAGTGCTTCCATGTCAGCCGTAGCGTCAATGGCTTTAAGCATGCCAAGGTGACGGTCACGGGCAGCGGCATATCTCTCATCCAAATTGGCAAGCGTATCTCCCACGCGTAAACCGTTACGTGAGATTTTGTCTGTATAAGTAGGACCTATACCCTTACCGGTGGTGCCTATTTTGGATGCGCCCTTTGATTTCTCATTAGCAGCATCCAGCAGTCTGTGAGTGGGTAAAATCAGATGTGCTTTCTTACTTATCTTGAGCACCTTGTGTAAATCCACTCCGGACTCTTCCAGAGCCCTGGCCTCCTGAGCAAACAGAATGGGATCAAGAACTACTCCGTTACCTATAATATTAACCTGTCCGCTCTGGAAAATACCTGAAGGTATAGAGCGAAGCACGTATTTCTTCCCTTCAAACTCCAGTGTGTGTCCGGCATTGGGACCGCCCTGAAAGCGTGCCACCACGTCATAACACGGTGTCAACACATCCACAACCTTACCTTTTCCTTCATCGCCCCACTGGAGGCCGAGCAATACGTCTACTTTCATCAGTTTTATAATGTTGGTTTAAAATTCATTTCTTAGAGCTATTTCTTTTTCCTGCACGTGATAATTTCCGCCGGCATCCGGCACATAGACCCATAATGCGCAGGCTATACCACTGAGAAGAGAATGCTCCAAAAGAGCTTCGCCTTAGGAAACGGTCCACCTCCTCATTAGCTTTCACACGGACACTTCCGCAATTCTCACATACAAGAAAAATCCTGTCCCGCGTATCCTCTGATACGGTAAATGCCTTTCTTCCTTTAGCGTCCTCACAGGTCATCAACAGGCCCAAAGTTTCAAACAGGCGAATGGTGTTATAAACCGTAGGCTCCGTGATACCTGACTGCAGTTGTGCAAGTTCTGCCACTGCCTGGCGTACAGACACCACCTTACCTGCCCTGCCACAGAGATAAGTCATGATAACCCGGCGCTCATGGGTAACATTATATCCATTACTGCGCAAGGCCTTTTCCATTTTTTCTATCCCCTGGAGGGTGTGGAGTGATGTAGACGGCGTATCTGACATTTCCTGACAAAAATAATTATTACCCTGCACACTGCAAAAAATAACTCCCAAAATATCCCTACGCACATGTCATTTTCTTTTTTTAATTTAAATTAATATGCTCTGAACGGGAAAAATAATATCTTTGCATATTAACACCTTATAGCTACTTGTTATATGAGAAAAATTTTATTATCCGCATTAACTTTTGCATCTCTTTCTGCTATGTCTCAGAATACAACTTCAATTGCAGCAGCTACTGACAATCACGTAAATCCGCTCATAACGGAGTTTAAGACTCCCCATCAGACTCCTCCTTTTAACGACATTACCGTAAAAGACTTTGAGGAAGCCATTGATCTGGGTATTGAAAAGGCTCAGCAGGAAATCAGAGCAATAACCATGCAGCGCTCAATGCCTGACTTTGACAATACCATAGTTGCCCTTGAACGTGTAGGTGAAGATTTAAACCGTGCCCTCAACGTGTTTTACCCCCTGCTCTCCGCCAACGCTGATGATAAGATGATGGAACTGTCCATATCCGTTTCTCAGAAGCTCAGTGATTACTCCACCTCCATTATTCTCAATGAAGCTTTGTGGCAGCGCATAAAGCAGGTTTATGATAACCGTGAGTTATATAATCTGGACACTGAGGATGCCCGTCTGCTCCAGAAAACTTATGACTCTTTTGCCCTGAGCGGCGCCACCCTGGAAGGTTCTGCCCGTGATGAGTATAAGAAACTTTCTGCAGAATTATCAGAACTTACAACTAAATTCGGTCAGAACGTACTCCGAGAACTCAACACTTACAAAATCTGGCTCAAAAAAGAGGAACTTAACGGCCTCCCCGAGGATGTGATAACTGCGGCGGCTGAAGCAGCTGTGGCAGAGAATCGCTCAGGAGAGTATCTCTTTACGCTGGCAATGCCCACCTATGTGGCTGTCATGAAAAATGCAGCTGACCGCAGTGTGCGTGAGAAATTCTATAAACTGTACACTTCCCGTAATACCAAGGGTGAATACAGCAACATGGAGATTCTGGCCCGAATTGCTGATGTCCGCCGTCAGATAGCTAATCTGCTTGGAAGCAGCACTTACGCTGAACAGAATCTCAAGACCACTATGGCTAAAAATCCTCAGGCAGTTTATAAGCTTCTGGATCAACTAAAAGAGGCATACAGTCCCTCTGCACAGGCTGAGATGAAAGAACTTACTGAATATGCCTCAGCCCTTGAAGGCCTTAACATGGAACTGAAGCCCTGGGACTACTCATATTACAGTAATAAACTTAAATCAGAAAAATACGCCTTTGATGAAGAGGCTCTGCGCCCATATTTTGAGCTGTCCAACACTGTTAACGGTGTATTTGGCCTGGCCACAAAACTTTACGGCCTGCAGTTCAAGGAGAATCCTGACATCCAGGTTTATCATCCTGACGTAAAGGCTTATGACGTTACTGATGAAGATGGCAAGTTTGTGGGTGTAATTTACACAGACTTCTTCCCCCGGGAAAGCAAGCGTCCCGGTGCATGGATGACTTCTTTCAAGGATCAGTTTATTACTGAAGACGGTGTCAACAGCCGCCCCGTGGTAACCATAGTAATGAACTTCACCAAACCCACTGCTGACAAGCCTTCTCTCCTGACTCCGGATGAGGTGGAGACCTTCCTGCACGAATTTGGACATTCACTGCACGGACTTCTTGCTGACACCAAGTACAGCTCACTGTCCGGTACCGCCGTTTACAGAGATTTCGTGGAACTACCCTCACAGTTCAATGAAAATTATCTGACAGAACGTGAATTCCTGGATGGCTTTGCACGTCATTACCAGACAGGAGAGCCCATTCCTCAGGAGCTTGTTGACGGTCTTGTACGCTCAGCCCGTTTTGGAGCTGCTTACGCATGCCTGCGCCAGCTCATGTTTGGCTATCTTGATATGGCCTGGCACACCATTACTGCTCCCGTTCTTGACGTGACTAAATTTGAGCAGGATGCCACCGCTGCAGTAAACGTGTTTGCTCCTGTTGAAGGTTCACTTACCTCACCCCAGTTCAGCCACATATTCTCCGGAGGCTACGCTGCCGGTTATTACAGCTACAAATGGGCTGAGGTTCTGGATGCTGATGCTTTTGCCAAGTTTAAGGAAGACGGTATCTTTAACCGTAATACCGCAGACAGTTTCCGTAAAAACATCCTAACCCGTGGAGGTACAGAGGACCCCGCCATACTATACAAGCGTTTCCGTGGCGCAGATCCCTCAATTGACGCCCTCCTGAAGCGTGATGGCATAAAGGAATAACCCAACAGAAATGACACTCATCAGCCGCCCGTTTACCGTTTCTGCCGGAAAGTTCATCCGCACCATGGTAATGAGGCGGCTGATGCGTTTATGGTATATTTGGCTGCTGCCGCTTGCCTGTGCAGCTGTGCTGGCTTACTGTTATTCAGATGTCCGCTGGATTATTGTGGCTCTGATGATTCTGTTGATAATACTTCCCATGTTAATGGCCTGGGCCTTCTTTACTGACGGACTCTCTAAGGAAGGAATATCCTGTTATTTTCCACGTATCTTGGAAATTACCCACCATAAAATAGTGATAACCTTTCTAAATAAGGAGAAATATGAGAAAATTAGCACTGACTCTGAGGAGTATCAGACAGTAACAGTCAAAGCACCTAAGCCCAAGACCATAATGGTGGAGGATATTGAGGAAGTTACAGACATGGGAAAGTTCCTCAGAATAAAATACCGTGACAGCCGGACGTGTTTTATTGATATTCCTTTTAATATCTGGAAGGATGCTGAGCACAAGGAATTAATGGAAATTATTGATAGTTGGCATAAAAATTGCTAAGCCTTCAGATATGAACAAGACTCAACTTATACAAGCTTCCAACCGCATTAAGGAAGCACTGAATAAAAAGCAGCTCCACATGGCCCTGTCAGAGCTTTCAACAATGGCAGCCCAGAATTCTGACTATAAAAGCCTGGACTGCATTAAGGAACTTGAAGATAATTATATCCGTCTTCTTACATATATGGCTGACGGAGCGGCTGACCCACAGCGAGACCGTCTGTATTCAGAATTAATCATGCGGGCCAGAACGCTACTTGATGTAGTGGTGAGACGCAGATTAAGTGTTGATGAGCCTACCCTGTACTATAATACTGTCAGGGCGAACAGTCTGCGCCCTGAGGTCTCAGTAGCTTCTGTCATAAGAGCTTACATATCGTTAGGAGAGGATTATGTTGTGCGTCAACGGGTAGGCACTGCTGAGGGTTATGCACCCCTTTCCCGCAACGAAAAGAAAGATGTTGAAGACGCTGAATACGAAATCTTTAATCTCCTTTGGGCCGTAAATCCTATCTCAGAGGATGATTTCCAGGCCGTGCAAAAGCTGATGGACTCCAAGGTACCTGTAAGAGTAAAGCTTCTGGCCATAAGTGGCATCACCTTAGGACTTATGGAATGTTATGAGGCTGTCAGATTCACACTCCTTGCCACTATTTACACCCATTTCGCTATTCATGATAAAGAAAGTTCAGAAGCCCTTGACTGCCGCGCACGCGCTATTACGGGGTTACTACTGGCATTCTACCGTTACAAGAGAAGAATTCATCCTGAACAGGTTGAGGTGGCGCTGGAAAACATGCGGGACCTTCCTTTATGGAGAAAAGAGCTTACCACAACATTCATGGAACTGATACGCACTCGGCGGACACGTGAGATAAGTGATAGTTTCAGTAATGATATCATCCCCGAAATGATTAAATTAGGGGGTGATATGATGGACAAAATAGGGAATCCCGGCTCATCTGACCCCCTTGAGATGGCAGAAAATCCTGAATGGGAAGAACTCATGAGGGACAGCGGATTAAAAGATCGTCTAAAAGAATTAAACGAACTCCACATGGAGGGTACGGATGTCTATATGGCTCCGTTCAGCCGTCTGAAGTCGTTCCCGTTCTTTCACAAAGTAAGCAACTGGTTCATGCCTTTTGACCCCGCTTTATTAGAACTTGAAGATAACGCCAAACTTTCAGAACTCCTGGCTCAGGGTCCCGGGATGTGTGACAGTGATAGATTTTCAATGGCACTCCAGTTTAATCTTATTCCTGAAAATCAGAAACAGCTCATACGCATGCAGCTGCAACAGCAGATGGAAGCTCTTTCTGAACAGATAAAAGAGCTGAAAGATTCACGTGGCATACGGGTTAATATTAATAGCTATGTTCAGAATCTTTACCGGTTTTATATGCTGTTCCGCAGAAAAGCAGAGTTCTTTAATCCTTTTGCTGCCGCTATAAACCTTGTTGGTATTCCCATTCTTGACCCTGATTTCACGGAGGCTGACACGTTAAGTATGGTTGCTGAGTTCTTCTTTACACAGAAGTGCTATGATGACGCCCTGGCGGTGTTCAAACGCCTTGAACTCTTTGTTGAACCATCTGCCTCACGCTTTCAGAAAATGGGTTACTGCGCTGAGCGCACAGGCCACACGGATGAGGCCATAAAATACTATCAGCAAGCGGAGCTTATGGATGAAAATTCTGTATGGACACTTCGCCGACTGGCTCACTGCCTGCATAAAACCGGGAACTTGTCCATGGCCCTTGAACGTATGGAACGCCTTGAGAAAATTATTCCGGATGACATTTCTGTGGCCATGCGTCTTGGATATATGCTCCTGGAAAACCGTCAGCCTGAGAAAGCTAAGGAACGTTTCTTTAAAGCTGATTACCTCAGAGAGAATCAGCCTGACATATGGCGTGCTTTAGCCTGGACACTCCTTTTATGCCGTGATTTTGAGAACTCATACGCATACTATACACGCATAGTTAAAGACAATCCCATGGCAGTGGATTACCTTAATCTGGGTCATGTAGCGCTTGCACAGGGGCACGTAAGAGAAGCTTTAAACCTGTACAGTCTCTCTGCTGATGCTGACCCGGACGGACTGGAAAGCGTTATCCGTGGAATTACAAAAGACATGAATTATCTGTCAATGGCAGGTGTCAAGACTGAAAACATGCATCTTGTCATAGACGCCCTCCGATATCACCGTGAACATAATTTATAATCGCCTTAACAATGATACAACGTATTCAATCCCTCTATCTTTTTATTGGAGCAGTGCTGATGGTCATATTCTGCTTCACACCTTTTGCTACAGAAGTTGAATCAGGGACAAGACATGTAATGTCTGAGATTCCCGGGCTGATGATTCTGAATATTGTCATTGCGGCATTGCTGCTTATAGCAATATTCATGTTTAAGAATCTTAAACAGCAGAAAACTGTAGCTCTCCTGAGTTTGGTCCTTATAGCATGCTCACTGACCGCAACCATCTTCCTTGTATATTCTCACATGCAAGGAGCTGAACTCTATTGGGGCGGAGGCGTTCTGCTACTGGCATTTGCACTGATATGCGCGCTTATGGCTTACCGCGGTATTTCAAAAGATCACAACCTTCTTAAATCATTTAACCGCATGCGCTGATAGATATTTTGTTATTACAAGGGCCGCGGCATAAAGTTTTACGCTGCGGCCCTTGTATTTTCACTTTATGTTATGTAGGTATTCAGACTGACGTTCATCAATCCGTTCTATAAGTTCATTGTTTGTCTTCTGTGCTTTGTAATAGATGATTGTTATAACAATGATTGAGATGGGAATTCCTATTGCAAGACCTACCCAAAAGCCAATATTGAGTATCAGCTTTAGTTCAGGATCTGCAGCCTGGGCGGCAAAAATTGTATAACCAAACCATAAGAGCCACGCTATGGTCAGAGGGGCTTCCACTATAAGCTGTATAATACGTTGCTTCTTCTGCTTAATTAAAAACTCTCTCAATTGCAATAAGGGCATCGTATATATACTCTTTTTTGTAATATTGAGGGTATAACAGTCCATCCACGCGCTGACACCCGCTAATATTGTGAAAACTATGGCAGGGAGTATAGATGCGTTTATGGCACTCAGGAATGAAATAAAAGCTAAAGTCAGGAGAGGTAATACAATGAATTCAGATGTGACAAGGGCTCCAAGCCATGAACTCTTGCCTCTCATAACCTGCCTCATAATCTTGTCAGTTACTATTTCTGACTGCTGAAGCCGTTGACGCAGCTGCGCAACCTGCGCACGTAAAGACAGCAATTCATCATTGTCGGACATGGATGTGGCTGCCATTTCTGGAATCTTAGGAACTTCAGTTTTCATAATGTTCTATCTGCTTGAGTTTTTCTTTAATACGTACTAATTTAACACCTACGTGTTTAGGTTCAATACCTAATATCTGACCTATCTCCTGGTATGACATATCTTCAAGCCAAAGCATTATCAGGGCTCTGTCCATGGGCGCAAGACATAATATTCTTTTGTGTAAATCTTCTGTCTGCCGTCCTTCTGCCGTATTAATTTCAAAAACCGCGGGCGCTATATCAAGCGGCTCTGTATGGATACGTTTCTTTCGCTTATATGTAATACAGGTATTAAGCGCTATACGATATATCCAGGACCGCAGCGAACTTTCAGAGCGATATGTGCCAATGCCTTTCCAGATATTCAGCAACACCTCCTGAAACAAATCATCAGCTTCTGCCCGGCCTTGAACAAACATATAGCACACGGAATAAATAGTGGCTTTATGTTCCTTTACCAGGTTCTCAAAAAATATGTCGTTATTTCTCATTTTATCAGGTGTGATAAAGTGTGGTTTAATAATTAGACGCAACCTGATACAAAAAACTACTCCATCAAAAAAATTTTTTATTTGATTATAGCCAGACCTCCCCTTGATGTTTCTTTGTAAATGGACGGAATATCATGTCCCGTCTGTTTCATAACTTCCACTATTCTATCAAAATCCACACTGTGTCTGCCATCTGAGAAGGCTGCATAAAGGTTAGCATCCAAAGCTCTTGCTGCAGCATATGCATTTCTCTCTATGCATGGAATCTGGACCAGACCGCACACAGGGTCACAGGTGAGTCCCAGATGATGCTCCAGGCCCATCTCTGCAGAGTATTCTATCTGAGCAGGAGTACCTCCAAAAAGCTGAGATGCAGCCGCAGCTGCCATTGCACATGCCACACCCACTTCTCCCTGACATCCTACCTCAGCCCCGGAGACAGATGCATTATGTTTAACCACATTGCCAAACAGTCCCGCCGTAGCCAGTGCCCTCAGAATGCGTTTCTCGCTGAACCCTTTACTGGTATGGAGATGATAAAGTACAGCGGGGAGAACGCCACATGAGCCGCAAGTGGGAGCAGTGACAATCTTTCCTCCCGAAGCGTTTTCTTCTGATACGGCTAGAGCGTATGCATAAACCAGGCCGCGACTCTTAAGCGAGCTGTTGTATCCTGCTGCATGCACATAGTAGCTTACTGCCTTACGGCGCACACCAAGGCCTCCGGGAAGCACACCCTCAGCCTCAATGCCTCGTTCCACGGCCTCACGCATCACCTTCCACACTTCTGCAAGATAATCCCAGATTCCTTCTCCTTCTATGTGGTCTACGTATTCCCAGAAACTCCGGCCTGTATTCTCACACCAGTTCAAAATCTCACCTATGGTAGTCATGGTGTATATGGACTTACTCTGAACCAGTTGCTCGCCTTCTTCTATTATGTCACCTCCGCCAATACTGAATGCCGTCATTCTGTCAAGCTCTTTCCCATCTGCATCTAATGCACGGAACAGCATGCCGTTTGTATGTGTGGGAAGGACTGTATCCGGTTCCCATATGATTTCAGTTGGAGCCTTTTGCTGCAATATCTCAAGTATGGCCACATCAGTAAGGTGTCCCTTCCCGGTAGCAGCCAGAGAGCCGTAAAGTGTCACCTCATATGAGACCGGATGTATTTCTGATGTTCGTTCCAGAAAGCGTATGGACGCAGTACGCGGTCCCATGGTATGGGAACTTGACGGTCCATATCCTATTTTGAATAATTCTCTTAATGATTTCATATTATAAAAAAGCGGGAGGAGAAATTTCCCCCTCCCGCCATTTAATTATTGCACTAATAAATTAAATATCCTCAGCCACTAATTCCTGACTGTCAGTGAAAGATTCCTTCACGTTTTCCTTGGACATAGGTTCTCCGCTGGTCTCTTTGATAATCCACACTGAGAGTGCACCCAGAAGCATCAGTACACCTGAAGTAACAAGCATGAACACTGTGTTAGGTGCACCGGCAGAAGCCCCGGAAACAATGTTGGGGAATATACCAAGAATCAGACCTCCACACAATGCCGCTGCTATCTGGGGCAGGCAGATGGTACAGTTGAACAGTCCAAGATATGCACCGATATTCTTTCCGGAAAGAGCGTTGGTAAGGATTGTAAAAGGCATTGCCAGCATTGCAGCCCATCCGCATCCTGCAAGACCATAGCTGATGAAGAGAAGATACTGATTGTGGAAAAGAGCTATTGTACCAAATCCGACTGCGCCTATCAGAAGACTCAGTGAATATGCAATCTTACGGCTACGGAAGCGCGCAAGCACAATAGCCCAGAGAACCGCTACTATACCCTGGACAGCAAGTAAGTTACCGTTCCAGTCACCGGCAGCCTGATATTCCTTGGTGGCCGGATTCAGCTTAGTGGTATAGTTCACTGTAATATCATCTGCTTTTGTTACTGAAGGCAGCTCAGTCACTTCTTCAATATCATATTTGCCGTCTTTACGTTCCTTTGCAATATGGGCCAGTTTCAGTTTGGAATCCTGATTAATCTGTGAGAAATGAGATACAGACTTAATCTCCTTTACTCCTGTATACTCAACTGTATCTACCATAAGAGTCTTACCCTCTACCGCAATAACGCCCTGATGGGGTGCCAGTACAGATGAACCGTCAACATAGTTAATCTTGCCATCCTTGATGAGAGTGACATCACCTAAAACAACAGTCTTGGGAGTCATTACTTCTGAGTTATCAAGCTTAATTCCGGCTAAGGTGAAATTACCGTTATCCAGGACTAACTTATCATCATCAAAGAGAAATTTATCTGAGTAGTCAATGCCCTTAATGGTAACTGAACTTACAGCAGTCATGGATGGAGCATTGAAACCCTGAATGGCAACAGCGTCAGTGGAATATGTCCACATATAAAGGAAAGCAGCCCAGCAGAAGAACTGTACCACACCAACGGTCCAGAATACCTTGGGAGCCTTAATCAGGAGCTTGAAGAGATTTTCGCGTGGCTCTTTCTTTGCCAGCGCGGGATCTATACCATGATAAGCGGCATACTCGGCCGGTGGCATTTCTTTCACTTTAGCCATAGTATAGAATACACACAGCAGAAGTATGGCGGCTCCCAGATAGAATGCCACGGTTACTGTAGGTGGAACCTCGCCTTCAGGAGCGGTCTTGGGAAGGAACCATGCAAGCACAAACGGTGCTACATAACCTACCACTGAGCCTGCATTGCACAGGAAGCTCTGAATGGAATACGCCAGACCCTTCTGTTTCTCATTAACAAAGTCTCCCACAAGCATCTTAAACGGCTGCATAGCCATGTTTATAGATGTATCCAGGAACATGAGCATGATTAAGCCAAAGATTATAGCTTGGGAGATGGTGAAACCAAATGAACCGGCATTAGGTAGCAGGCACATTACAATGATAGCTACCGTTGCACCAAAAATCAGATAAGGAAGGCGACGGCCGAAACGGTTCCATGTGTGGTCACTTGCAGTTCCCACAATAGGCTGTACTATCAGTCCCATCAGCGGTGGTAAAATCCAGAAATAACTTAAATCGTGCGGGTCAGCACCTATGGTGGAGAAAATTCGGCTCACCTGCGAGCTCTGTAAGGCATAAGCTATCTGTACACCAAAGAATCCGAAACTCAGATTCCATAGCTTCCAAAAACTTAGATCATGCTTTTCTTTCATGGTTGGTTTAAGAGTTATATTGTTTGAATTATTAATATTTTCTTATTTCACAAGTGAATAAAGGGTTTCAATCTCCTGTTTCCAGTTATTGGGATCAGGCGTTTCCAGAATTATAGGGATACCGTTAAAGCGCTCATCATTCATAAATCGCTGGAAAAACTCCATCCCTATGCATCCTTTGCCTATTGACGCATGACGGTCAATGCGACTGCCAAGCGCCCTGACTGAATCATTGAGATGAATTCCTTTGAGATAGCCTGCACCTATACAGTTATCAAACTCATCCCACATTTCATGATATGCCAGAGAGTCAGTGAGATTATAACCGGCTGCAAAGGCATGACAGGTATCTATACATACACCTACCCTGCTTTTATCCTCTATTCCGGCAATAATATTCCCTATCTGGGTTAAGGTATATCCCAAATTAGAACCTTGCCCTGCAGTATTCTCAATCACGGCGCAGACACCCTCTGTTTTGGAAAGGATATAATTAATGGAGTGCGATATACGTTCCAATGCCGCTTCTTCCTCTAACTGATTAAGATGTGCTCCGGGATGGAAATTCACCATGGTAAGACCCAGAAGGGCTGCTTTACGGAATTCATCCACCATAAGCGTTCTTGCAAATGCCAGCTTACGGGAGTCAGGAGAAGCCAGATTGGGAATAAATGAAGCGTGAGGAAGAATATGAGCTGAAGTAAAATCATACATCTTACACTGCTCCTTAAATAACTGAGCCACATCCTCTGTAATAGGATTGCTGCGCCAGTCTTTAGGATTCACCAGGTTCAGAGAGAAAGAGTATGCATCATATCCGGCCGCCTCAGAAGGAGCAACCGCTACATCCGGAAAGCTTTCCACATGCACTCCTAAATATTTTTCTCCTCTTGGTATCTGTCTCATCTTCTATCCGTACAGGCAATTTGCCAACACTTCAGCCAACAAAAATAATAAAAAACCCTTACACCGACACTAATTATCAGGTAAAAAGTATTTGAATTATTTTATGCTGATTTTATGCTGAGCTCTTTCAACCCATTATTTGAGCTTACATACTCTTGGTTATTATGCCGTGAATATTTAATTTTGCAGCATGAGAGAACAAGAAAAATCCTTATCACAGGAGAAAAATCCGCAGCAAGTAACTCTGACGCGCCTTTTCCTGACCTTTGCCAAAATAGGCGCGTTCACTTTTGGCGGCGGATGGGCCATGATTTCTATAATTGAAAGAGAAATAGTTCATAAGTATCACTGGCTGAAACAGGAAGAATTCTTAGATTTGCTGGCAGTGGCTCAGAGTATGCCGGGTATTCTGGCAGTTAATATTTCCGTTGTGGTTGGAGACAAGCTCCGTAATCTCACGGGGAGCATTATTGCCGCCTTAGGAACCATCATGCCCAGCTTCAGCATCATTCTCCTTATTGCCATTTTCCTTACACCGGAAACCATTACTACCAATCCTGCCTTGACCGCCATTTTCAAAGGTATCAGGCCCGTGGTGGTGGCTCTGATTGTGGCACCCGTAATCACCTCTGCACGTTCCATGAAACTAACATTGAAAATGGCATGGATTCCGGCCATTGTGGCATTACTCATATGGTCCAAATGGCCGGTAATTTCAAATCCAATCCTATTCATTGTCTTAGGTGGTCTGGGCGGTTGGTGGCACCTTAGACGCAGTCGTCTGGCATTGGAAAAGTCTGGCCAGAAAGGAGGTGAAGCATGATTTATCTTAAACTCATATGGAGCTATCTCAAGATTGGTCTTTTTGGTTTTGGAGGCGGTTATGCCATGCTTGCCCTGATAGAGAATGAAGTGGTTAACCCGGGATGGATAACTGAGAAAATGTTTGTTGACATAGTGGCGATCTCCCAAATGACCCCCGGACCCATAGGTATAAACTCTGCCACCTACATAGGATATGTAGCTCCGGCACATACCACAGCTACCTTGTCCTCTCCCATTTGGGGCATATTAGGTTCCATACTTTGCACCCTTATAGTGGTCCTCCCTTCATTTCTCCTGGTCAGATACGCGGGTCATTATATAGCCCGTCACCGAGACAGCGAAGTAATAAAGGGCGTCTTCAGTGGCCTTAGGCCTGTGGTAATCGGGCTCATTGCCTCTGCAGCCCTTCTCCTGATGAACAAAGCTAACTTTGGTACTGACGCAGCCGAGATAGCCATCAGTATAGGACTTGCTCTTGCTGCACTTGCACTGAATCTGTTCACACGCATTCACCCAATCCTTATCATCATTGCTGCCGGCTTGGCCGGATTCTTAATTTATTAAATTCCTGAGATGACATATTCAGAGGCTACAGACTTTCTTTTTACACAGCTACCGGTCTTCCAGTCACAGGGCCCCGGAGCATATAAGCCCGGATTGGATACCGTAAAAGCCCTTTCTGAGTATTTTGGCAATCCGCATGAAAGATTGAAAGTTATTCATGTTGGAGGAACAAATGGTAAAGGGAGCACGTCACACACACTCGCAGCTGTACTCCAGTCTCAGGGATATAAAGTAGGACTCTTCACTTCACCGCACCTGTTGGATTTTAGAGAACGTATTCGCGTTAACGGGAACATGATTTCGGAAGAAGATGTGTGTGATTTCGTAGAACGGTATCGCAAAAACTGTCAAGGTCTTCAACCATCATTCTTTGAGCTTACCACCGTTATGGCATTTGAATACTTCCGGAGACAAGGAGTGCAGATTGCCGTTATAGAGGTAGGCTTGGGTGGCAGGCTTGACAGTACCAATATAGTAAATCCCATCCTTAGCATCATAACAAATATATCCAAAGACCATACCGCTCTGCTGGGGAATACAGAGTTAGAAATAGCAAGTGAAAAAGCCGGTATAATAAAACCCGGTATACCGGTAATCATTGGTGAGGCCGGAGAGACGGTCCGCCATGTATTTGAGCAGAAAGCACAATCATCGGGCTCACCCATAATTTTTGCGGAAGATAGTCCGTCATTCAGTCGCGCCATAATGTCCGATGACACAATTACCTATTTAGATACATACTTTGGTAACCTTCAGGGAGAGCTCACAGGAACATGTCAGGTGCGCAATACAGCTACCATCCTTACAGCCCTGCGTACACTAATGGCACAATGTAACATTCAGATTACATCACACGCTGTAAGCAACGGATTAAGAAACGTCACTATCCTCACAGGTCTCATGGGGCGATGGATGAAACTGCGCAACCATCCTCTGACCATCTGCGACACTGGGCACAACATAGGCGGTTGGAAATACCTTGCGCCCAAACTTGCACAGCATTCGGGGCCGCTCCACTTGGTAATAGGCTTCGTTAATGACAAGGATATAGATGCAATACTGTCCATAATGCCCACGCACGCAAAATACTACTTTACCCAGGCATCAGTACCTCGCGCCCTCGCGGCAGAAGAACTTAAAGCGAAAGCTGCTCCTTTCGGACTGTATGGAGAATCATATCCGACGGTAGAAGAAGCGTACCGGACCGCTACCAATGAAGCAATGAAAACAGATGCCGTCCGGAATGACTTAATTTTTATAGGAGGAAGCACCTTCATAGTTGCCGATGCCCTGGCCTCCATCTCCCATCAGATAAACTGACCTCCCTTCAAAAAAATCTTACACCACACTTCCCACCCACCTCTATAACTCCACAACTCCCACACATCCCATATCTCACGTAACGCATATAACTCATATAAGTCATATAAGGGCACAAGCCGAAAAGTCAGTGCATGATATTTAGGAAAAAGTGTTAATTTTGGG